>NZ_JAKZJH010000003.1:0-214934 GCF_031142795.1 Streptococcus sp. IsoGale021
TGTAATAAATCTAATATCATTAAACAAGTGAAAAATAGTTGAAATATATCCCCCAATATCAACCTTTTTCACCAAATCTCCAGCTCCTCTCTTTACTGCAATAAGTACAATACCAGCATTTACCAAAGACGCTATGCTTTCAGAAATTATAATAACTTTTCTTGTTCTCACTTCATGTAAAGTTACATTTTTCTTTAGTGATTGAAGTAACTGATCTTTAGTTATCGTTTCGTTATTCTTTTTATTTTCTTCGCAAATAATCGTAATTCTGTGAGCAACAGAAATTACGTAATTAATCATCTCTGCTAATGCTGTCTGAACTCCGACTGATCCCAAAAAATCCAATTTCGCATAGTCTATTCCTGACTCACATAATTCCTTGATAATATCCGAATCTACCAACAACTGCAAAAATGGTAAGCTTAATCCTTCTTTCGAATACTCGTCAGATTTAATATGGTAGGCTTTCTTAATAAATGCTATACCTATTGTTGCCTTTGATTCTTTATATCTTTTTACCGTATATTCAAACATCTTTATCGGATTTGCCTCAGCTATAGCAGCTAGCTTACCCGATGTGTCCTTTCCTACATGTAATGTACGAAATGCATTGTCTTTTCCAAGTGACATAGTATTTGTTAAAATATTACAAGTTCCAAATAAATAACCCAACCAAGGATCATGTCCTAATGTCTTGGCTCTATGATTCGTTCCGCTAAGCTTCACATTAAATTTTTTTTGTACCACTCACCACATCGTATGGAACATGATTTATATCTGCTATTTCTTGAACTGAGGCATGATAATATCTTGAGTCCTTTGTTTTGTCGCTCTCCGCCTTATTCTTCATGGTACTTGCTTTATCCTTATCATATACAGATTTCTTAGCCTCATCAGCGGTAGTATTGTGTGACGGTCTATTCTTCTTACTTTTGAATGCATCAAAATTAACAGAGGGTTGTAAGAATTGACGAATCATTTGCAATACTACTGCAATAAAAATAAAAAGAACATCTGTTTTATTCAAACCTGTTAGACTTTTGAATTTACTTTCAATATCATCGTATTCTTTCTCAAGTTGAGCCATCCTCCTCAGATAATAAATCTTCCATTCTTAAAATCGTATCATACCCTTGGCTGTTAACATACTCTACTAAAGAGGCATAATTCGATATCTCAGGAAGTATATTAATTGATTCGACAACCGCTTCGCTACCAGTCATCTTCTTATGAGTATCCATACGCTGTTCTGCAAAATCACTAGAATGATCAGCCATAAATTTCATGACCATTATCATCTCTTTTTCTCTATACGAAATCATATTTATGTCTCCTCATTCAAGGCCTTATTGATTACAGATGCTGGACAATTTATAGCATTCAAGAGTTTGACTAAACAATTTATCTGCCTTTCTAACTCTTGTTTTTCAGCATGCATTTTATTATATGCATCAAACAAAAAATCTACTTTTTCTTCCAAGTCTTTTTGTAATTTATACTGCTTCAAAATAACTTCGTTATATTTCAAAATTCTCTTATTTACATCTACATTAAGAAAATCATCAATCTGTATTGAAATATCTTGTGCAAATTTCTTTGTTTTTTCTTTGTATTCAGTGAATTTATTACTCATATCTTTATGCATTATTTCATCTAATTCTGTTACACGCTGTTGTAAATTAGAAATCCAAATGGTAAGTTTCTTTTTTCCTTCTTCAAGTTTCTTCTTCTGCCTCATTGATTCTTGGTTATCTTTTTGATATCTTTTTACTTTTGCATTCCTTAACATTTTTAATGCGAGTGGCAATGCCAATGCTGGAATCGATACAATATTTAATCCAGTAATCATTCCTAATCCCAGTCCGCCAACTGCCATTGCCCCTCCAGTAGCTAGCCCGCTGGAAAACATTCCTGTGGTAACTGAAGTTCCTACTGCTGCTGCGACCGTTCCCCGACTATGGATGCATAACTCATATATTTTTTTGTAACATCTGATTCCTTATTTTCGAGATTTTTAACCAATGAGGGTAAGGATGATTCTTTTAGTTCCACTGGTTTAGAAATAGAATTAATATAAGATAAAATTTCTGTTGCATCATCATCAGCTTGTTGATATGCCTCTAAAATATCTTCAATAGTTTCTGTACTCTTTTCCATATTCTCCTCCACATTTTTACTATTACGCTCTAATTACCTTCTAGATAACCTTTTTTATACCCTTTCTCCTAACTATTTTATATCTTCCTTGACTAGCAGAGCAACACACTCGACATGCTCACCATTGTCCAAACCAGTCTTAATAACATCTCCAACATCCATAATGTTTTTTAAACCTTAAATAAGATTTAGATAAATTTGTTTTTATTTGTAGGTTAAACCATCATGAAATGTCAATTCACAGATAGTTTTACTTATATATTTATACAGTCTTTTTGTATTTATAAATCATCCTCTTAAAATCTCGTCTATCTGCTCCGCTTCGATTTGTTTTTGTAAATCATCAATTTTTGTTTCAATATAGTTTTTATGTTTTATCCACTTTAAACCTATAAAATTTGGTAACAATGATTCGAGAAATCCAATCCAAGCTGAATACATAGGTACTGCACTACCTGACCAACTACAAGAAGTAGGTGTTAATGGTATTTTTTCAAAGTCTTCGAACAACGGATTATTCTTAAGAAAGAGCAAGATATACTCTTTTTTTCTTTTGAACTCTAATTTTGACACAACTGAAAATAGGCAATACATTTTTGCTTCATCATTGAAGAATCGTTGAATACATTGTCGAATCCACATATCTTGTCTTTCTAACAGCTTTTTCTCATTTTGCTTTGGCAATAATAAAGATTCTAAAAAATACGGTACTGACAACCTAGAATATTGACGGTTTCTTATCAACTGCTCAAAGATTTTATTATATATTTCTACAAAATCGTCCAAATCAAAAAAGCAACAATGCTTTTCTTGATGGTCACTAAAAGAGTCACTATTTATTAAATAATCTATATACTTGTCCAGTATAGAAGGTCTAACCGAATATATTTCCTTCAAAAATTGTCCGTCATAATCATGATGTTTATCATATGACAACATAGCATAGTATATTTCTTCAAGCAATTCTAAATTACAATTAAATTTCTGAATCACTTCCCTTGGTGTATTATGATGATAATTAAATAACAAGCCAAAATAAATATCCACGATAAAAGAGGAATACTCTTTTTTATCCAAAATAATTTTGCAACCTTCTATTAATGCTAATTCATCTATTGCATTATACTTATCCAGAAAATCTACATCACGCATTGATGATGAGGTAATATATCTGTCAGAAGTATCTTTCAAAAAATCATAAAGCCCTTGTAAATGTTTTTCTGTAATTAATCCCGGCGGTAATTCATGATAATATGCATATGTCCAAGCATTTTTCTGACTATATTCTTCACTAATAATAATTTCATACACTTCTGAATCGGATAATAATGAAAATAAATTGTCTACTAGATGGTATGGATGTAAATTGTTTGGTGTATCGTTTTTGATATAATATTTAATTGCATCAACATACAAATCTGCTTTATCGGAAATAGCATCAAAGGCAATGCCTAATCCTTCACCGACCTCCCAATATGAATGGTTATCTAGCTCAGAAATACCGTTGCAAACATCAATTAACTTCTTAAATATCTGTAAATCACAATTCAAAGTGTAATGATTAATTGATTGCTGCTTTTGTTTTCTATTTTCTTCATAACCAGTTTCTTTATAATCTGGTCCTTTAAGAAGACAATATAATTGAAAGCTCTCTCCTTCAAAATATTCAGAAAACAAGGATTCACAATAATAATTCATTCTGCTAAAAACTTGCACTATTTTGTCTGCTAAAAGGTAATTTGCCAATTTATCTGGTGGAAAATTTAACTTCAAAATTAATTCAATATATTTTAAATCAAATTGTAAAACAGGAATGCTTATATCGGCAATAATGCCACCATAAGAACTAAGAATTTCCCTAACTTTTTCTCTATACTTTTCAATTTTACTCAAAGAAGTTAACGATTCCCAAATTAACTCACGATATTTTTCAACACCTTTAGACATAGTTAATGGAATCTGATATATGGTTATTGCATTCTTTCGTCCTTCCTCCGCTGGAGAAAAATTTAACTTCAGAAATTCTTCTGCTATCTGCAAAAAAATTATTACAATAAATTCTTGTTTCCAATCATTTGAATATTCTATTATTTTTTCAAAAAAAGTTATTTGAGTGTAAAAACTATTACGAAAAGAAGCCCTCTGAATACCAAAATATATATTAACTGCATGGTAAAATTCCATAAATAAATCTGGTCGCTTTAGATAATATTGAAAAAACAAATCACAAGCGGTTGGTAAATCAGTCATATCTGCAAATCCACCAAGAATTTTAATGATATCATTTTCCACATGTTGATAATTTTTTCTTTTTTCAGTATCTATATCGATCCATTCACAAATCACTCTTTCTTCAGATTCAATTTCATTTTGCAAAAGCAAAAGTGTTTCCGTAGGATTAATGCGAAAAAAGACTTTTACAAATTCAAAGAAGATTGGCGATTTTTCTGTTGATAATTCATCCCATAATAACTTTATTTCTTTCTCAGCAAAATTTAAAAGTGCCTTATTTTTAAAAATATTAAGTAACGTATTAACAGAAGATACAGTTCTCTCTCTGTAACTTGAAAAGCAAGCTTTAATCATCTTCGACAAACTAAGTAATTTTTTGTCAAAGAAAATATATTTTAACAAATAATTAGACAAACATTGATCAGAAAAACGAACAGCTTTATCATTACAAATATCGACAATCTCCCGCTCGTGAAGCATACGGATATTTTCAATGAAACTATCTCGATTTAACCCTTTTTCCTGTAAAATTGGTAAAAGTGCATCAATATAATCTAAATGAATTGCTTCAAGAAAAGCAATTATACCAGAAGTTATACACAGATTTTTGTCTATAAAAAATTGATTATTTTCTAAATTAGAACCATAATAGTCTTCATATAATTGTGACACATCATCAATAGACTCCAAACGATTTGAACTGCATGCTACTTTCCCAGCAAGTATAGCAATACGAGCATTTCCTTCTGCAATTCTTATAATTCGTTCTTGATAGTCTGAATTCAAAATGCCCAATGAAGTTTCAAGTAATTCCTTAATCTCATTCTCTGAAAATACATTTACATTCACAATTTCATAAGAAGTGATTGCTCGAACATCGTTTATCACTTTTTGAAGTGCATAATCCCTTACTGTAATAAGTATTTTTACATTATATCCCTCTGGTTTCATACTAACGTATCGGATAATATGCTGCAGTCCTGACAATTGATTGGCATCATCAATAAAAAGAAAATAATCTCCTGGTTTATCTAAAAAAAGTTTTAAATCCTCGTATATTGGTAATGCATTACTATGAATACAGTAAGTCTTTTCATTCTTAGCATCTGCATGATTTTTTACATAATGCAAAGCTAAACGTGTTTTTCCCGTACCTGATGAACCACTAAGTATAACAACATCCACTTTAAGATAAGCATTGATGATATCTTGAAATTCTTTTTCTCTGAATAGAAATTTAGTGTCAATTGGAGCAGCCATTCTATTTGCATTGTAACTATTAATAAATTCATCATATGATTGAATTTGATCTGTACTTATTGATATTCCCAAAAAATCACGTGAAAGATTATGATGGAAAAGATATATATCTTCTGCAAGCTTATCAATTCCGATAATTACAAGCTTAACTCCAACATCTTCACACAGTTTTTTTACTTCACTATCTTGAAAGGGTGTAAGGTTTGATGAAGTATGACAATAAATAATTTCAGAGATTTTGTCATATGGAACACCTGTCTTTGCTGTATCAAGACATTTTTCAAGGTCATCCCTAATTTTTGCAAATAAGTTTGTCCTTTGAGTTGTGTATTCAACAAAAACATACTTTTCATTTGATGCAATAAAATATGTATCAGGTGTACCTAAAGTGGTCTTTCGTGTACCTGCTTCTCCACCAAGAGATACTATACTCGGATAGCCCGTTTTATATAAATAAGAATCACAAAGATTTTGAAATGAACCTGCATCCAGTTGTAGTATTTTTTGTTTAATACTTTCAATATTAGCCACTGTCTATAATCCCCCCTATTGTTTTAATATTACAACATCTTAAAGTGCTTCAACGCATCCAAAATAGCTTCTTCCTTTTCAATTGAGCACTGTAGAACTTTCTGGTTCTCGTTCTTTGAAATATTATAGTGTTCCCTAACTTCTAAACCATGCTTTTTCTTAACTTGTGCAATGTACAGAGTAGATACTTTAACCCCAAACTTTTCCAAAACATAGTTTTGAATTTGTTTATATGTTGCCTTACTTTCAGCACTTGTTAAATCCATATCATCCATCGGAAGTTCTACACTAATATATTTCTTAGAATCTAGTTTTGAAAGCAACACAATTGTCTCAACATGCTCATCATTGTCCAAACTTATATTTAGATCCTCATCAATGATAGGTAGCTTAAAAGTAATGGATTTTAGCCATTGTCCATTTGGTTGCTTCTCTTCATAAATTTGAATTTCAGAAATCAAAGCTGTAATTAACTGTCTACGCTCTACATCATTCATTACCTTGTAAAGTTTATCAAAATAGATCAAAATCTTATATATGTTATCTCCTGTAAGTTTCTCAGCTTCAATAGTTTGTTTCTTTGCTTTCGCATCAATTAACAATGATTCTAAGTCTTCAATCTTATCATACATACGATAAAGTCTATCGTCTAAGTCTTGTTTTCTTCGTTTGTAGTGCTTATCATCAGCATCCAAATTATCTATTTCCTCAATTAGCTTAAATTTCGTAGAATGACTCTTCCTCAATTCTTTCTGGTAATTATCTATCTCTTTTTCTATTTCAGAGGTATCTACCTTCATGTTAATTTTTTCTTGCATCATAGAAGCAAATTTGGGATTGCTTACTATCTTTATAATTACCTCAGCAACTGCATCATCTAACAATTCTTCTCTGATTTGTTTATTGTAAGTACATTTATGACCTCTTATCATATGCCTATGTTTACAGCCATAGTAATAAAAATCTTTATACTTTGTACCATCTTTCTTTTTCTTAATACACTTGTTTCCAAACATTCCCACTCCACATATTGGACATTTTACAATTCCTGAAAGCAGATGTGTGCGTGTATCTTTCCCTTTATTCACATGCTCATATTTCTTTGCTTGAGATTTTAACTTAACTTGAGCTGCTTGCCATAGCTCATCAGAAATTATAGCTTCATGAATACCTTCAGCTATTAAATATTCATCTTGTTCAACTTGCTTATATTCATTTCTTGTTCCATGAACTTTTTCTAAAGTTCTTCTTCCAAAGGCTATTTTCCCGTTATATACAGGGTTTTTTAATATCTTTCTTATAAGACCTGCGTCGAACAATGGATTTTTCCCATTTTGTCTTGGAATTTTTCTTATACCATGATTTTCTAAGTATTTAGAAAGTCCATTGGCTCCAATGGTTGTATTTACATACTGATCAAAAATAGTTCGTATCGCAACTGCTTCTTCCTCATTGATTATCAATTTCCCATCAATCAGTTGATAACCGTAAGGAGCAAACCCTCCATTCCATTTGCCTTCTCTTGCCTTTTGAATACGCCCTTCCATCGTTTGAACACGAATATTTTCCCTTTCAATTTCAGCCACAGCTGATAAAACTGAAATCATCAATTTACCTGCATCTTTAGATGAATCAATCCCATCCTCAACACAAATCAAATTGACTCCAAAATCTTGCATTGTTTGTAGAGTTGATAAAACATCAGCAGCATTTCTTGCAAATCTTGACAGCTTAAACACAAGAACAAAAGATACTCCATCCTTTCCGGATTTTATATCTTCCATCATGCGAGTAAACTGTATTCTTCCCTCAATAGATTTTCCAGACTTTCCTGCATCTTCGTATTCTCCAACAATTTCATAATCATTATAAAGAGCGAAAGCCTTCATTCTTGATTTTTGTGCCTCTAAAGAATAGCCATCTATCTGTATTGATGTAGATACTCTTGTGTAGAGGTATACTTTTATTTTTTCTTTTGACATAGCATTAACCTCAATATATTTCTCTATATCTTTATAGTTTCTAAAAAAGTTTGGACTTATATCTCAAGTATATTATAGCACTTTTATTTCTTTTTCTCAATCTGTGTTTTTGCCATGTCAAAAATATTTTCATTTTCAATGTTATTACTTACTGGTATTGGATCTGGCAGATCATCCAAATCTAAAACACCAGCATACTTTGTAATAAGATTTGCTATCAAATCAGCCAATCCATCCCAGTCTCTATCCACAGGCACACCCCCTTTCTTCAAACTCTTATATAATCAATCTATAGCTTTCTTATCTGACTAAGTTTCATGACATTGACGGGTGCTTTGGATCAGCAACATTGGAATCTCACCACCGCCCCTGTTAAGATGAGCCGGCTTTCACTAAAGAAGTATCATTATCATTACTCAGGTCATAGCTCACAAAGTATCCTTGTTCTTTGCTTTAAGAAAATTTATTTATCGCTCGTTTCCTTATATCCTTATCTTTGACAGTATTCATTTAAACCGAATTTTTTCAGCAGGAAAGTCTTGGCGTAAATTTCTTACGCTCACTAAGTAATTAAAAGTCCCGTCATGGTCTATTCAGTTGTCAAAGAACAAATATTTGAAAGGGATTTTCTTTACATCTTCCTGTTTGCATAAATAGGCTATATCTCTTATCAAAGTAAAGGAGGTCAAACTCCCCTTCACTTTACATAAGGAAAATTTGACCCCTTTGGTTACCGAAGTTTTAAAGTTCTTCGATAATTTTTTTCAGCTTTTCAAGAATTTTGTTTCTTCTTTTGATTAAAGCTGGATGTGTAATACTTTTGAGCTTTGCTACTGAACGAATAGTTTCATCATTGAAATACAAGCGTTCAATAATATCTCTTTCTTCTGCATTGAGCCTTGATATAGCACTTCTGACTGCTTCAATCATCATTTGTGTTTCCACAATCTTTTCTACATCAACACTTTCATCAACAATATTATCTATATAGTGTCCGTCATGATCCAACGATGAAAAAAAGAGCAAGTGGTTTTTCTTGTCCACCTGCTCTAAATACTTTTCGTGTTCTTTTTCTCGCCAGTAGACTTTATATATCTGCTCGCTGACTTTAACCCTTTGTCCGTTGACATAAAGGTAATATTCTTTTGGCATTTTATTTCCTCCATTTATTTTTTGTCTGCTTGTTTTTAGACAAAAAAGGAGGACTTCTGCACATAGGCATAAGAAGTCCTCTAAAATGAAAGAAGCTATATCTTTCAAAAGATTTTATATTTAATTTTTTATTATATTTTCCTGTATCAAAAAGATCTATGAACTATCTTCATAATATTAATAGACCATGAATAATACATTGTAAATTCCTCCATTACTGTTTAATCCATTTTTACTCCTCTCATGGGTACTCCATAAAATATCACTAAAGTTCCTACACTATTTTTTCAGAATCGTTAACTTATCACCTTTCACCAAAACAACCTCGTTATTACTTATTGGTTGCAAGGTTAATTTTGTCGAATATTGTTCTACAATATTACTTGTTATTTTTTGAAAAGGTGAATTCAAATAATGAGGAACAGTATAGAAATCTACTATCCTAAGTGCTTCATAATTACTTAAATTGGGGGCTTTTTTTATACTATCCATAGAACTTATATATTCAATATTAGGAGCTGTAATGACTGCTCCCGCAGATTCCCCTATATAAATTTTCCCCGAATTTATTGCATTTTTAATTAGTACGTCTGCACCTGTTCTCTTCATTTCCTGCAATAAAAAGAATGTATTTCCGCCGGTAATATAGATTATGTCGTTATCAGCTATCTTAGCTTTCATCTCCTTTTCATTTGCCGTTGATAAATCTAGTACATCAACAATCGCCCCTAAGTTTTCTAACGCTTTCTTTCCTGAATTCACAAAGAAATTAACTTTTTCAACATTACTTGCTGTTGGTATAAACACTATCTTTTTTTCATATAATTCACCTGCAAATTCAGGAAGAAAAGTAGCTACTTCTTTAAAATAAGATGTTAAAAATAATTTTCTGACCATTTGTTTTCACCTCATATTTTTCTTTCACTTATAGTATAATGTATATAGGTTTCAAAATATGACACCTTTATGTTTAGAGGAGATGTTTGAATGAATAAATCAGAGCGACTTAATGATATGATGATATATTTAAATAATAAGAGCTATTTTAACTTAACAGATTTGATGGAGAAATATAATATCTCAAGAAGCACTGCAATTAGAGATGTTCAATCTTTAGAACAGATTGGAATGCCAATATTTTCGGAACATGGCAGGTATGGACGATATGGAATTTTAAAAAACCGATTACTTTCACCTATTATTTTTACCACTGATGAAATGTATGCGATGTACTTCTCCATGCTGACACTAAAAGAGTATCAATCTACTCCTTTTGATTTAGACCTACAGAAACTAAAACTAAAATTTGAATCCTGTATCTCTAAAGAACATAAGCTGAATTTGGACAGAATGGAAACAGTATTCAGCTTTGCATCGTTAAAGCAAGTGAATAATTGTCCATTTTTGAAAGATATATTGTATTTATCAATTAACTATTCTGTATGTGATATTACTTATAAAAGCAAAAATAATGATTATAAATACACTGTACAATTTTTGAATATATCTACATCGTTTGGTCAATGGTATGTGACAACATATAATTATGATAATGACAAAATGCAAGTATTTCGTTGTGATAAAATTCTTTCTTTATCTATCAATGAAAATAAAGAGCCTGTTGACAACTATAGAATTGAAACTTTGAAAAAAACTAATTTCAAAGAAAAGAATTCTACTGATTTTGAAGTAAATATAACAAAAAAAGGTGTAGATTTATTTATAAAAGAAAATTATCCATCAATGTCATTAATTTGGTGTAACAATACACCGATTATCAAAGGATACTACAACAAAAATGAGGAAGATTTTATCTCAAGCTACTTTTCTATTTTTGGAAAAGAAATTATTTCAATTAATCCACCTGAATTAAAAGAATTGATTATTAAAAAAATAGAAGATAATATGACTTATATCAAATCTCTTTAAGTTTGTAGCTAAATTTTAAAGGTTTCAGAATTTGATACTTTTATTCTGTATAATTAAAGCATCCAAAAAAGGAGGTCTTCTGAAATGAATACAAAAACAGAATTTTTAAAAATTATGGCTGAACAAACAGAAATAGCTTTAGCAACATCTGTAAATAATGTTCCAAATGTGAGAATAGTAAATTTTTATTTTGAGCCGGCTGAAAATATACTTTACTTTTCGTCTTTTAAAGGAAACGACAAAATCAAAGAAATAAAATCAAATCCATATGTGGCATTTACCACAATTCCTCACTCAGGAAATGAACATGTTAAATCTAAGGGGATAGTTCAAAAAAGTTCCAAAACTATTTTTGATATTGCTGAGCAATTTATTGCTAAAATTCCGGATTATAAAGATACTATAGAATATGCAGGAAAATCCTTGATTTTATTTGAAGTAAGATTTGATACGGCTATAGTTACAAAGGATTTAGACACAATTAAAACATTACAGCTGTAAATTGTAACCTATTTACCAAGGTAAAAACCTGAAGATTAATAAGCTTTTATTTTTCAGGTCTTTTAATTGTTAATAAGATTTGCTTTATAATCTTCCAGTCACCCTCATTTTTTTCAATTCCAGGCTGAACTATAACACTTGCATTGCTTTGGTCTGTGTACCAAGATATTTAACCGCTGAGGATAATATGATATAATTTTGTTATAAATTTAAAATTTGCTTAATGCTTGCTTCCCTAATCATTCTTTTGTAGCAAGCACAGTAAGTGTACGGACACTTACGGAAAATTGACGAAGCAGCCCTTGGGGATCTGCTTCTTTTTTTATCAATTTTTAGCTTGTTAGGGAGAACCCTAAGACCCCGAAATACATTCAAAGGAGGAACTAACTATGGCAAATAGAACAAGAAACGAAAGACTTGAAATTAAACTAACTGAAGAAGAAAAGGCTCTTTTTGCAGAGAAAAAAAGACTTGCGAAGTGTAGAAACATGAGCCATTTCATCCGCAAATGCGTTTTAGAAAAGGAAATATATCAAGTAGATTTAGAGCCTTTTCGAGATTTACAAGGATTACTTTCCAACGCTACAAACAACATCAATCAGATTGCAAAGCGAGTAAATTCGACAGGCATAATCTATAAAGACGATATAAACGATATGAAAAAGCAGATTGAACATTTCTCAAAAGAGTTATGGCAAATTCATTCACTACTTCTTAATAGAACATCAGGAGATGATTAGTTTTTATGGCTATTACAAAAATACACCCAATAAAATCGACTCTTAATCTTGCTATCGACTACATTGTAAATGGAGATAAAACAGACGAGCAGCTTTTAGTAAGCACTCATAAATGCCATCAAGAAACTGCCCATACACAATTTTTAAGGACACGAAATGATGCAGGAACAAAGGGAAATGTTCTTGCAAGGCATCTTATTCAATCCTTTTTACCGGGAGAAACTACGCCTGAAATAGCACACCAGATTGGCATGGAGCTGTGTAAAAAGATACTCAAAGATGAGTACGAATTTGTCTTATCTACTCACGTAGATAAGGGGCATATCCACAATCACATCATCTTCAATAATGTAAATATGGTAACAGGTAGGTGCTACCAGTCTAACAAGAAAAGCTACCACCAAATCCGTTATCAGAGTGATAAACTCTGCAAAGAAAATAGCCTATCTGTCATTGACGAGTTTTACGAAAGCTATAAGAAAAAATATAAGATTAACGGTAAATCTTGGTATGAAAACGAACAGGCAAAACAAGGCACTTCTTGGAAAAGTAAACTTCAATTTGACATTGACAGAATGATAAAACAGTCAAAGGACTGGGACGAATTTTTAAAGAAGATGGCTGATCTTGGCTATGAAATCAAATACGGTAAGCACATTGCTTTTAAGCCAAAAAATAAGGCAAGATTTACAAGGACTAAAACAATCGGAGAAGATTATACCGAAGAAAGATTAAAAGAACGAATTGCAGAAAGAGAGTTTATCAAGACTCCCGCCGTCAAAAAACGCATCGGCAATGTTATTGACATGAACACCAATGCAAAGGTAAAGGAAAGCAAAGGCTACGAATATTGGGCAACCAAACATAACCTTCATACAATGGCTGAGTCTGTTATTTATATCAGAGAACATGGCATTAAATCCATTAAACAGCTTGACGAGTATATTCAAAAAGCAGCCGATGAAAGGCAAAATATACAAGAGAAAATCAAGGCTATTGATAAGGAAATGCAGAAGCTTTCCACCACTATGGAGCAAGTTCATACCGTTAAAAAATACAGAGTGTGCTACAAGGAATATACTGCTAATCCGTCTGACAAGGCATTTTTTGAAGAGTACAAAGCTCAGATTACCCTATATGAAAGTGCTCTCTCAGAGCTTAAAAAATCCTATTCCAAGCTCCCAAATTCAAAGGATATTTTAGCTGAGCTTGATAAATTACAAGAAAAAAAGAATAGCCTTATGCAAGAGTATTCTTCCTCAAAATCCACTATGGACGAGCTTTATAAGATACGAAAAAATTACGGAATTTATATGGGTAAGGAGATGGAGAGATAATCTTTATCTCCTTTTTTCGCAAATAAAAAAAGAGTCGGTGCAGTCCCAAGACCACACCGACCATAAGTTTATCTCTCAGCTTCTTTTGATGTTTCTTTCTTTTCTTTAGGCTTTTCCTTATCTTCAGCCTGATATTTTTTGATAGCTCCAAGTACAGACCCTTTCTTTTCTTCTTGCCCTTTCATCTGTTCTTTTGCCTTTAAGAGCTTTGAAGAAAGTACCCTGATGTTGGTATGTTCTTTACCGTTGTCATCAACAGAAGTTCTGATTTGTCCAAAAAGCTTAACAAAATCTCCCTGCTTAAAGTCCTTTGGAATATCACTCTTTTCTCCGTATGCGGAGCAATTATGATATACCTTATTGCCCTCATCATCTTTAGATACTACAGAGAAGTTTACTACTTGAAAGGCTTCGCCGTTCTTATTTTCTCTTTCAACTACATCGATCTTTCCTACAATATTTCCAACGATATTGACAAGATTATCTTTCTCCTCTTGAACATAAGGAAGATCTTTAATCTGCCCCTGTTCTCTTAAATCTTCAATCATGTAATCAAATTCCTCATGCAGTAAATTAACGGTGTCATTGTCCATATAAGCGTCATATAGCTTGTCCAAAGCACTTTCATCATTGATGCCTTTTTCCATGCTTATAATCGCCTTTACAAAGTCCTTGTGGTTATCATTTACCATATCTTCTATTTGATTTCTCATTGCTTTGTAATCCATGTTTTTATCTCCTTTCATGGCAAAAGGGAGATTGCCCTCCCCTTATCTTAAAATTTCCTGTTCTTTTGTTTTTTGCTTTTCTTCTGTTTTACTTTCATTTTGATAGGCTCTTATCTGATCTAAAATGGACGGCTTATCCTCTGATTTTTGTGTGTTTTCTTCTTTGATATGAAAATTGTTCTCCACATCATAGGTTGACTCAAAATAATCACTGTCCTTAAAGTCATTATCATATCTATCCGGAATACCGTCATTATCGAGGTCTTTTGCAAGTGGATCATAGAAGTTTCCTTCATCATCAATATCGAGTCCCGTTGCTGCTCTTAAATCTTCGGAATCAACATAAACTAAATCACTAAAAGAGGACATTTCTATTTCATTTTTCATATTCTTTAGAGCTTCATTTTCTCCCTTATTTTCGTAATCAAAGCTCTCTGTTTTGATTGGCGTGTCATCAATATACTGAGTCCATGTCTTATCCTCTAAATTCAGTTCATACTGAATACCATGCCTTTCATCGGGTGTATTGGTATAGGCGATGCCTATATGCTTCAAATCAGGGTACAAGGTATTAAATTCATCATAGCTATGATTTTCTTCGTACTCTCTATTACAGAAGTCAATGATTGCTCTTTTTACATCTTCTATAAGCGGATTATCATTTCTCTTTTCTTCCACTTCTCCCATATCAAGGAGCTTATTCAGTTCTGCAAGTCTTAATACCTTATTCTTTAGTTCATCAGCTTTTTCAAAAGGCTTTTTGAGTTCTTCTTTAGCATTTTCGATCTGCTCTTTTGTGCTTGTGAGCTTCTCCTCCAGTCTTTTCAGTTTTTCAGGCATTTTCTCAAGGGCATTATCCAGTCTTATGATATTACCGTCTGCACTTGTGCCAAGCTCTCCTGAATGCTTTGCAGCACCGTTTAAGCTAAAGTCATGGGCATTGGTAAAGAAATTATAACTTACCTCTAAGCCCATATTTCTATACTTTCCTATCATCTTACTTTCATTGATTTTTACAGCTTTGATAGCTTCAAGTAGCTTTTCTCCTGCGACCTTTTTATCAAATATTTTCTCGCCTTTTATGGTAATCGAAGTAAACTTTTCCTCACCCTCTGCTTTAGGTTCTACATTTGCCATATCTTTCTTTACAGCTTCAATGAGTTTTTCCGTCCTTGCGATTTCTTCCGGATAGTTTTTTGCGACCTTATCCTCTAACCTGTAACGATTGGACTTGAAGTTTGCTTCCAGCATTTTAAGTTTTGTAACCTCATTATCCAGATCCATCTTTTCCTTGATTTTTGGATCACCTGTTGCAAGTGCCTTAATCTCTGCATAGTTAAGACTGCTTTCATCCACATCTTCTGCCACTCTGACAGGTGTTTTACTGGTCATAATCTGAGAAATGAATTTCTGCTTATTTTCTATGGTCTGCCAAAGATAAGCATCAAAGGTATTCTCTGTAACATAACGATAGATATTAACCTCTTTATTTTCATTGCCCTGTCTTACAATTCTACCTGCACGCTGCTCTAAATCGGCAGGACGCCAAGGGACATCGAGGTCATGAAGTGCAATCAACTTGTTTTGGACATTCGTACCTGCTCCCATCTTCTGAGTAGAGCCGAGTAATATCCTCACATCTCCTTTTCTTACCTTTGCAAAGAGTTCATCTTTTTGTTTGTCGGAGTTTGCTTCATGGATAAAGGCAATTTCTTCCTTTGGTATCCCTAAATCTACAAGTTTATCTCTAATATCATCATAAATGTTAAAACTATCATCACCCTTTGGTGTGGACATATCGGAAAATAGTAGCTGTGTGGACCTATCTTCTTTTGTCTTATCCCAAATGGCAAACACATTTTTTACACATACATTAACCTTACTGTCAGGATTATCAGGAAGTAGGGGATTGATTAAACGCTGATCTAAAGCAAGTTTCTTACCGTCATTCGTGATTTTAAGCATATTATCTTCATCCGGCTCAACCACCCTATTTCTTACATCATCAGCTCTTTCAGAAAGGCTCTTTAGGATTTCCTTTTGCTCCTCACTTGGCAAAGTTTTAATAACTTCATAGTGTGCTTCAGGTGTTGGAAGATTGAGCATATCTGCTGTCTGAATATCTGCAACCTCCTTGAACATAGACATAAGCTCCGGAAGGTTATAGAACTTGGAAAATCTTGTCTTTACTCTATACCCTGTACCTTCAGGAGAAAGTTCAAAGGCAGACTGTGTTTCCCCAAAGGTAGAAGCCCAAGAGTCAAAATGCTCTAAATTATTCTTTTTAAGGCTTTCGTACTGAAGATAACGCTGCATAGTATAAAGCTCCGTCATAGAATTTGATACAGGCGTTCCTGTGGCAAATACAATACCTTTTCCACCCGTCATTTCATCCATATATCTACACTTCATAAACATATCGGAGGACTTAAATGCTTCACTTTGACCGATACCTGCTACATTCCTCATTTTTGTGTATAGATAGAGATTTTTGTAATTGTGTGCTTCATCCACAAATAGCTTATCTACACCCAGTTCCTCAAAGGTAATGACATCATCTTTCTTAAAATCATCATTTAATTTTTCAAGCCTTGTTTCCAACTTTTTCTTTGTCTTTTCAAGCTGTTTTACCGTAAAGTTCTGATTTCTGTCATGCTTATATTCCTCAACATAATTTATGATTTCATCAATCTGATCCTGAATATGCTTCTCTTGATATTCCTTACTCATCGGGATTTTTTCAAACTGCGTATGCCCGATGACAACGGCATCATACTCTCCTGTGGCAATTTTGCCGATAAATCTTTTTCTGTTTTTCGGCTCAAAATCTTTCTTATCTGCCACCATAATATTAGCGGATGGATATAGCTGCATAAACTCTCTGCCGATTTGCCCTGTCAAGTGATTCGGAACGACAAAAAGAGATTTACTGCACATTCCAAGTCTTTTACTTTCCATTGCGGAAGCCACCATCTCAAAGGTCTTACCGCTTCCTACCACATGAGCAAGGAGGGTATTTCCTCCATAAAGGCTTCTTGCTATGGCATTTCTTTGATGAGATCTTAAATCAATTTCTGTGGTCATTCCCTCAAAAGAAAGGTTACTTCCGTCATATTCTCTGTTACGGATGGAGTTAAAACGCTCATTATATAGCTTTACAAGCCTGTTTCTTCTTTCCTGATCACTAAATATCCAATTCTTAAATTCTTCTTTTAGAAGCTCCTGCTTCTGTCCTGCAAGAAGCGTTTCTTTTTTATTTAGCACAGAAGTTTTTGAGCCGTCCGAATTTACAATCTGGTCAAATACCTTTGTTTCTTTTAAATTTAGGGCATCCTCAATCAGCTTATAGGCATTTACCCTTGATGTACCGTAGGTCATTTCCGCAAGATCATTTCCTCTATCCCTGCTTTTGCCTTCTACATTCCATTCACTTGTGAGGTTTGAAAATTTAACCTTAATATCCCATTTGGCATATCCCGGAGTTTTAAGCGTTTCAAAGATGAATTTTTCTATATCCTTAATCGGTATCCAAGTAGCTCCGAGTCTTACATTGATTTCACTTGCTTCAAGCTCCTTTGGAAGAACTTTTGTAAGCTCTGCCTTTTGGTATTCCAAACGGTTCATCTCATAGCTTATCAGCTCTTTTTCTTTGCCATCTTCCGCATAGCCAAGATGAGGTAACTCTCTTTCGGTCTGTCTTAGCTTTGCAAGGTAGCTGTCTACAATGGCAATCTTATCTCTAATATTTCCGCTTAGGTACTCATCCTTTGTTACATAGCCGTACTTATATGAATTACTACCGTTTGCACAAGCGAAAGGCAAATCTCCATCTTCGGGGTTAAAGGATAATGGTCTATAAAAGTTTTGTTCTTCTCTGATATTTAGATAAATTTCTCCTCTAAGTTCTTCTATCAAAGTTGGTCTGTCTTTACCTGTAAGGCTTTCCATATACTCAAAATCCACATAGCCTTTTTCAGATACTGATAAGACAAGAGCTTCAAGGGAAGTGTCCACATGGTCGATAACTTTTGCCTTTGTGATTGTTCTTTTTGAAAAAATATCTCCCTTAGCCTTAAAGTTTTCTTCTTCATCAAGAATTTCAATGGAAGATACAAGAGGGAAATTGCTATCCTCTTTTAAGGCTCTGGTATTGCTTAAATTATTTATAAAGCCATGCTTCTTTGAAAAGTTGTCATAGACTTCATTGAGCTTTTCTTGAGCTTTCTTTACCTCATCATCGGAATAGTCCTCTTTCTGCTTGTAGATAACATCTTTAAGGGCAGTATTCAGTTCAAGATAGTCCTTAATCTTTTCCTTATTTTTCTCCGTTACTTCTTTCTTTACAAATAGGGAGTTTTCTCTGTAATAGACTTCATCATCAATAACGGTATAGGAAAAGTTTTTGACATCATCCGTTGCAGGAACTGAAGTAATTTCATCATCTAAAAGCTCTATTTCTTCATACTTTGCCTCTTTAGAGATTTCTTCGCTTGCTTTTGTCAGAAGCTCTTTTAAGTCGGCATTTTCTTTCGGTAGACAAGCAAGGGTGTTTCCAAATCTTCCTGAAACTTCACGCATTGTGCCGAGTACCTGTTCAGGATGATCTACAAAATATTTGTTATAGGTAAGACCATTTTCATCTTCAGCAAGGTGTATCCAGTCCTCATCCCTTTCTCTGATACTATCTCTTTTCTTTAGGAAAATAATGTCCGATGTTACTTCCGTTCCGGCAACTCCCTTAAAGGTATCATTTGGAAGTCTGATTGCCCCTAAAAACTCTGCTCTTGCTGCAAGGTAGCGTCTTACACTTTCGTCCTTTTTATCCATCGTTCCGCTTGATGTAATAAAGGCAATAATACCGCCGTTTCTTACTTTATCAATGGACTTGGCAAAGAAATAATCATGGATAAGGAAGTTATTTTTGTTATACTCCCTGTCATTTACCTTGTATTCTCCAAAGGGTACATTGCCGATAATCGCATCAAAGAAGTTATTGGAAAAGGAAGTTTCTTCAAACCCCTTAATCTGTATATCACTTTCAGGGTATAACAGCTTTCCAATTCGACCGCTTGCAGAGTCAAGTTCAACACCGTAAAACTTTGACTTACTCATTTCATTAGGAAGATTTCCGATAAAGTTTCCAACTCCCATACTTGGCTCTAATATATTACCGCTCTTAAATCCCATACCTGCAAGCGTCTTATATACGCTGTCAATCACTGTTTTCGGTGTGTAAAAAGCTGTTAGGGTAGACTCTCTTGCAGCTTCATATTCAGATGGTGATAAATTTTCCTTTAAGAAACTTCTTGCTTCTTTCCACTGTCCCTCCTTGCTCTCATCAAACACATCAGCAAGTCCGCCCCAGCCGACATACTTTGAAAGGACTTCCTGAGCGTTAATATCTAAATCTCTCTCACCTCTTTCAATTCTATTTAACATAGAGATTGCTTCAAGGTTGCTATTCAGTCTTTCGCTTGGAGATAACTTTTCAGGGAGCGTTTCTTCTGTAATTTTAAAGTTATGAGCTTCCGCTTTCCTTGTTTGAGTTTCTTCAGTAGTCTGCTCTGGCAGTTTATATGTCAGGTTTTCAAATACCCTCTCAAGGTCGCTTTCCATACGATAAGGAATGACATCGGAGCCTGTTATCATCCCGCCAAAATACTCGGTGTTGTCCTTCACCGTTACCGTATTTAGGTTCTTTCCCATATCATCAAAGCGTGTGATGGTATGATCTTTGTCCTTGTATTTAACTTCATCACCGACAATAAAGTGCGGTCTTTCAAGACTTATTTTATTCAGCAAGTCCTCATTATCTTCAAAAGCTACAATTGGTATCTGATGATTGCCGGATCTATTAGGATCAAGCCACAAATCATATCTTCCTGTGATTTCATTTTTAGAAATTTCTCTGACTTTATATTCTTCATGATTAAAATAGACGGTATCGCCTGCTTTAACTGCAAACTCTTCTAAAAGTCTGTCCTCTTTTTCATTCAGCTCTACTTCTTCTCTTTCTTTGAGGTAATCAAATAAGGTAGCTTGAACTGTGCCACGCTTTGTAGCTTCTTCTGTTTCTTCAGGTGCTTCAAGCCCTACTTTATCTTCAAAGCTAAGTTCTCCATTAAAGACAAACTGAAGCTCCTGCTCATCCATTTGTTTTATAAGCTCTGTATCTTTAAGTTCTCTAAAGGTCTTTGGAAAATCTTCTAAAATGAGCCTTTGTGCGTTTAGTTCTTTCAACTCCTCAAGATTAAAATATCCCCATTCAGGCTCAATCCCAAGCACAAGTCCAAAGGCATCGCCGCTTTCCCTGTCATACTCCGTCATATACCAAGTCCAGTTACTTCTAAAGGGAATAATATATGCGGCATGAACCTGCTTATCCGCTAAAGCTACATCCTCCTGTGCGTAAAGCTCCGGTACTCTTTCAAGCATTTCATCTGTCATTAAGTTTTCAGGATAATCTTTGGAATAATATTGTGGTTCTTTTGTTTTTTCTATTTCTGCCTTATTTCCTGTTTCTTTTTCTTCAAGATAGAGATTTTTAGAAAGCCGCTCATCGATATGCTTTGCAACACTTGTCCAAGTAAGAAACACATCATTACAATCATTTTTCTGTAATTTAAGTCCCTTTGCATCGTGCCATTCATCACTTCCCATTGCCCCTGAAATTGCATGGGAATGTCCTCCGATTCCATATTCGTCTTTTAGGAAATTGGCTTTTTCCTGCAAAGTATGATTTTCTTTAAAAAACTTGGTGATTCGTTCTTTTCCTCTATCAACGCCGATTCCTCTTGAAAGGCTTTCAAGGACTTCATCTTCTGTAATAAAAGGCTTTACCTTCGTAAGTTCTGTCAGATTGGTACTGTATTCCTTTCGTGGCAGCTCAAGTTCCTTGAGTCTTTGATAAAGGCTATCAACCTTGTGATAATGAAACCTTAGTACATCTCTGTTTTCTTTGTATCCATCTAAAAATCTTTCGTATTCCCTGATTGTTTCTTTCAGATATTCAGGATTTTTTAATGCTTCAGATAATCTTTTCGTTTCTTGCGGAAAGCCACCACCTCTTTCAAAAGAGTTGAAATATCCTTGCTCTATTCCTTCTTCGCTTAAATCGTGCGTTAGATACCATAAGGATTCTGAAATTCTATCCCTTTCATAGTCCTGTGCCTCTAAAAGTTCTACATTTGTAGCAAACTCACCGCTATTAAGAAGCTCTTTTATTCTGCTTGCTGCATCACTCCAGCTTAAAATTTGTGTATTATCTTCTCTTGCCGATGTTCCATAAGCTAAATGAATACCTTTATCCGAATACCAGGAAGATACTTCTCTTTCATCAATGTAAAATCCGTTTCCTCCTCTAAAGGTATCTTTGAGGTATTCTCCCAATTCTTCTACTGTTTTTTCTTTGGAAAACTCAGCAATGATAGGAAGTCTGCCGCCATCATGGTTTCCTCCGTTAATAAGGATAGTGTCTATATCTTTCTGATTAAGAGGAATAGTAAGCCTCATCTGTCCATAAGAATTTTCAGGCAAAGAAAAAGAAGCCTTATCAGCTTCTCTTATCTCTATTTCAGTATTTTCTTTTAGATTTCCACTACTTCCTTTATGGTCACTTCTTTGAGAGCCGAAATCATTGCCCCATACTGCGGGTTGTTTTCGTCCTCTATCTTCCAAGCTGCCATCAGTTTCGGCTTCTCCGCTCTCATAAAGTCTATCGCTTGTTTTTGAATATCCATCAGGTGTCCTGTCAGCTTCTTCTCCTTGTATAGATCCACTAACATCTCGAAATGGCTCTGCTCCTCGCTCTCTGAAAGATAAGTGAGTCTCATCACTGCGTAAATCGGATTCGGGAATTCTTTCATGAAATCCGTCTGTTCCTCCAAGCTGTTTAGTGTATTCTCCCTGATTTTCTCTATTATCTCGTCCGTACTCTCCATTTCGGAGAACTCGCTCGTTTTCATTTCTTTTCTGATCATCTCGTCGAAGTACATTTTCTTCTACCTCCTCAATTTCTTCTCTAATCTTATTATATCCTGCTTCTTTACCTCTTAAAACTTCTTTGTCAAGCTCTTTACTTTTCTGAATGGTCGCATCAATAATCTTTCCGCTAATATCCGATACGCTTTCACCAAGACTCATTAGAGATATGCTGTCAAGTCTTTGAAAATTCTCTCTTAAAAGCTCATAATCTATCGAATAATCTAACTTAAATCTTGACGCTACCGCATAGCTTACCGAGTCCCTTACAAACTTGGTAAAGGATATTCTATCCTCATCCGCTACTCTAAGTTCGTTCATAAGACTGTCTATCTTTTCATCTCCGTAAAGCCTGCTTAAAGAAAAGATATTTTCTAAGGTGCTTTCACTTTCCTCATAGCCCTCATTTTTTATCATTTCCTTTAAGACATCCCTATGAGCTTCCTTATCAAATCTCCAAAGATTGACCTCATTGACATCCCTGTTTCTTGAAACCGTCTGGCTTATATCAAAGATATAGTCCACCTTCTTGTATGTGCCGTAGTCCTCCAAAATTGGGATACCCTTTTTACCTCTCATAACGGTACGGTTAAATCGTTCCCTCCAATAGTCGAACTTTGCACAGGCTGTCGCTTCAGGATTTCTATCATAGATACTAAGCTGACTTCTAAAGTCATATCTCTGATTGTTTCCGACAACCTTTAGTAGCTTCAGATATTCTGCTTCACTTTGAAGCACATCTTGTTTTACAAGCTCCAAAATGTTATGAAAATCATTTATTCGCATTTTTACCTCCTTCTTTTTTCCAAACAAAAAGGTGGTTAGATTTTACTCTAATCACCTTTAAATTCTATGTGCTGCAACTTACTGCAACTTAATTTTTCTGTTTTGACTTACTAAAAATCCTTATTTTACTAGGTTTTATCTCCCATTCATACTGCATAAATCACGATTTTGCAACTTACTGCAACTTAAATCAAGCCCAAAAAGGAATATACTTCATATATCTCGGAGCTGTATTTTCATCAACTGGCTTAATAAGTTTGGCTTCTAATGTATCTTTAATTATCCTCGATGCTTTATATTTATCTTTATCACTTATATCAAATAATTCTCTGAGCGAATTATTCGTTATGCTCTCTCCATTGACATAGACAAAGCAAGCCTGCATATAACAAGTTCTTATTCTATCTTCTTTACTAATCAAGTCAAAAGGAGCTTTCAAATAGAGAGTTACTTTTGTGAATTTATCACTTTGATTTTCGATTTTAGGAGCAAGCATAGAATTCTTACTTGTCGCATATACTATCTTATCAAAACCACTTCCTCTTTCTTCACAAATCCCACATTTGTGCATAAATCCTGCAAGATTTTCATTTCTTGAAATCGGAACTGTATCAACAATGCGGTCTATCGAAACCAATGGCGAACCTGCATTTGAAAATTCTATCCTATCTTTGAATAACTCAACCATAGGACTTGTCCCTTTTTGTTCAATAGCTTGATGAATCATGATATTGGCAATTAACTCACGAATGGCTATCTCCGGATAACCCAACTTAGTTTTTCTTATAGAGTCTTCAATTATCTCTTCCTGTGGAATGACAGTCAAAACATAATCTACAATTTCCTCATATGAAATAGCATAACCTTCACTAAATACTTTTTCCCGTATCGTGTCAAGTCTATTGTTCTCTTTATACCAAATTACTCTTATAGATTTATGAGCTAAACTCTCAAAATTCTTTAAATCTTTTGAAATAAGTAATGCTCCTAAATTAGTAATATCATAGCTTCCGGAATCATTTCTTTTTATAAACTTTTCATTAGTAAAATCATCCAATATTTTATTGTTATTTTGTGGTAATGCAACCCCCATCTTTTCATAATATCCCGCTACATTCAGTACATCTAACACCTCATGAAACGAAATATTATCTTTTGCATTTCTTAATTCAAACGGAGTTGTATCAAAAGCTGCCCATAGAGATCTCTCTTTATCAGGATATTCTTTCAACTTCTTCTTATTTGTTCCAATTCTAATATACTCTTCACCTGAAAACTTAATTGGCTGCTTTTCTGCACATGGAATTTCGAGTAATACTACATTTTTATCCTCAATTTCTGTTTTATAAAATCTGAAGTCTATTCTTGGATTTGTCATTCGAGATAACCATGCTTCAAGTTCTTCCGAACCTTTTTTACTCTCCCTATAATCAAATGTAGTTCCTACAATTTTATGTGTATTATCATCAATACCCCAGAGTAAATATGCTTTAGGTCTTCCCCATAAAGTTGAAGAATTGCCTAAAGCAGAAATATACTCACCTATCATCTGAGGTTCATCGTTATTATGCTTAAATTCAACCCATTCTGTTTCACTTGGCAAAGAAATCAACTCTCTGATTAAATTTTTTATATAATCTTGATTTTTTATTGCCATCTTAATTCTCCTAACAATTACAAATAAATTGCTTATATTATAGCATTTTTAGAGGATTTTTTCCACTCTGAAATTAGTTACCTCTTACTTTGCGTATGTCAGAACAGCCTCTTTTAGCTCATTTTCAATCGCTTCTAAAAATTCTTCCTTTGAAGATTTTCCCTGAGCAATATCCGATAATTCCATTTCCCATTTTGCGGTTGTTTCTGCTGATTTAAAGGTATCGGATACTATTGTTACAAGGCTAATCCCTTTATGCGTGGCTACAAGATTTTTCTTATCCCTTTCTACAAAGCCCTTAAAGATTAGATTTTCAATAATTCCTGCCCTTGTTGCAGGTGTGCCAAGACCTTTTCTTTCCACTTCTACACCTTTTTCAAGTGTGTCATTTCCTGCAATCTCCATAGACTTTAGAAGCGTATCTTCTGTAAAGTGCTTGGGAGGTTGGGTAAATTTTTCTTTAATCTCTTTATTTTCAATGCTTAAAGCATCATCAACATTTACATTAGGAAGTTCTACATCCTCATTCCTCTTGGACTTATACTCTTTAAGATATTTTGTAAACCCCTCGTCTTTAATTACCTTTCCTGAACTTGTAAATTCAAAGCCGTCAAATTCAGCTACTATCTTCGTTATATTTTCAATGAGTGGATAGCCTACACTTGCGTGAAATTTATCGGATATAAGGAAATAAACTTTTGCTTCGCTTGGAGGAAGCTCCGAAACATCTTCCTTTAATGAACTGATTGTCGGAATAATCGCATGATGATCCGTAACCTTTTTAGAATCAAATACTACCTTAATACGCCCTGTGTCAAAGTCATTCTTACCTAAAATGTTATTAACCGTACTTACAATCATATCTTCCGTTAAACATCTGCTGTCTGTTCTTGGATAGGTGATGAGCTTTTTCTCATAAAGGCTTTGGGCATAATCAAGTGTCTGCTTGGCACTATATCCAAAGTATTTATTACACTCTCTTTGAAGTGTTGTCAGGTCAAATGGCAAGTCTGGTTTTGTTATTTTCTCTTTCTGAATGACATCGGTAATTTCAATCTTATCGCCCACTAAATTTAAGAGCTGTTCAGCAGCAACTTCATCATCAATTCTATCCGTTGATAGTGTAAAACCATTTGTAGAAAGCTCTACTGTGTAATATTTTTCTTTCTGATAATTTGCTATCTCATCATCTCTTTTTACAATCATGGCAAGAGTAGGTGTCTGCACTCTGCCAACACTGTAATTTTGCTGATACAGACAAGAGTAGAGCCTACTAATATTCATTCCGACTAACCAATCCGCAATCGCTCTTGCCTGTGCCGATTCAAAGAGATTATCATAGTCCTTTCCGTCTTTTAGATTATCAAAGCCCTCTTTAATGGCACTATCTTCCATTGAAGAAATCCAAAGGCGTTTCATCTTCTTTTTACAATTCACTTGATTATATACAAGCCTAAAAATACTTTCTCCCTCACGACCTGCGTCGCAGGCATTGATAACCGTATCAACCTCCTTATCATTCATCAGCTTTTTAAGGATGTTAAACTGCTTCTTGGTTGCTTTTGCTACTTCATACTTGTAGTCGCTCGGAATAATCGGTAAATCAGCCATATTCCACTTGGCGTACTTTTCATCATAAGCATCCGGATTTGCCATTTGAATTAAATGTCCAACACACCAGCTCACCCTATATCCGTTTCCTTCATAATATCCGTCTTTCTTTTTATTTGCTCCAATAACCTTTGCAATGGAGATTGCAACACTTGGTTTCTCCGCAATTACTAACTTCATTTCTGTTTTTCCTCCTGTTTTAACTAATAAAATAGGGCGAAAGATATTACTCTCCCGCCCTAACTTTGCACCCAAAATAATATGTTTTTAGGTGCGTTTATTCTTCATCTTCTACTTCATCTGCATCATTTATTTCTTCCTCACTTTCAGCTTCAGAAAAGAAATCATCATCTTCCTCCTCTAAGGCTTCAAGTTCTTTATCTTCTTTCTTTTTTACAACCTTAAAATAGTAGCCCGCTCCTAATGCACCACCTACTACAAGAAGCAAAATAATATAGGTTCCTAAATTACTCTTTTCGTCTTTCTTCTCAGGCTTTATTTCTTCCTTAACAGGTTCTTCTTTTACTACTTCCTGCTTTGGTGCTTCTTTTTTCTCTACCATATTTAAGAGATCATCTTCAGATACTTCCGTAAGAAGCATTACATTCTCACTATCTTCATCATGATTGATGATTAAATAAAAGGTCTTACCATTTTTCGTTTGAAAGGTAATAAACTGCCTTGCATCTGCCGAATACTTATCCGTTTCTTTGTTATCGCTGCTATCTCCATGATGAATCGGATACTCCTTATTTGCATTATCTTTATTCTCCGTAACGGATGCTCTCGCCTTTGATGGAGATGAAGCTACTCCCTTGTTGGTATTTACACTCTTACTTGCAGACCCCATTGATGAATCCTGACTATTATTCGCAGGAGCTTTTGCCGTCAACTTATTGGGATAACGAATTTCCTTTTCTTTTGTTTCTGCGTTAGCCGTATCCTTTGTAACAGTCCCTGAACTTGTTGTTTCAGAAGTTCCTTTGCTGTTGTTGCTTACAGGTGTTTGAGGAGAAATACCTGAACTTGTCTTAATTCCGGAAATAGGACTAATCGGTGTAACTGATTGTGATGTTACAGGAGCTTTATTTGTTTCAGTTGCCTTCTTCTCAAGCTCTTTCACCTTTTCCGTCAGCTTATCTATTTCCTTTTTCATATCTTCTGATAAGTCCTTATTTCCCTTATCTTTCTTCATTTTTTCTTTTAGGCTATCAATTTCATCTTCAAGGTCTTTAATTTTATTCTTTTGCTTATCACTTAATTTGTCTTTGTCCTTAAGTTCGCAATTTAACTTATCAAGTTTATCCTGAAGCTCTTTTGCCTCTTTTTCTATTTTTGAAATATCGTCTTTAGAAAGCTCTGTCTGCGTTTCCTTATCCTTAACCTCTATCTTTGCTACCTTACGGATAATCTCATCTTTTCCATCTCCCTTTACCTCATAAAACAGAAACTCATCAATGAATTTCATATCATCTGGGAGCATTGGAAGATCTCCGCTATCAATAAGTTGTCCTTTCTCAGCCTTTATCTTTTCTTCCTTAAAGACCTTTTCATCTTCAAAGATATACCTTACATTTACTTCAACTTCCGTTTGAACAGCTTCGTTTTTTGTTGGAGCTTCAGATTTTTGCTCCTGTGCATAAACAACCGTCCAAAGACCTAAAATACAACTAATACTTACAATTACCGCAAGTGCTACCGTCCAAAACTTATTATTCTTTTTCAAACTGGTTTTCATTTGTTTTCTCCTTTTTCATTTCTGCTTTTTGTCTGTTTACCTTTGCCATCAAATCGCTGATTGTGATGTTATTCTTTCTGCAAATGGCAATGATTTCTTCATTTTCAAGCTCTTCTTCACGAATGAATAAAGGCTCCAATTCTTCATCAATCAGAGCCTTTTTATCATTTAACTTCTTTATTCTGTTTTTTACTGCTATCAGTTCCTTTTTCAAATTGTTACCTCCTATTTCTTTACATTTGGCGGAAAACCGAATCCTACGGGATGGTGCTTACAAAATGTTGCTATCCAATCATCTAAGGTAGTTACTCTTATTCGACCGATGTTATCAATCACTTTTCCATCTCCAATGTAAATACCTACATGACCATAGGTAAGCCCTGCACTGCTTCCGCTACTGCTGCTTTCGACTGCCACAAGCATTCCGACCTTGAGCTTTGACCTATCTGATGTAAAGGTATAGTTTCGGTACATATCACAGGCATTCCCGCCTATATATCCAAGTCCTGCATTTTGATAGACCTGTGATACCCACATGGCACACCAGCCTGCACCCGGAGATGGCGTAATGTATGCAGCATTAACAATCTTCTTTTGTACTTCCGTAGATGCCTCATACTCTTTTCCACCGCCGATACCTCCATTTGCACTGATAAGGTCAGAATTACCAAAGGCTTCTCCCATATTGCCTTGTGCAAGGAACAAGGCTTCATAGTGCTTTAGATTATCGGGATAGTTTGCAAAGACCTTTCGGATAATGCTGTCCATCTCTTTTTTATGAAGCGTTACGATGAGTTTTTTATACTCATAAGGTTCTTCGTGGCTTTCGGTATATTCATTGCCATCTTCATCGGTATAGGTTTTTGTAACCATCCTGTATCTGATTTCAATTTCTTCCCTATACTCAAGGTCATACATGGAATCAAATAATTCTTTTAATATGGATTCTACTTCCGATACACTCTTTACCTCTCCGCACCTTGATGTAATGTAGGATAAAAGCTCATGAACATTATGACCGATATACTCTGTGTTATTTAAGATGTACTCATCATAGCCGGGATGGTTACTTTTGACATTATCAACCTCATTTTGAAGTTCCTTTTCCATAGCAGAAAAGTTCTGATTGATTTCACTTAGGACATTTGGCTTTGATAAATAGCTTGTTGTAAGCACAGAGCTTGTAGAATTCATAAAGCCTGTCATTCCCGTTCCTGCAAAGTTAATCACAAAAGTCCCTAAGATAATGATACCTATGAAAATAAGCATTAGTCCTTTTGCTTTTCGGATAATCATATCCTTTGAGCTTTTCAGTGTTCCGATAAGTCCCTCTTTAATTCGATCTCTAAGCCTTGACTTATTCTCACGAGAAATTGCTGCCTTTACCTGATTTTTCTTTTGAAATCTTTTATAGGCACTTGCTCTTTTATACTCATCCGTCTTTTTCAGTTCCTTTTTGGCATCACGAAATTCCAACTTTGACTTACGCTTTCTGATTTTATAGTCCTTATTTGCAAGGTCATAGCCTCTTTTAGCTCTTTTCTTATCAGAATACTTCTTTATGCCATGAATGAGCTTGGAGCTTGTATCTGCTGTCTTTTCTCCTGCTTCCACTCCTTGATTTTCATCACTTCCATGAGACAAGTAATCTCTTACAGTTTCACTTCCTTTAGCAAGTCCTGAAAGGGCAGATACCTTTACCATGTCTTTTTTTAGCTTTTTCTTCTGCTCTTTATAAATACTGCTATAAACTTTTCCGCTGACAGCATCTTTTCCCGCCTTTTTATCATCAGCCTTATTTCCCTTTGGTGCATCGTCCTTTTTCCTTGTATAAAGGCTTTCGGTATAGTTTTTTCTCTTATAATTTTTCTTTTGAGCTTTTTGGCTTTTTGAGAAGCTATTTGTATTTTCTGCTTTATGATGAAGATTATCCTCGACATCATAGGTTGACTCAAAGTAGTCGCTATCCCTAAAGTCATTATCGTATCTGTCTATAATCCCATCATTATCAAGGTCTTTTCCTAAAGGATCATAGATTTTCCCATCCTTAACCTCTGTAACATAATCCGCTCTTCCAGTTTCAGTTACAGAAGTTATGCTCCCCTTATCTGAAACTCTATATTTTGCGTTTCTCTTGGAATTTCCATAATCCTTTTCATTATCAGCATTTATCTTGCTTATCTTTTTATGAACCTTATCCTGAAATCTATCTTTCTCATGAACGATTTTTCCTCTGTAATCATCGGTATCCTTTAGCTTACTTTCTTCAGGTATAATGTTTGTTTCACTATGGAGCATTTCTTTTTCAATGCTTGCCTTGTGCCTTTCCTTAAAGTCCTTTTTCAGCTTCTTTCCCATAGGTTACCTCACTTCTTCCGGCTTGGTAGTCATCTTCTGATATAAAATTGTATCTTTCGGAAACTTATCAAGGAAAGGTACAATAGTATTTCCAAAGAATAGTAGTCCCTCACCCTCATTGGAGTTGGTAACATATCTAAGCTGAGGAAGTGAGATTTTAAGTTTTCTTGCAAGTATCTCTCTATCTCCTGAAGCCTGATTTAGCATTAAGACAAAGTCCGTATTATCAAAGATATTTTCAATTTCCTTACTCATAAGTAGGTCTTTGACATTTTGCGTGATACCTGTCGGGATACCTCCCCATTTTCTAAAACGTTTCCAAATCTCAACCGAATAGGATGCTGTCTGTTCATCTTTTAAAAGTAAATGAAACTCGTCGATATAGTACCTTGTAGCCTTGTTTCCTCTGTTTTGTGACACCTTATTCCACACCTGATCCTGAATAACAAGCATTCCTATTTTCTTTAGCTGACTTCCAAGTTCTTTAATATCAAAACAAAGGAGCTTCTTATTCAAATCCACATTTGACCTGTGATTAAAGACATTAAGAGAACCTGATACATAGATTTCCATCTCTGTTGCCAGCTTCTTACCAACCTTTTCCTCCTGTCCTTTTAACATATCGTATAGGTCTTGCAGTATTGGCATATTGTCAGGAGTAGGATGTTCAAAATACTTTTCATAGATTTTAGGAAGGCACCTATCTATAACGGACTTTTCTTCTGCTGTAAGACCACTACCACCTACTACAAGCTCAAGCATACTCATGATAAAGTTTGCCTTGTCTTTCAGCGGTGCATCCCCATCACCGTAGTTCATGTTTATATCAAGGGGATTCAGGTAATCCTTTGACTTACTGCTGACCTTAATGACTTCTCCCTTAAACTGCCTTACGAGGTTTCCATACTCTCCTTCCGGATCGCAGATAATCACATCATCATCTGTTACCAAAATTGCATTTGCCATTTCTCTTTTGGCACTAAAGGATTTACCACTTCCGGGAGTTCCTAAGATAAGACCGTTTGGGTTCTTTAATTTCTTTCTATCCGCCATAATCAGGTTATGGCTTAGGGCATTTAGTCCATAGTACAGACTGTTACTTGAGTTGATAAAAAGCTCCTCAGTAGTAAATGGCATAAAGACTGCCGTTGATGAGCTTGTCAATCCTCTATCTATCTCAATCTTATTTACACCAAGAGGCAGCACGCTCACTAAACCTTGTTCCTGAGAATGGTCAAGTCTTTTCAGCTTACAGTTATGCTTGTTTGCAATAGAGCTTATCTGAGCAATGGTATTATCGAGCTTTTGCACTGTCCTTGCAAAATTCATAAAGACGATACTTACTACAAACATTCGCTCATCTCTTGTCTGCAAGTCTTTTAAGAGGCTCTTTACATCCTCACCATAGGTAATTAAGTCCGATGGAAGAATGTCCATATCATAACCGCTTCTTACCGCCTTCTTATTTTCCTCAATCTTCATCTTATCAATATCAGTGTTTTTTCGTTTTACCATCTTAATGGCTTCCGATTGGTCGATTGCCCTAATGTGAAAGGAAATATTGATGTTATCGTCAATATCCAAAAACTCGGATAACATCCTATCTGAAAGCTCACTGGCAAGGATTTGAAAATGACTTGTTGCTCCAATGAATTTGCCAAACTTAAAGTATCTACTCGGTGTAAAGTTAAACTCATCAGGCACAATATATGTCTTTGTGCTTTCTCTTTTCTTTAGGTCTTTGTAGGAAAATTCAAAGGTCTTATTCGGATTTAAAACATCATGAAGTATCTTTAGCCTTTCTTCTCCGTTTAGGCTTTCTGCTCTCACACCCATGCTCTTTAGATTAGATAATATATCTATCTCCAGTCTTTCAAGTTTTGATGTTGCCTGTTCTAAATTATCCGCTTCCACTGTAAAGGTTACATACTTTGATTTTTTAAGTCCGTTATTTCCCTTTACAATCTGGCTTTTAAGCATCTCTCTAAATTCAAAGCGTATATCGTCAAAACCGTCCTTTTTATCCGGTATCTGAATTGCCGACTTCATTTCTTCGTTTCGTCCGAGTTGATTGATATATGAAAACTCAATGCTGATGCTCGGATCAAAGGAATTTAGAAAGTTTGCAAACTGATTAAAAATCAAGTCCCTATCTTCATCTAAGGCAAGCTGATAGTTAATGTCCTGAAAGGCTATACTTTTACTGAAGTGCCTTTCATCAAGCTGGCATATTCCGCTTTTTAAAAGCCTTAGATAGGGAATGGTATCTTCTACCGTATATCTTTTCGGTTCTTTCTTAAAGATAAGGTCAAGGATTCCTCCCTTATCTTTTTTTGACTTGCAATTACTTTTCTTTAAGTCCCGCTTTTGACTTCTCAATGCCTTTTCGTTTTGCATGAGTTTTATTTGCTGAATTTTTCTTTTCTTGTTCAAGGTAAACCTCCTTTCTCACTCTCTTTTTTGGCTGATAAAACTTATGAAGGTAGATGTGCTTAAAATATTTCTCAAAGGTCAGTCCGTCCTTTTCAAATAGTGTGATGAAAAAGATAGGAAGCGTGGACACGATAAGGAATATGACAGCTATGTCATTTGGCACAAACTTCCTTATAAATAAATAGACTGGTATTCCAACCAGTCCTGCAAGTGTGAAGCCTATGAGCTGCCTTTTCGTTAGGTTAAAAGCAACCTTTGTCTTTACCCTATTTAAGTCTTTAGGGATTGGTACATATGCCATATCTTACCTCCCATCTTCTTTACCCTTTGACAGCTCCTCAAAGTGTTCATATACAGAGCCGATTTCTTCCTGAATAGTCGCAAGCTGTTCGTCTGTGTTCTTGTTATATCTTTGCTGCATTAGGTAAAAATCATTATGGCAGCGACCGATGTCATCTGTTCTTTCTTCCAATTCTTCCACCTTATTATGAAGCCTGATTCTATCAATTATCGCCATAATGCCTGCTCCAATTACTACTGCTGTAAATACTGTTTTTCTTTTATCCATACTATCTTTCCTTTCTTTTAATGTGCATTTAATACGCTTTTGGCCAGTGTTCCGCTCTTTAGCATCATTAACCCCAGCAAAACCGCATAGCCAAGTATCGTCATTGTACTTGTGTGGATATCTGTTATCTTAATCGTCTTAACTAAAACTGCGTAAATTCCAAGACAAACCATTAAAAAGAGTCCTTGTAGTCCAAGTGCAAATAGTCCTTTGATGTATTTTGTTCCAATCTGTCCCCACTCCTTGTTTCCCATTGTGGCAAATGGAATGGCTGAAACCGATGAGTAAACATAAATCTCAAACATTCTTCCGTAAACTACAAGCATAATCACAACGGATATTACCTGTATAGCAACCTTGATGAGTGAGGTTTCAAAGAGAATCATGACAAGTTCTCCAAGCCCCTTTTCTTTTAGGGTATCCATCATTGCTACTATCTGATCTCCGGAAACGGTGGCAGAGGTATTTATCACCCCTGCCGCCTTATTTACCATGTGCTGTGCCACATCAAAAACTGCCATTGAAAACTCAAAGGCATGGGATACTAACCATACAGCAATCCACATCTTGATGATGTACTTGAAAAATTCAAAGGTATCTGTATCGTGCATATTGTTCTTTTGCATTACCATATTGATAAGCTCGATACAAAGAACTGCTGTGATGATTAGTCCCGCTATTGGAATGATAACGGAATCGTTAATGCTTTTGATAAAGGCAAATACATCTCCGTTCCATCCCATAGGAGTTTTTCCTACATCTGTTGCAACTGCACCAACTTTATCGTTGATGTCAAGAAACATGGACTCTAAGTTTGCTTGAATACCGCCCAGTAGAAGCTCCTTAAAGAATTCTTCTATCTTGTCGAATATTCCAAACATCTAAGCTCTCCTTTTCTTCTTAATTGAGTACACCCGCAAGTAGTGGAATGAGCTTAAGTCCGATAAGAACGATACCTCCTCCAGCCATAAGCTGCTTAATACCTTGGCTCTTAGCACCGGGATTGTCATTACCATATCCTTCCATCAGGTTGATAACGCCCCATGCTCCAAGTCCTGCACCTACTGCCATAACCAAAATCTTTAATACATTAACTGCCTGTGTAAAAAATGCCATAAGTTATTCCTCCTCATTTTCTTCTTTCTTTTCAATTTTGTTGTAGGACTTCACTACAAAGTTTTTGTAAGTCTTTCCCTCTTTTTCACGCTTCTTAAAGTAGCCAAAGATGTGGATTAAATCACCTTTTTCAAAGTCATTTGCCTTCTCTGCTTTTTCTCCATAGGCTGCACAGTTGATGTACTCCTTGCCTTTACCGTACTTTTTTACAAGCGTGAAGTTTGCAACTTCCACTTTCTCTCCTTCATTTTCAAAACTTGAGAAGGTAGGCTCCGCCACTAAGTTGGCGTTGATGTTAATCATTTCCTGCTTCATTAAAAATTTCTCCTTTTCAATTCAATAAAAAAGCGACTGGAGTATTTCTTTTCCAATCGCTGATACTCTTACTATTTAGTTTTTTCTTAGTGGGACTTCTGATCCTTATCATCTTATCTCCTTTATTGTCTTTAACATATTTAAGTGAATTAGCATTTTGTCGTGTATATATTAGTGAAAGGTACTTGAAATACTAGTTCGCTAATTAGTGAGTTTCCCCTATTTATTGATCGCAATATAAATTGAAAATAGGTATGAAAAAAGACGATAGATTTTTTTCTTTTCTATCGTCTTACGCATTTAGTATTCAATTTTTCAGTTCAACAAACTGGGATTTATATTTTACTTACAAAATAGTATGAAAAACTATACGAATAAGTAGAATTAAAATTGCACCTACTATTCATACAGCAATTACTTTTTGAAAATTTCTTTTTTCTTGTTTAGCCGTATAATTATACCATTTCATAAACGGATACCTCCAAAATTCCAAATTTATTTAATCTAATAACTAGGGAGTTCAAGATGTACTAAATATCCAGTACTTCTACTATTTCTCCATTTTTTTCTTTAAACATAATTTTTTTGACTACTTCTTCTCCTAAATATTTTGTAAACTTAGTCAATTCTGTTGATACTTCAAATACTATATTATGTTTTATATCACTTAATTCAAAACTCGAATCATATCTTGTTTTATCTGACCAATAGTTCCAATTTATATCTGTCCTTTCATAATAAACATAGTTTCCTTTTGGAGTTACAAATACTCTTTTATTTATTAACTTCTTTTCATCTTCGGATTTAAATATTTCAGAATACAGCTTCATCCCTTTAAATACTTTGTAATTGCTAATTTTATCATTTGAAATATTTAATTTAATTTCTTCATACTTCATAGAAAACCTCCACAAATTCAAATTTATCTAGCTCTATTATATCAAATATACCCTCGACCATATAGTTATAACAGTAAATCTTACAATCTTGTAATTACCGTATTTCTATTAAGCTTAACCTTGCCTTTTCTCTTTATATATTCTTCAATATCAAACACATTCTTCTTGTCATAATCTTCTAAGAACTTATAGTTCTTATGCTTTGTGATGTCGAATTTATCTGAAAGAAAAGGTCTTACACCTCTAAGCTGAAAAATACATTTACTACCGTCCATTACAGTAATCTCATCTTGGCTCATCAGTTCCTTACCTGTCTTTTGATAATTAAGTCCGAAAGACTTTTGATTTGACCTTGTTTCCGATGTGTTATATAAATCTATCGTTTCTTTTCCCAGTGTTTCAGACAATTCTTTTAGTGTAGTTTTCTCCTTGCCACCAAGGAACAAGGTACTATCACAGTTACCTACGATTGTATCGGCATTATCCTTATAGATTGCCTTTAACTGAGATTGTGCTTGAAGTATGATACTTGCTGATATTTCTCTGGAACGGATTGTTGCTATAAGTTTCTCAAACTTTGGAATTAAGCCGATGTTTGCAAATTCATCAAGCAAGCATCTCACATGAACAGGTAATCGTCCGCCATATACATCATCTGCCTTATCACATAAGAGATTAAAAAGTTGTGAGTACATAATGGAAACTACAAAGTTAAAAGTATCGTCTGTATCAGAGATAATAACAAAGAGTGCTGACTTTCTATCTCCGAGGGTATCAAGCTCAAGTTCATCTTCTTTCATCAAGTCCCTAAGTTCCCTAATATCAAATGGAGCAAGTCTTGCACCACAAGAGATAAGAATAGATTTTGCCGTTTTTCCCGCAGCCAATTTGTACTTTTTATATTGCTTGACTGCAAAGTGTGTAGGCTCTTTCTTTTCCAGTGCTTCAAAGAGTCTGTCTATCGGATTCATATAGGTTTCATCATCTTCTCTAACTTCTGAAGCGTCTATCATATCGAGAAGTGTTGCAAAGTTCTTTTCTTCTCTTGGAGCTTCATAGAAGATGTAGCCGATAAGGGCTGTATAGTAGAGCTTTTCAGCTTTGACCCAAAAATCTTCACCTGCTTTTTCGCCCTCTCCTTTCGTATTTGCTATGATTGTCTGCACCAATTTCAGAATGTCTTTCTCAGAACGGATATAGGCAAAGGGATTGTATTTCATGGACTTTTTGAAGTTAATGGTATTTAAGATTTTAATCTCATAGCCATTATTCTCAAGCATCTTGCCGCACTCAAGGACTATCGTTCCTTTCGGATCGGTTACGCAATAACTACTGTGCATTTGCATAAGGTTTGGTTTTACATAAAATCGGGTTTTTCCACTTCCTGAACCACCGATAACAAGCACATTTTTATTTCTCGCATACTTTGGATTAGCCGGTCTACCATTCATTGTTAATCGCTCAGTTTGTGTAAGCAAAATATTATTTTGAAACTTTTCATCCATATATGGCTCTATATCTTTTTTAGTTCCCCATCTTGCCGATCCATACTCTTTTCCCTGCCTAAACTTTTTAGCGTTTTTCCCTTTTGTATAGACAATGAATTTGATTAAAGTAGCCACTCCTATACCTATTAAAATATCCGCCGGATGAATACTCGGAAGAAAGCTCATTGTGTTAAGCTCCAATATCCCCTGAAATATTTTATCTATCACATCTCCTCCAACATAGCTTCTTACATGATTTGAAAAGATGTTTCCTAAATAGAAAAATGCAAGATAGGGAATATTCTGCTTTAGAAACTTTACCTTATCCTGCACCTTAAATAAGCCTTTGATGTCCTTTAATATCTTATCTATCATAGGCTCTGCTCCTTTTGTTTATTCTTGATTTTATCTTTGGAAACAGAGTTTTTAGCCATTTCCTTGAACTTTTCAATATTCTTATGGATAGATTCTTTTCTTTCCGTTTTCTTTTCCGATTCTGACAGGGCATGCTTAAAGGCTTTCTCCATAACCTTCATATCTTTAGCTTGAAAGAATACTGAATATTTCCCACTCTCCTTATCTTTCATGACTGAAAACTTTACGCCATACCGATTAAGTTCTTTTTTCAGTTCCTTAAGCTCTGCTTCTTCAACCGGAATTTCTTCAAGCTGTCCCTTTTTAACCATATCTTTTAGCTTTACTTCATTTCCGTTGCTATTTACAAGTTTTTCAAATCCTCCAAGCTTTTCTGCTTCTTTCATCAGTTTCTTTAATAAGTTCAGAATTAGCTTTCCTGTTACTTTAGCAGCTCTTACTTCCATATTCAGCGTTTTTCTTGCTATTTCTTCATTGATCAAGTTCTCTCACCTCCGTTCAGTAACCTCTCTTTATTACGAGCCAGCTTATCCTTTTGAATAGCCTTTCTAAAATCTTCTCCTACAACCATAACAGGAATACACATCTCTATAATTCGTGAATAAATCCTCTGATACTCCACACTTTCTGTACAATTTACAATTGTGTCGTAAGAAAGGTTTGTGGTGAAAATAGTCGGTTTCTGTTTTAAATACCTGTTATTCACAATGTTATATACCTGCTCTTTAGCATAGCTTGTATCTCTTTCAATTCCTAAATCATCCAAGATAAGAACAGACGTATTCACAAGCGATTCTATATATGCGTTCTTGTCAAAATCAAATCCTCCCTTTTGCAGTTCATTGATAATCTGTGAAAAATTTCTTATTTTAACGCTTATTCGATACTGTTCAATAAGGCTATTTGCAATGGAGCAGGCAAGATAGGTCTTTCCGCTACCTACTGAGCCATAAAAAAGGAGTCCGATGTTTTCTTTTTTCATTTCCTCATATTTTTTTACAAAGTTCTTTGCAATGATAAGGCTTTGATTTTCTTCTCCCTGATAATTTTCAAATGTGTATGACCACTGAATAATCGAGTTAAAGCAGCTACTCTTTAATCGTTCAATCTCCATCTGCTTTTGTCTTTCTTTTTCTTTTGCTTCTCTATTTCTATCGCATTTACAAGAAATCTTAAATATCATCTTGTTATCAAAGAACTCCATCACTTTTCCGTCTTTTCTTTCATGGCAGACTTTGCAATAGGCGTGTCCATCTTTGATATACTCTTTTTCAGGATCATAAGAGTACTCTACATCCTCTATCATTACTTTTTCCAATTCTTTCATCATAGGTGTTCTCCTTTATCATATTCTTCCCATGTCGGTATATTTGATGTTTTCACTTCTTTTCCTCTCCCCTGATCTTTATAGAACCAAGAAAGGATTGTTGCTTTATGGTCTTTATATGTCTTTCCGGTGCTTTTGATATATGCAGATAGCCTTTCAATGTAATTATCAAGCTGTGAGTTCATTATGATTTGTAAATCGGATATATCTTCAGCAGCTAAAAATACATTTTGAAATGTTCCAAGTCCGTTTACACCAAAACTATATTCTCTCTTACTATACTTACTCTTATTATTCTCTATATAGTTAGAGTCAAGATTTTGAACTTCCTGAAGTTCATTTTCTTTACTTCTGAGGTTAAAATCTTTTACTTCTGAAGTTAAGTTTTTTGACTTCTGAAAGTCATTTTCTTTTACCGCTAATATGCTCATAAAGTCTTTAACATATATGACATTCGGCTTACCAAGCCCAAGCCTTACTCTTTCAATCAGTCCGATTCCTTTTTTCATATCGAGTTCATCTAATGTTTTTATAGCTGTCGGCTTTGAGATATTTCTTCTTCTCATAATTTCTTCGACTGTGAAATAGATAAATACTCTGCCTTCCTTGTCCACCCAATTATTCTTAAAGGACATTCCTGTTCGTTTCAAAAGCATAGAATAAAGGATAATTGCTTCAGCAGACAGTCCCTTAAATTCTTCTCCGTCTACCAATATTTCAGGTACTTTTAGAAAGTTAAATCTTTCTGCTTCTCTGTTATAGAAATAGTCAAAGTCCATCGCTTCACCTCCTCCCCAAAAAATTGGCAAAGAAAAAGACGATAGTTTTTCTTCTATCGCCTTTGGTAACCATTTGTATGAATTTTTTTAGATTGATTTTATTGCTTCATTGATTCCCTGAAGGAATGCTATAACAGCTGCTCCGACCATCGGTATTCCATAAGGACTTAACAAAAATCCTAATACCAATGCCTCAATGCCAAGTGATATATCTTTTTGCATAAATGATCCTATTGCAGCAACTATACACATCAGCATTAAGAAATACAGAATAGTTGTTCCTATGCCAAGTATAAATGTCAGAAAGGCAGTAAGGATACTCAGCAGCAAGCTGATTGGAAATAAGATTATTTTTATTATCCATCTCATAAATACCCTCCATTTCTACTAAATCATTTTAAAATGCTTTAACGCATCCATAATAGCTTCCTCTTTTTCCAGTGTGCATTGTGGAATAGCCTGTTTCTCTTTTTTTGATTTATTATAATGCTCCCTCAGTACAATTCCACATTTCTTTTTAATCTGTGCAATATAGAGTGTCGAAACCTTTAAATCAAATTTTTCCAATATATATTCCTTGATTTGTGCATAAGTCGCTTTACTTTCAGCACTTGTCAAATCAAGCTCATCAAGCTTAATTTCAACATCTATATGTTTGTCGACATCAAGTTTGGACAATAACGCTACCGTCTCCACATGATGCGTCATTGGAAATAAATCCACTGGCTGAACTTTTGTGAGTTTATAGCCTAGTTCTTGATAGAGCTTGATGTCACGTGCCATGGTGGCGGCATTGCAGGAAATATAGACGATTTTCTTTGGATTCATACTGACGCTTGATTTGATAAAACTTTCAGTCAAGCCTTTACGTGGTGGGTCGACCATGATGATACTAGGTTTTATACCTTGGTTCAGCCATTTTTTGATAGCATTTTCTGCTGAATCACAAATATAATGGGCATTGCTAATACCGTTTAGCTCAGCATTCTTTTTGCTATTTTCAACTGCTTGGGGGATGACCTCCACGCCATAGACTTCTTTGACATGTTTCGCAACTGACAATCCAATGGTGCCAATCCCCGAATAGGCATCCACTACAATATCCTCTGTACTTAACTCAGCGAAATCAATCGCCGTTTGATACAGCTTCTCTGCCATCTCTGTATTGACTTGGTAAAATGCTGGGGCAGCAATTTGAAAGTGATTCTCTAGCATGCGGTCAGTAATATAATCTTGTCCATACAGTACACGAAATTCCTTCCCCAAAATCGCATTACCTGGCTGGTTGTTAATATTTTGCATGACAGACTTAATAGCCGAAAATTGCGCAACTAATCGCTCTATCAACTGATCAATACGGAAAATTTTGGGACGAGTTGTCACTAAAATAACCATGATTTCACCAGAGTAATGTCCACGACGAACCACAATATTACGAATCAGACCAGATTGCTCTTTCTCATCGTAAGGTTTCAGGTCAAAACGACGCAACAAATCCCGCACTGCCAAAACGACTTGGTCAATAACTGGATCCTGAATATAAAAATCCTCAATTGGCATTAAATCGTGCGAATTTTTTCGGAAAAATCCCGTTTCCAGTTGTTCATTGACACGGCGAACAGGAACCTGCGCTTTGTTTCGATAATGTAGTGGGTGCTCCATACCAAGGGTTGGTGCCACTTCGATATCTGCAATTCCAGCAATCTTGTAAAGACTATCTCTAACTTTCTTGGTTTTAAACTTCATTTGCTCACTATATTTTAGATGCCCAAGGTCAGCAATACCTGTCCTCAGATAAGCCACATCAACATCTTCGTTTCGATAAGGGGATTTCGTCAGATAGGCTTCTACCTTGCCAAAACCAATTTTTTTATTGACTTTCAGTATGCGCATACGGATACGTTCCGTAGGCAGAGCATTCTCTACAAAGAAAACCAACCCCTCTGCCTTAGCCACTCCTGCACCGTCATGGCTCAAATCCACAATTTCAACTTCTATCACATCATTCTTTTTTAACATATATTTCTCTTTCTATCATCTCTGCCATTTCCCAAAAAAAGAAAGCGACCGCATCATCACTTTCTATTATATCATTTATCTGAGTCCTAATTGTGCTAATTTTGCTTTATAGGCTTCAAAATCAACTAGTAAGCCTTGACCGCCATACATATCATAGGCATCTATCCAATCTCCATTTTCAGGAATGGTCACCTTTTCAACACCATTACGAGCGTTGGTAAGAGAAGACAAGCCGTGCGTTAGTAAAAAACTATACGGAACATTGGTCGAGGTTAAAGCAAATACTTTTCCAAGCGCTTCAGAGCCTGTAAAAAGCTTCGTTGGGTCTTTGACTTGCTGAATAATCGCGCTCATCACCTCTTGTTGGCGACGTGTTCGGCCGAAATCTCCTTCGTCATCCTTACGGAAACGCGCATAATTCAAAAGCGTGCGTCCGTCCATTCGCTGTTTGCCAACCTTAATCGTCTGCTCTGGGACCACGCCGTCTTTCATATTGAGGTCATCTGGCACCTGAACTTCACTCACTTTTTCGCCATTGATAGTCGAGAAATTCGCATTCATTTCAACACCATTTGGGAAAAGGGTATCAATAGCTGTCGCAAAAGTTGAAAAATCAACCAAGGCATAATATTTAATGTCAATATCAAAATTGTCTTTCAGCACTTGACGTACTAATTCAGCGCCTTGATTGTTATTTTGCTCCCCAATGGCATATGCTACATTTAACTTTTGATCATAACCAGAACCTTGACTGACTCCATCAATGTGAACGAGCGTATCTCTCATGAAACTGACGAGCTTCATTTTTTTATTTTTTCCACCGACATTTAAGACCATGATCGAATCTGTCCGCGTTTCAGAAGAAGATTGACCAATTCGTCCATCTGTACCCAAAATAAGTATATTCACACCGTCTTTGGTATCTTTCCCATTAAAGACTTCTGTTTGGGCAGCTTTGGCATTTGGGTTGTTTTTTGAAGTGTTCAAGCCTTTTATAAACATGAACAACATGCCCCCTACAATGAGAACCAAAATTAAAGCAAGCCAAGCTAGAATCCGCTTCACACGTATTTTTCTATGCCGCTTTTCCTTTTTAGGCTTGGGTGTATTTTCTACAACACTTTCAGCCGCATTAGTTGGTATACGCTCTGATTTAAATCGTTTATTACGGCGACTTCTCTCTGGATATTGAGGGAGTCCCTGCTCGGTGTAACCAAAATTCTCAGGCACTTGTTGGTCAGAAAAGGTAGCTCTTGCTTCACGAGCTGACTCTACTCTTTGGTCTCCTTCTTGCTTTCTAAGAAGATATTGATATTCTTTTTTCTCGCGTTCATTTAAATAATGGATATTTTTGTAAAGATAGTCCAGTCTCAACTGCTCATGGTGGCTGAGATTATCTGATTTTTTATCCATGATTGCTCCAATCTACTGTTCTGAAATAGTATAAACGGTGTATTTTCCTAAAATTTTATAAGTAATGCCAATTGCTTCTAGCTCTCTCATCGCAAATGACACTAAATCCTCTTTTTCATTATTGATGTCCACAATGAAAAAATATTCTCCCAAAGCGGTCTTCAACGGGCGGCTTTCAATCTTTGTCAAATCAATTCCCCGCCAAGCAAAAGTTGCAAGAGCTTTATATAAAGCACCGGGTAAATTGTCTGGCAAAGTCAAAGCAAGCGTTATTTTCTTTTCCTTAGGATATAATGGCAAAGTCGGAATCAACTGTCCCAGCAACCAAAAACGGGTGAAATTCTCAGCCATTTCTTGAATATTCTCTGCAATAATCTGCAGACCGTATTCACTAGCTGCACTCCTTGGCGCAATAGCTGCATAATTTTCTTCTGGATGCTGAGCCACAAAACGAGCCGCATAAGCTGTGCTAGCTGTTATTTCGATTTTAGCTTGTAGATAATGCTGGCGAACATATTTTTTCCCCTGCGCAATTGCCTGCGGATGAGAAAAGATTTTTTCTATTGGCTTATCAGCTGCCGTTGCCAATAATTGTTGCTTGATTGGCTGGACGATTTCTGCCACAGCATGAATGGCTGCCTGATGAAAAAGGTAGTCCAATGTTTCATGAACGCTTCCTTCAATTGAATTTTCAACTGGCACTACAGAATAATCCACTTCTCCTGTCTCGTAGGCTTTTACAACTTCCGTGATATTTTCAAAAGCCACTAACGTATCTGCTGGAAAAGCTTCTTGTGCCACATGATGAGAAAAAGACCCTTTCGGACCTAAAAATCCAATTTTCATTGCAACACCTCCACGATTTGTTTAGGCGTCAGAGTAGTCACATCAATAACTTTTGTAGCCACTTCTTCATACCAAGTCTGACGTTGCTCGAAAAGATTTTTCAAATCAGCTTTGCTATTGTTCAAATAAAGTGGGCGCTGGTGTTCTTGATCCTCTTCAAGACGCTGATAAAGTGTCTCAAAATCTGTTTTTAAATAAATATTTTCAGCGTTCTGCTTTAACAACTCGCGATTTTGAGCATTGCTGATGATGCCACCACCAGTTGAGATGACTTGTTCTGACTGTAGCAATTCTTTTAATAATTCACTTTCTTTTTGCCGAAAAGCTGCTTCGCCATACTGCTCAAAATATTCTTTAATTGGCATTTCCAGTTTCTCTGATAAAAGCTCATCCATATCGATAAAATTTTCATCTAGCAAGCTAGCAATCGTTGACTTTCCAGCCCCCATGAAACCAATCAAAATCTTAGCCATGAAGTAAGTCCTCCAAATCAGCAAAGAAATTTGGATAGCTCGTATTGATAGCTTCGGCGCGCACCAACTCGACTTGACCGTCGTTCACCAAAAGAGCTGCAATAGCCGTCATCATGCCAATTCGGTGGTCACCAAATGTATGAACTTTAGCACCGTGAAGAGACGTTTTCCCTTTGATAATCATGCCGTCTTCTGTCGGAGTAATATCAGCCCCCATGCTATTTAGTGCATCTGCCACAACTTGGATACGGTCTGTTTCTTTTACTTTTAGTTCCTCTGCATCACGAATCACCGTTTGCCCCTTAGCTTGAGTAGCCAAAAGTGCAATGATGGGCAATTCATCAATTAAACGTGGAATAATTTCTCCGCCAATTTCTGTGCCGACTAATTCAGATGTCTCTATCGTTATAGTAGCAGACTTAGTAACTCTGTCTATATTGGACAAGTTTATATTTCCAACCATAGCTTTAACAACATCCAAAATGCCAGTCCGTGTTTCATTGATACCAACATTTTCCAAAATAATCTTAGAATTGGGAATGATAAGTCCTGCTACTATCCAGAAAGCCGCACTAGAAATATCTCCTGGTACCAACACGTTCTGTCCAGTAAACTCTTGTCCACCTTGAATGCGGATTTCCTTTCCATTGACAGAAATCTGACCGCCAAATTGTTTAATCATATCTTCTGTATGATTGCGGGTCATTTCTTTTTCCACAATGACAGACTCGCCCTGAGCTTGTAAAGCTGCAAATATCAAAGCAGATTTAACCTGAGCAGATGCCACAGGCAAGGTATAATGAATAGGCTGTAAGTTCTTATTCCCATGAATGGTGAGCGGTGGCAAATCACGATTGGTTCGTCCAGCGATTTGCACCCCCATTTGACGAAGAGGAACCGTTATGCGATCCATAGGACGTTTAGATAAACTATCATCGCCAAACATTTCCACCGCAAAATCTTGCCCAGCTAATACACCTGAAATCAAGCGAATGGAGGTTCCAGAATTTCCCATATTCAGTTTGTTTGTCGGCGCTTGAAGACCAGCAAAACCCACTCCATGAATCGTTACTACATTGCCGTCATCTTCAATTTGAACACCTAAATCACGAAAAACTTGCATGGTGGATAAGACGTCTTCACCACGCAAAATATCGTGAACCGTTGTCACTCCCTTGGCCAAACTACCAAACATAATCGATCGATGACTAATAGACTTATCACCTGGCACACGAATGCACCCAGCTAACCCCTTTGCATTTGTACGTAACTGCATAGAAAACCTCATACCTGATTCTTTTTACATATTGTACCATAAAAAGAGGAGGGAAACAAAAGAGAGCGGGGAAAAGGCTTCATTTCGTTGAATTCAACTTTTCCTCACCCTCTTAAAATTATAAACTTTCTGCAAATTTTTGCTTGATGAATTGTGCAGAATACGCTAATTTTTCTTCCTCTTTTTCCGTTAAACTAAGTTTGACTTGCTCAAGAATTCCCTCACGTCCTACAATCGCTGGATAACTCAGGTAGGTGTCTAATGGCTGATAATAATTTGATACTGGCAATTCTTCATGCGAATCCGATACAAGGGCTACTGCTAAACGGATAGCTGCGCTCGCAATACCATAAGATGTGTATTTTTTGCCATAAAAAACGGTATGCCCTCCCTTAAGGGCTTCTAGAGCAATTTCATCCAACTCCTCGACCGAAGCAAATTTAGAAATCGGTTGCCCTTTTATCCGTACTTGGCTCCAAGCTGTAAATTGAGAATTCCCATGTTCTCCAAGATTGTAGCCATAAACGCTTCGAGGGTCAACCCCAAAGCGAACACCAACTGCACGTTTCATACGAGCTGTGTCCAGCAGCGTTCCCGTTCCAATAACACGCTCTTTAGGCAGACCAGTATAGTGTTGATAAAGACTAGTAATGACATCTACTGGATTACTAATAACAATGATAATCCCTGTAAATCCAACTTTTTTCAATTGTTCAGCGACAAAAGGAACTTCCTTAGATGTAAAGGGTAATTCCGCAAATCGATCGGCGTTGGGGTTATCTTGTAATTTGATATTGCCCAGTGCCGACACCACCACATCCGCATCTGCCAACGCCTGATAATCATTAACAATAATATTTGCGTGATGATTCAAATTGGCTGCGGCGTCCTGAAAGTCAAGTGCATCTGCTTTGACTTTTGCTTCATTTTTATCAATCAACACATAATCATCAAAGGCTCCTTGCGCAATCAGACCATGCGCGACTGCGGCACCAACATTTCCCATACCAATAATCGCAATTTTGCGTGACATAAAGCACCTCCATACAATACACCGTTCAGCTTCACCATTAAACTGAAAATCTGTCTAGTTGATACATTTCATTATACTCAAAAATTAGTAAAATACAAGTATTTAGTGGAAATATTCAGAAAATACTCTCGTATTTATTGCATCCTTTCTTCTCCTATGGATTTCATGCACATAAAAAGCTGACCAAAATCTTGAATCAGCTTGAATCATAACCTTATTTCAACAATTCTTGAACTGGATTAAAAATGATGCGTTCAATATCAGCCAAGTAAATAGATAATTGTTGTTGTTTATTGAAAAATTCAGTCAGGGCAGGATTGCCTTGAATCTTATCCCCAAACGACTTCATCTTGTCTTGCACTTCTTGCGTTGGCATTTGACCTGATTGCGCCATAGCTTGCAGTTCTTGTTGGAAAGCTAGATAGTCCTTTAAAAGGTTCTTTGCTTCACTATCAGCATCTACTGCTTTTTTGCTTTCGACAACGGCTTTGTACTCAGGAAGGTCACGTAGAGTACGGCTTAATTCATTCGCTAAATCATAAATATTTGACATAGTTTTCCTCCTTAATCTAAAAAGACTTGATAGTGTGTCTTTTCTCTTATTATTTTAGCAGATTTTTCCAAATCTTCGCGATTTTTAAAGGTAATTTGCAAAATTCCGTTAATATCTTCGCGATTTTCTTCGTTAATGTGAATATTGACAATGGATGTTCCCCTTAGAAGTTCCAACACTCCTAAAACAGCATCTTCTTCATCGGGAACATTGATGAAAATGTCATAAAAGCTATCCACACCTGCTCGTTTATGAATTTCCATAGCTTTTCGCACTTGGCGACCATGCTGAAAGAAATTCCAAATCACATCTTCATTTTTATTCTGAATAGCAAGTGAAATAGTATCCAATCGCTTCTTAAAATCTTCAATCCTCTCTAAAATGGCATCTGGATTTGTCAATAAAATCGAAGTCCACATGCTCGGTTCACTTTCTGCAATCCGTGTCATATCACGAAATCCCCCAGCAGCGAAATGCTGCGTCATTTCGTGCTGTTGAATATAGGCAGCGGCTTGATCCATAAGACTAGAAGCGAGGATATGCGGAAAATGACTAATCTGGCTGGTGACCCGGTCATGCTCTTTGGCATCAATCTCGATAAAGCGAGCATGCAGACCAGATAAGAGATTCTTCATTTCTGCTATCGTGCCTTCTTTCGTCAAATGAGACGGAGTAAAAATATAATAGGCATTTTCAAAGAGGTTTACATCTGCTGCACTAGCACCTGACTTATGACTACCAGCCATCGGATGAGCACCTACAAATCGAATAGTTTTTTCCTTTAGAGCTTCTTCAGCGGCAGTTACAATTTCAGCTTTGGTAGAACCTGCATCTGAGATAATCACATCTTTTTTCAAATCTAGAGTTGCTAATTGCCTGATAAACTCAATGGTTTGCTTGATAGGGACAGCAAGAATAATCACATCTGCCAGAGGAGCAAATTCAGCAAACCGATCGGTCACTTGATCTACCATGCCTTTTTCAAGGGCAATTTTTCGGGATTCTTCTCCACGATTGTAACCTAATATAGTATAGTCTGGATGATCACGTCGAATTCCAAGTGCAATTGATGAACCAATCAAACCAAGGCCCGCAATATAAATAACTTTCTTTACCATGCTTACTCCTTACTTTGGCTCAACGATAAATCCCAGAACAATCGATACTAAAATAATAACCATAACAATCGCTGTGAAAATCGTATACATTTTATCTTTTGTTTTGACAAAAATGATAAAAGTTGAAATCACTCGAAAAATCGGTGTCAAAATAAGCATAAAAGCCCCTAGTAACATAAACGTCACTGCATCAAAAATGGAATGGCTCTTCACATAGGCAACTGGATTAAACTGTTCCAAATTTTTTAAAGAAATGACCTGCTGACCACTAAAAAGGTAAAGAACCAAGCCAATAAACATAAAAAGAATGGAGAGAAAAATTCCTATGCGAAGAATTTTCCCCATGACCAAATCCAGCTCTTCTTTTTGCATTTTATCTGTCATTGCATACCTCGTATAAACATCTGCACACCCAGAGCTAATAAAGCGACTAGAAAAATCCAGCGCAATACTTTTACAGGCACATAAGGCATGATGCGGCTTCCGATGAAAGAACCTGCTAAAACACCTAAGGCGATTGGCGTAACCAATACCGGATTGATTTGCCCTACAAAAAGATAAAAGATAGCTGAAGCCGTTCCTGTCACTCCCATCATAAAGTTAGAAGTCGCTGAACTAGCTTTTAAGGGCATTTTCATAACAGTATCCATGGCCAATACTTTGAAAGCACCCGCACCAATTCCTAAAAGCGCCGACATAACACCAGCAAAAAACATGACAACAGAGCCACCAGGGACATTGGTCACTTGGTACTTGATTGTTTGATTGAGACCTTTGTCAAAATATTCACCACCGAGATTTAATTTCTCTGCGATAGCATCATTGTGACTCACACTCTGATTGTCCTTTTTGTCATGAATCTTCTGGTACATATTAAATGCTTGAAAGAGCATGAGAGCGCCATAAAGTAAGAAAAGGACTTGTGAATCTGTTATTACTGATAACATAGCGCCTACAAAAGCTCCTAAAGTTGTGAAAATTTCCAAAAACATGGCAATGCGCAGATTGAGCATGTCATCTTTGAGATAGGCAATCGCAGAACCTGAACTAGTTGCTAAAACCGCAATAATAGAAGCTCCGACTGCATACTTGATGTCCACCCCAAATAAAAGAGTCAGCACAGGCGTAATAACAATTCCACCTCCAAGTCCTAGCAAAGCTCCCAAAATTCCTGCAAAAATTCCGACCAAAGTCATTGTAAAAATATAGGTGAGCATTAAAATCCTTTCACATAATTGCGGTATTGTTGAACGGCTTCTTTTAATTCTTCTAGATTATCCGAAGAGAATTTCTCCAAAACCTCAGTTGCAAGCACTGTTGCAACAACAGCTTCCATAACAACACCAGCAGCTGAAAGAGCTGTCGGATCGCTTCGCTCCACCGTTGCCTTATAAGGCTCATGTGTCTCAATATCAACGCTCATAAGTGGCTTGTAGAGAGTTGGAATCGGCTTCATCACTCCGCGCACTACAATAGGTTCTCCGTTGGTCATACCGCCCTCGAAACCGCCCAAATTGTTGGTGCGACGAGTAAATCCATCCTCTTTAGACCAGATTATTTCATCCATCACTTGACTGCCCTTAAGCCGCCCTGCTTCAAAACCAACTCCAAATTCCACACCTTTAAATGCATTGATAGAAACCACTCCTTGAGCAATTTTAGCATCTAGTTTTCTATCCCATTGAACATAGGAACCAAGCCCAACTGGCACACCACCGACAATGGTTTCAACAATTCCACCAATCGTGTCGCCATCTTTCTTTATCTGATCAATATAGGCTTTGATTTCTTCTTCTTGCTCTGAATTGACAATCGAAACTTCTGACCGACGAGCGTGTTTCTTGATTTCAGAAATGGTCAGATTTTCAGGTATCTCAATGTCAATGCCACCGAAAGTCACGACATGACTAGCCACCTCAACTCCGATTTCTTCTAAGAGACGCTTAGCAACTGCTCCCACCGCCACCCGCATGGTCGTTTCACGCGCAGAAGAGCGCTCCAATGAATTACGCAGATCATCAAAACGATATTTCATACCTCCGACCAAATCTGCATGACCCGGACGAGGTTTAGTAATCTTGCGCAGCTCTTTTTTCTTGTCCTCCACATCTGCTACATTCATAATGTCCAACCATTTTTGATGATCTAGATTGGTCACATTGAGTGTAATCGGTCCCCCCATGGTTCGCCCATGCCGAACACCAGAAGTAATTTCCACTTTGTCACTCTCTATTTTCATACGAGCTCCACGACCATATCCGCCCTGACGGCGTTTCAACTCTGCATTGATATAGTCAGCTGTCAAAGGAAGCCCAGCTGGTACTCCTTCAATGATAGCTGTCAAACGCGGTCCATGTGACTCCCCAGCAGTTAAATATCTCATTTAATTACCTCATCTGTTGTTGCTATTTAGCACTTACTTTTCTAAATAATCTTTCATCTCTTCTAAAGGAATCTGATGAATGGCAGTCCCGCCTAATTCTGGAACAATGACTAATTTGATTGTCTTTCCACGAGCTTTCTTATCATGAAGTAAGGCATGATAGAGCTCTTCTTGTCGCCAAGGTTGATAATCGGTCGGAAGACCAAACTTACAGCACATTTTTTCAATATCTGTGGTAATTCCTTTAGGCATCAGCCCCTTTTTTTCTGCTACGTATGCTACTTGAACCATGCCAATAGCCACGGCTTCTCCGTGCATGACTTTGCCATAACCAGCAGTCGCCTCCACTGCATGACCAATCGTATGTCCAAAATTTAGATAAAGGCGCACACCATTGTCAAGTTCGTCTTCCACTACTAGCTTTCGTTTGACATTGCAAGAATGATAGATGATACTTTCTGCATGCTCCAAAATGGATTCTGGACTACCATCCATGTCAGACAGTTCCTGCCATAGCTCCACGTCCTCAATCAAACCATACTTGATGACCTCTCCCATGCCTTCAATCAATTCACGTTGTCCTAAAGTTTTTAAAACATCTGGGTCAATCAGAACTCCGTCCGGCTGAGTAAAAGTACCCACCATGTTCTTAGCCCACGGCGTGTTGACTCCTGTTTTCCCACCAATCGAAGAATCTACCTGAGCTGTCAAACTTGTCGGTATCTGTACAAAATGAACGCCTCGCATATAAGTTGAAGCTGCAAAGCCAGCCAAATCACCGACCACACCGCCACCCAAGGCAACAATACCATCACTGCGGGTCATCCCTGCTTTAGCGAGAAATTCATAAACTTTATTGACCGTTGTTAAATTTTTACTAGCTTCCCCTTCCAGAAAATCAAATACAAACACTTCAAAGCCAGCAACTTCTAAGCTGCGTTTAACTGTTTCAGCATACAGACTTGCCACATGATTATCTGTGATGACAACGACCTTTTGAGCTGACCATAAACTTGCCAACCATTCTCCAGCTTTAGCTAAAGTCCCTTTTTCAATGACAATATCGTAAGGATGATTGGGGATATTCACATTTAATTTCATAGGCAACTCCTTATTTGTACTTCTTTTCCAATGTCTGCCAAATCTTTTTAGTCGGCATTTCTTTTCCTGTCCATAATTTGAATGCTTCTGCCGCCTGATACAACAACATTCCCAAGCCATTCACTACTTCAACGTCTTGTCCTTTTGCCCATTTTAAAAATGGGGTCTCAAACGGCTGGTAAATCACATCTGCCACAAGAAGTGAATGTGGTAAACGAATACTGCTTGGTATTGGTAAAGCCTTACCGTCCATGCCTAAACTGGTCCCATTGACCAATAAAGCGGAAACATTAATTTTTTCTTGTAGTAATTCTTGATTTTCTAAAGGTAATACCCAAATCTTCGCTGCAATCTTCTGCTGAATTTCCTTCATTTTCTGCGAAACGCGTTCAAAAGAAGATTGCCGTGTAAACACAAAAATCTCATCAGCACCATCTAAAGCTGCCTGAACAATAATCGCTGTCGCTGCTCCACCAGCTCCAAGCATGACCATTTTCTTACCCTTGACGACAAAAGAAGGCAAGCTCATAAAAAATCCCTTGCCATCTGTGTTATAACCAATCAATTTTCCATTTTGATTCACGACAGTGTTCACCGCCCCAATCATCTGCGCAGCAGGTGTCACTTCATCTAAAAAAGGAATCACAGCCTGTTTATAAGGCATGGACAAATTGATTCCAAACATATTATAGCGGCGAGTATTTTCAACAGTTGCTTTCAAGTCATCCTGTGAGATTTCCCAAGCCACATAAACTCCATTAACGCCAGTTTGCTCAAATGCTGCATTATGGATAAAAGGAGAAATACTGTGTTTGATTGGGTTGGCAACAACTGCCGCTAAACGAGTATAGCCGTCAATTTTCATTCAAAATCTCCTGAATTTGCTTCATATTGGCAAGAGAAATTTGACCCGGCGCACTGGATTCATCCAAGCTTGCAAACGACCAACTCGAGCCTGTCAAATCTGCTGTTATCCGCGAAATCTTTCCAATTTGACCCATGGAAATCGTTACAAAATCCTGATCTGGATTTAAGGTTTTAAAACCACGCGTATAGTTCATCAAGTCCAACACATCTTGCTCGCTGCGTGCCATAACAGAAACTTTCACCACTTTTGGTGTCAAACTGGTCAATTCAGATAAAATTTCCATCATATTTTCAGGCGTTTCTTCAAAATTATGATAGCTCAAAACAAGATTTGGAAAATCCAACATTTCCTCAAATCTATTTTTGTGAGAAAAATATTCAAAATCAATATAGTCTGGCTGATAAATCGTTGAGATTTCCTTAATGGTAGAAATATATTCATCATCCGTCAATTCAATATTTCCACCTTCGCCAATTGTTCTCAAAGTGAAAATCAATTCACGACCAGCAAATTTTTCAAAAATAGCAGGTGCAACGGTCAAAATATCATCTTTTGCTAAAAAATCAGCACGCCATTCAATAATGTCCGCGTCATCATAACGCGAGCTATCAATATTCTGCGCTTCCTCTAAATTTTTCGGCATCACTGATACGACTAATTTCATTTGTTCACCTTAATGGTAAATACCTTGAGGTAATTACTTCTTTCATCTTTTTTATTATAAGTAAAATCTGCTGGTAAACCGTATTCTTTCAAATAACGGTGCTTTATTCCTGCAAAACCTTTTTCAATTTCTTTTTTAAACTTAGTACGTGAAACATTCGCAGCATTTGTACTAGCAATGATAATCCCTTGGGGATTTAAAATTTCTAAAGACTGAGCAATTAACTTATGATAATCCTTCGCCACAGAAAAAGTTTGTTTTTTATTTCTTGCAAAACTCGGCGGATCTAACACAATTACATCATAAGTCAAACCATGTCTCTTAGCATATCTAAAGTAGTCAAATACATCCATCACAAAAAATGTATGGTTGCTTAAGTCAAGATTATTCTCTCTAAAATGGGCTTCAGATAACTCACGACTTCGTTTTGCCAAATCAACGGAGGTTGTCTGACTGGCTCCTCCCATCGCTGCCGCAACCGAAAAAGCTGCCGTGTAGGAAAACATATTTAACAGCGACTTACCAGCTGCTAGACCGTCTACCAAGCTACCACGCACCTCATGCTGATCAAGGAAAATTCCTGTCATCAATCCATCATTTAGAAATACTTTATAACGAACGCCATTTTCCAAAATTGGGAAAAATGCTGGCGCTTCTTGCCCGTATAAATGAGCAGATTCAACATTCAAACCCTTGAAACGAATTTTCTCATACGCTCCTGTAACTTCTGGAAAAACCTGCTGAAATGCTTGAACAATAGTATCTTTAATCTCGTAAACAAAGAGATTATACCAAGAAAAAACAGCATATTCTTGATACAAATCTATTGTCAACCCACCAAAACCATCTCCTTCTTGATTAAAAAGGCGGTAAGCTGTTGTCTCTTTTGATTGTTGATAAACTTGTCGCTTTTCTTTCGCACACCGAAATAACTGACAGAAAAACGAGACATCAAAAACTACTTTCTTATGTGAGATAAACCAGCCGATACCCTTGTTTTGCGCTGATAAGTATGCGATACCTACAAAATTTCCTTTTGCATTTACCAATTCTACAACTTGATGATGAAAAGAAAGTGAAGGAAAATCTTGTTTTTCTAAAACAAATCGTCCTTTTTTTATGTTTTCTTCAGTATAAGAAGGAATCGTAAGCTGTTTCATAAGCTCTATTATATCAAATGTTATGAATTTTCTCAAAAAAATGTACTACTTATTACAAAATGATTGCAAAAAATGTGTTCATACGTAAAAATTCTATTTATTCTCAATGGATAAAAATTCTTTCTCTGTTTTTTATCTAGCAAAAGAAAATGCAACATTTTAAATTACCAACTTAAATCAAAAATATGTTATACTTAGTAGTGAAAATTTTAGGAAATAAGACAAGGAAGTATATATTTGTGAAAACTATGACTAGGAAGATACTCAACTTCATGAGTACAAGACTAGGTTTTGTCTTGACCTTACTGACCCTTTATTGGCTGAAAACCATGTGGGCTTATTCTGTTGACTTTAATCTTGATATTCAGGGTGCCTATCAAGTCTTTCTCGCGATTCTCAATCCCCTTCCATTGGGATTGCTGTTGATTGGACTGGCACTTTATATTAAGCACACCAAAGTTTTCTATATTCTAGCAGTTGCGCTTTACATTTTATTATTTGTCTGGCTCATTTCAAACTCTATCTATTATCGCGAGTTTAGTGATTTTGTTACTGTCAATACTATGCTCGCTTCAAGTAGTGTCTCTGCTGGTCTGGGAGAGGCTGCGCTTGAACTATTCCGACCTGGAGATTTTATTTACATCATTGATTTTCCAATCTTAGGTTTTCTTTTTTATAAAAAATGGATCCGTTTAGACGATCGGCCATTCAACAAGCGAGCTAGCTTTGCAATTACTGCTCTGTCCAGTATGCTTTTTTCAGCCAATCTCTTTTTAGCAGAAGTTGACCGTCCAGAGTTATTGACGCGCGGCTTCTCTAATTATTATGTTGTCCGCGCTTTAGGCTTGCCAGCTTTTCTTGGCTATAGTGCTAATCAGACATATAGCGCCAACAAAGAACGCTCCAAAGCAAGTGCTGAAGATTTGAAACCAGTTGAAGAATACGTCAAGTCACACTATGCCGAGCCAAATAAAGAGTATTACGGAATTGCTAAAGGTAGAAATGTCATCTATCTTCATTTAGAAAGTTTCCAACAATTCCTGATTGATTATAAATTAAAGTCTGATGGCAAAGAATACGAAGTAACACCTTTCCTCAACTCACTATATCATTCCAACTCAACTTTTGCTTTTTCTAATATCTTTAATCAAGTAAAAGCCGGAAAAACATCTGATGCAGAAACCATGCTAGAAACTGGTTTATTTGGTCTCAATCAGGGGTCCTTTATGGTAAACTATGGTGGAACAAACACGCAGCAAGCTGCTCCGTATATTCTCTCAAAAAATGGATATAATTCTAGTGCCGTTTTCCACGGAAATGCTGGTAGTTTCTGGAATCGAAATACCACCTACAAACAATGGGGATATAACTATTTCTTCGATTCTTCTTACTTCTCTAAGCAAGACAAAACAAATTCATTCCAATATGGCTTGAATGATAAGATTATGTTCAAAGATTCTATTAAATATCTTGAACATTTGCAACAACCATTTTATGCAAAATATATCACCGTTTCTAATCACTATCCCTATACAACTAGCTTGATTGGAGATGAGACTGGTTTCCCACTTGCTTCGACTAAGGATGAAACAATCAATGGTTATTTTGCAACGGCCAATTATCTAGATTCTGCCGTTAAATCATTCTTTGACTACTTAAAAGCGTCTGGTCTTTATGAGAATTCAATCATCGTTCTTTATGGTGATCACTACGGTATCTCTAATTCACGGAATCCTTCGCTGGCACCACTACTAGGCAAAAACTCTGAAACTTGGTCTAGCTACGACAATGCCATGCTCCAAAGAGTTCCTTATATGGTTGTTATTCCTGGTATGACAAAAGGAAAAGTCATTAATACCTATGGCGGGCAAGTTGACCTTTTACCTACTCTGGAACATTTGCTCGGTATTGACTCTAAACAATACTTACAAGTTGGTCAAGATTTGCTCTCTCCAAAACATCAACAAACCGTTGCCTTCCGTTCATCAAACTATTTCGTAACTCCTAGGTATACTAGCTACAGTGGACGTACTTACTACACAGAAACAGGAGAAGAAATTACCAATCCAGATGAAACAACTAAGGCAGAATTGGAAAAAATCCGCAACACAACTAATGAGCAGTTGAAAATGAGTGACCTGATTCAAACCGGAGACTTGCTTCGCTTCTATGCTGGAAATGATTTAGGGAAAGTGAATCCTAAGAACTATTCTTATACCAACTCACTTAAATCATTATTATCTATTGAAAAGAAAAAAGGTGATGAATCTACAAGTCTTTATAGCAAACGAGGTGGTAATTCAACTGTTGATCTGTTTAATTCCCCAAGCTATCGTGCTCTTCACCCTGAACAATTTGAATCAACAAGTAGCGGTTCTTCCTCATCAACAGAAGAATCCAGCTCTTCTTCTAAATAACCAAAAATCCCATACAAGTAAAATGAACTGTATGGGATTTTATAATGAAAGAAAGCACTCAATCTATCAATGTTTTGATGACTTGATTGACTTGATCAAAGAAAAATTGCTCCTCGTCATAAGTAATGCCTGTTGCTTTTGCCAACAAAATCAATATTTCCATAAAAAATTGAGAAGAAAAACCTGTAGTGGAATGCAATTCTTCTTCGTCAAAATGTTTAATTAAATGCGCTAATGGGTTCCGAACGGATTTCTCCAACTTTCGTAGTTCTTTGACCATGATTTTAACTTGCTCTGGTAAATCCAACAGTAAAATCAAGCTAGCCAGACTAGAAGAATGAACTGGACTTTCAGCATGAAAAGTACTCAAAATAGGATGATCTGTATTTTTCATCTTTTCAAAATTCCAACGATCGTAACTCGCTTCTCTGGAATTATGAATGTAGGATTCAATATCAGGAATTTCCAGCTTGATTAAACGCATAAAAATCCGATAAATAGCTGGACTAACAGCACGAATAAAATCAATCACTTGTTCATTCTTCAGTTTTGCTTCTAAATCATAGAGATAATTTGCTAATTGCTCATCTTCCTCAGACTCATGACAAAAAAGTTGAAAATCATTTCTAATTTTCAACTGATATTCCATAGCAGGGCGGATATTCAACTCTCTCCGCTCTGCCATGATATACAAAAGTTCAACGAGCTTTGCTTCTACATTATCTAGCCTTTTAGTCAATTTATAAGCATGAGCATAATCATAGCGAGAAATAGCGTAAATTATCTCTTCTTTGACGTCTAAATTTTCAATCATGATTCTGAAATAAGCGTTTCTAAACCGACTTTCATCATATCTGTAAAAGTCGTTTGTCGTTCTTCCGCTGTTGTGTCTTCATCTGGATGAACTAAACTATCTGAAATGGTCATAATGCCAAGTGCTTCGACATTATATTGAGCAGCTAGATAGTAAAGAGCTGCCGCTTCCATTTCCACAGCCAGAACTCCCATTTTACCAAGTTCGATATTTTTTTCACCATAGTTTGAGTAGAAAACATCTGATGATAAGACACTTCCAACGTGCGTTGTCATACCAAAATCCTTGGCAAGGTGATAAGCCTTATCTAAAAGACGAAAACTTGCAATTTGCGGAAAGTCATATTGAGGCCAATCATTACGAATGATATTTGAATTTGTCGCTGCTGCTTGCGCTAATACCAATTCACGTACATGAACGTCTTTATTCAACGAACCAGCCGTTCCTACACGAATTAAACGTTTCACACCATAGTTCACAATCAATTCATGCGCATAGATAGAAATGGACGGAATTCCCATTCCAGTTCCCATCACACTAACACGATGACCTTTATAAGTCCCTGTATAACCAAACATGTTGCGAACTTCATTGAAGCACACAGCATCTTCTAAGAAATTTTCGGCAATAAACTTAGCACGAAGTGGATCTCCAGGTAGTAAAATTTTATCGGCAATTTCGCCTTGTTTTGCTGCAATATGGATTGACATAAGTAAGATACCAAGCCCGTCAAAAACCAAACTGAAAAGTACAAGCGCTAAAAAACTTTTCTTAGGAGCTTATTCATCTCAGAAAGGATTGCGTGTGGGTTTTATTCCTTTCGTTTTTAGTTGAGTTCAGAAAGAGATGTGATTGTAAGCTCAATCTTCGACTCTTTTTACATTTATGTTTTTTATAGTTCTGCAAGGATTGCTTTTACAAGTCCTTTAAAGTTTTCCTTGATACGTTCTGTCACTTCTACGACTTCTTCGTGGTTTAGCTCGCTTTGAAAACCAGCTGCAAAGTTTGTAATAGCTGAAATTCCCAATACTTTCAAACCTGAGTGCGCTGCCACAATTACTTCCGGAACAGTTGACATACCAACAGCACTTGCACCTAATGTTTGGAAAGCACGGATTTCTGCTGGTGTTTCATACGTTGGTCCCGTCACACCCAGATAAACTCCTTCTTTCAATTCAATGCCTAATTTTTCTGCTACGATGTGGGCTTTTTCACGGTAAGCTTTTGTATAAGCATCAGACATATCTGGGAAGCGTGGACCAAATTCATCCAAATTCGCTCCAATCAAAGGATTCTGCCCCGTCAGATTGATATGGTCTGAAATAGCCATTAACGTCCCTGGACCATATCCAATCCCTCCAGCGGCATTGGTAACAATGACACCTTCACAGCCTAGCTCTTTCATTACACGGACAGGGAAAGTCACTACTTCCATTGGATTGCCTTCGTAAAAATGGAAACGTCCTTGCAAAGCCAGTACTTTCCGACCTGCTAAGTCGCCATAAACCAATTTACCAGCATGCCCCACCACTGTTGAGCGACCCCAATTTGGAATGCCTGCATAGTCAATGCTGACAGCATTTTCAATCTCACCAGCTAATTCTCCCAAACCAGAACCGAGAATCAAACCAAATTCTGGTGCAGTAATTCCTTTATCTTTTAAAAACTGTGCTGTTTCGTTAATTTTATCCATTAAATTCATATCTTTATCCTTTTATATCTTTTTTAATTTTCATTCGAAAAATGCTGAATGACACAATTACATCCCACTCTCAAGAGCATATTCTAATCTTTCTTGTTCTTTTTGAACAGCATTTAGTGCAATACTAATTCGGACTGAATCCATGACAATGACATAAATATAATAACATGTGACATAAAATTCTATTCTCCTTTTGATTTGGTTGATTTTAAAATTTGCACGCCGTTTCTTCCAGCAACAATGACCATATCCACCATTTGATTAAAGAGTCCATGTTCTACCACACCGACTACATGATCTAGCTTTTGCCCAAATTCGACTGGATTTTCAATCACGCCTAAGTCAAGATCGATAATGAAATTCTGCATATCCGTGACATAGCGCTTCCCATTTTTTTCACGAAATGACGGTTTATAGCCTGCATGTTCAAAACGACGGAAAAGCTGTTCTGCTCCGTATTGTACGACTTCTACCGGTAATTTGAAAGCACCTAGTTTACCAACCATTTTACTTTCATCAACTACCCAAATGTAGGTTTTGGTTGGAGTTGCGACAACTTTTTCCATAAGCAGAGCGCCGCCACCGCCTTTGATACCGTTGAAGTCAGTATCCACCTCATCAGCTCCGTCAACGGTCACGTCTACTTCATCTACTTCATCAATTGATTTCAAAGGAATATCTAAACGCCGAGCTTGTTCACTCGTTGTGCTTGAAGTTGTAACTGCTGTTATTTTCAGTCCTTCTTCCTTGATACGCCGTCCAACTTCTTCCACAAAATAATAGGCAGTCGAACCCGTTCCTAAACCAACTACCATACCGTCTTTCACATATTCTGCAGCTTTGATTCCTGCCATTTTTTTGAGGTTTTCCATTTTTGCTCCTTTATTCAATCTGCTTCTAGTATACCATGATTTGCCAACTTTAGCACCCCAAAAATGAAACCACTTTCTTTTTAAATAATCCCTTTTTTACAAACATTCTAAAATCCGAATATTCTATTTTTCTTGATTATAAGACACCAAAAATTCCAAATTTTCTCCGTTATAATTTGATATATCAAACGAATAAGCGAATGATGATTGAACCTTTCTTAAAATTTATTTTATTGTATTAAAGAGAGATGATGAACTTATCTGAACAAAAATAGCATGTAAAAACCTTGCGACTAACCTTGTTTTGCGTTACAATGAATATAGATTGCATAAACACATTATAAGGATTAAATTGATGATAACCAAAGAATTTGATACGATTGCTGCCATTTCCACTCCTCTTGGTGAAGGGGCTATCGGCATTGTTAGACTGAGCGGGACGAATAGCTTTGCCATTGCTCAAAAAATCTTCAAAGGAAAAGATTTAAGTACGGTTGCCAGTCACACACTAAATTATGGGCATATTATTGACCCAGAAAAAAACGAAATTTTAGATGAAGTTATGATTGGAGCTATGCGTTCTCCGAAAACCTTCACACGTGAAGACGTGATTGAGATTAACACCCACGGAGGGATTGCTGTGACCAACGAAATCCTCCAATTAGCTATTCGCGAAGGTGCCAGAATGGCAGAACCTGGTGAATTTACCAAGCGCGCCTTTCTCAATGGACGTGTGGATTTGACGCAAGCAGAGGCTATCATGGACATTATTCGGGCAAAAACGGACAAAGCCATGAATATCGCCGTCAAGCAACTGGACGGTTCTCTGTCCGACCTCATCAACAACACACGTCAGGAAATTCTTAACACACTAGCTCAAGTCGAGGTCAATATTGACTATCCAGAATATGATGACGTTGAGGAAATGACTACCAAACTGTTGCGTGAAAAAACTGCTGAATTTGAAAAACTGCTGACTCAACTTTTAAAAACAGCTCGCCGCGGTAAGATTCTACGCGAAGGAATTTCGACTGCTATTATTGGTCGCCCTAATGTCGGAAAATCTAGTCTCCTTAACAACTTGCTCCGTGAAGATAAGGCTATTGTAACGGACATTGCTGGAACCACTCGCGATGTCATTGAAGAATATGTCAACATCAACGGAGTGCCACTCAAGTTGATTGATACTGCGGGTATTCGTGATACAGATGATATTGTCGAACAAATCGGAGTAGAACGTTCTAAAAAAGCGCTCCAAGACGCTGACCTTGTGCTTCTTGTGCTAAATGCAAGCGAGCCATTAACAGAACAAGACCGCAAACTGTTAGAAATCAGTCAAGACACCAATCGTATCTTGCTGCTCAATAAAACCGACTTAGAAGAAAAGATTGAAGTTAACCAGATTCCCGATAACTTTATCAAGATTTCTGTTCTCCAAAATCAAAATATTGATAAAATCGAAGAACGAATCAACCAACTTTTCTTTGAAAATGCAGGTATTGTAGAACAAGATGCTACTTATCTCTCTAACGCTCGCCATATTTCTCTGATTGAAAAAGCTGTCGAAAGTCTCCACGCTGTCAATGAGGGACTGGATTTAGGAATGCCTGTTGACTTAGTGCAAGTGGATCTCACCCGAACATGGGAAATCCTTGGTGAAATCACAGGTGACGCCGCTCCTGATGAACTCATTAGCCAACTTTTCAGCCAATTTTGCTTAGGAAAATAATAGTAAACAAATTCGAACAAAAACAAGTAAGCTCTATGATTCCTATAGGAATAACCTTAGAAATCATAGAGCTTTTTACTTCTCATCAAAAAGAGAATAAGACAGAACTAAAAATTTTAAATATTTAGTTCGTAGTTTCAGCCTTTCATTACTAAACCGATAAAATGGCAGAACCTTCGTTCTCACAGAGCAGACACAATATTATGCTCTAATTGTCATGAACGGAGAACCTTCTGTATTATCAGTTGGATCCAAACTCCGTACTCTAAATAAATAATCTACTGAATAATAGCCATTATTATTAGCATTATAAGGATCCATTACATAAGTCATTCCGTTGTTATAGCCTTTCATAACCAGTTCATGAGTAACAGGATAATTTGCAAACACACTGGTTCCTACTGCGCCAAGCACATGGTGTCCCATAGCAAGCGCTTCTCGCACAGCTGCGGTTGAACCTAAAACATCTGTTTTCAAGCCCCAATGTCGAGCTGCTAATACAATACCATGGCTCGTTGTGCCGTAACTTCTCTTATTAAATTCATTCGTAGAATGATAGAGATAATCTGCCACAGTCGTTGGTAAAACAGTCTGTCCTGTAGTACCAGAAATTGCCATAGCAACCGTTGTTGGCACGCAACCCGTTGCAGCAAATGTGTAGCCACCATAAGTTCGTCCTGCCCAACGACCATCACGTTGAGAAAAATATGGTGTCGGATAAGACGTTTTAGAAACTTGTACTGTTGTACCGCCTACTCCAACCAGCTTACCATTGTTTTGAATGTAATACAAATGAACATTGTATTCGCCGATTGAGTTCTTATGGTCACTCGCTTTGACAGTTATCTTATAGGTACCATCAGCTCGTTTTGCAGCAGTATACCAAATGATGTCATCTTGACCATTTACACTAGACCACGTTGGCAGCTTCACTTCACGAACACCATGAGGGCTGGAAACATTAGACACTACCACGTCAAATGTTCCTGTTTTAGGATTATTATTTTGGATCGTGATTTTTCCAGTTAGTTTAAGGTTTTCCGCAGAAATTGTCACATTGGTTGATGTACCGCCTACTCCAATCAATGTTCCATTGTTTTGAACATAGTACAAATGAATATAGTACAAACCGGTTGAATTCTTATGATCACTTGCTTTAATGAGTGCCTTATAAGTTCCATTGGTCTGTCTAGTAGCAGTGTACCAGATAATATCGTCCTGACCATTGACATTAGACCAGGTCGGTAATTTCACTTCACGGACACCATCTGGATTAGAAACATTGGAAACAATTACTTCAAAAGTACCTTTATTGGCATCTTTATTTTGAATTGTTAACGTACCTTTTGGACGTGCAATTGAAACTTCTGTCGTTGTGCCACCAATCCCAACGATTTTACCATTTCCTTGGATGTAGTAAAGATGAATATGGTACAAACCTGTGCTTCTTTTATGGTCACTCGCTTTGACAGTCGTTTTGTAAGTTCCATTGGCCTGTCTAGTGGCAGTGTACCAGATAATATCGTCCTGACCATTGACATTAGACCAGGTCGGTAATTTCACTTCACGAACGCCGTAAGGGCTAGAAACACCTGAAACAATCACATCAAATGTTCCTGTGTCTGGATTATTATTTTGAATGGTAAGATTCCCTTTTGCTCTCGCTAAAGAAACATTTACTTGTGTTCCAGCTACTCCAACGATTTTGCCATTGCCTTGGATATAATATAGATGAACATTATATAGACCTGTTGAATATTTGTGATCACTTACCTTGACAGTTGTCTTATAAGTCCCATCAGCTTGTTTTTTAGCGGTATACCAGATAATGTCGTCTTGACCATCCACATTAGACCAGGTCGGTAATTTCACTTCACGAACACCATCTGGACTGGAAACGCCTGAGACAATCACATCAAAAGTTCCTGCGTCTGGATTGTTATTTGTGATAGTCAAAGTACCTTTAGGATGCGCAATCGAAACTGTTGTCGTTGTTCCTGTTACTCCTACCAACTGATTATTTTCTTGGATATAATATACATGAATATTATACTCTCCAGTTGATTTTTTATGATCAGTCGCTTTAACTGTTACTTTATAGGTTCCATTGGCTTGCTTCTTAGCAGTATACCAGATAATATCATCTTGACCACCGATGCTGGACCAAGTTGGAACTTTCACTTCACGAACACCATAAGGACTAGAAACATTGGAAATAAGGACATCAAATGTTCCTGTGTCAGGATTATTATTAGCAATGGTCACTTTTCCTTGAGGTCGTCCTAATGAAAGCTCGGTAGTTGTTCCACCTACGCCAACCAATTTCCCATTATTTTGGATGTAATAAAGGTGAATGTGATAGAGTCCTGTAGAAAATTTGTGATCTACTGCCCTTACTGTTACTTTATAGGTTCCATCAGTCTGTTTAGCAGCTGTATACCAAATAATGTCATCTTGACCATTGACATTAGACCAAGTCGGTACTTTCACTTCACGAACGCCATAAGGAGCAGAAACATCTGACACAATCACATCAAAGGTTCCTGTGTTAGGATTCTTGTTTTGAACCGTGATTTTTCCCTTTATTGGCTGATTTGCAGCACGGTTGCTTGGAGTTGCCTTATTCGTAAATCGTCCAGTATAATCCACGCTTTGATCAAATACATGACGACCAGATAGTAGTTCAGCTTGCGAAGTAAACTGCCAAGCACCCGCTTCACTATTATATTTCAGTATTTTCGCATCATCTGCACTTAATTTTGAAGTTGGATATTGCGCTACCCAGAAATTTTCCAAGCCAAATTGCTCTGTTTGGATTGGTCCTTTCGTTCTGAGATTATTTCGATCAATCCAACTTGCACTTGTATAGTACATCAAATTTGAAAAACCCATACGCCGCATTTCATCTGCCCAAGCTTGAGTAGTTGCATTGATATTCGGACGCATATCAGAATCTTCAATATCATTTACCATAACAGTTGAGGAAGGAAGGTTCAATCGCCTTGCTTCCTCTGCAAAATAGCGCGCTTCTGCTCTTGCTTCTGCTTCATTAGTATAATGAGAAAAAGCATAAGCCGACACTTGCATACCTGCCGCTTGTGCATTCTGTGTTTGAGAAGCCGCATAAGGATTTTTATAACTCGTTCCTTCTGTTAATTTGACAACAACCCCATTTACCCCTTTTTCAGCTAAATGTTGATAATCCTCTTTGCTGATATGTCCATTATGACTGCTGACATCCACAAAAGTTGATTTTTTCACTTGTGCATCAGGATTACTTCTAGCTGTTGCTTGATTATTCTGTGCAGCAAAAAAAGTTGACTTGTTGTCTTTTTTAGTCTCAGTTGTAGTTGTCGAATTTTCTTTTACAACATTTTGTTCTTCTGAAACTTTAGCTTCAGTTGAAGCGGTTGATGAAGCAGTTGCTTCATTTTTAGATGAAGAAGATGAAGTTGTTTGATTTATTGGAGCAGTTTGAGTTACTTCTTTTGTTTGGAGTTCAACTGAAGAATGAGCTTCTTGTTTATTGACTTCTACTGTCGGCTGTGGCGTAGAAGTTTTTACAGGTTCATCAGCAAAAATTTGCTGTGAACTAGCTGCAATTAAAATAGCTGTGCTTGCTAAATAAAATAAACTTTTCTTTTTCATTTTATTTCTCCATTTTAAAATAAGCCTGCCATAAAATATGGCAAGCTAACTATTTCTTTTAAGAAATTATTTTACAAAGTCCAACAATGCAAGGAAACTTTCTGCTTCAAGTGATGCTCCACCAACAAGGGCACCGTCAACATCTGGACATGCCATGTATTCAGCTACATTGTTCGGTTTTACTGAGCCGCCGTATTGTACACGTACTTTGTCAGCCACTTCTTGACCAAAGTCAGCTGCTACAACATCACGAACTGCTTTACACATTTTTTGAGCATCATCTTGAGTAGCTGATTTACCAGTACCGATAGCCCAGATGGGTTCATAAGCAATGACAAGAGAAGACACTTGTTCTGCTGTCAATCCTTTAAGGGCTGCAGATACTTGAGCACCTACAAATTCCACTGCTTTACCAGCTTCGTAAGTTTCAAGAGATTCACCACAGCAGATGATTGGAAGAAGACCGTTGCGGAAGATAGCATGAGCTTTCTTGTTGATATCTTCGTCTGTTTCATGGAAATAGTCACGACGTTCAGAGTGACCAATTACAACATAATCAAGACCCATTTCAGAAAGAACTTTGGGACTATTTTCACCAGTAAATGCACCAGCATCTTCAAAATAAGTATTTTGTGCAGCAACTTTAAGATTTGAACCTTTTGCTGCAGCAAGAACTGTCGTCAAATCAAGCGCAGGAGCTGCGATACCTGCTTCAACAAGATCAGATGAAGGAAGTTTACTTGCAACTGCTTCTACAAAAGCTTTAGCTTCTTCTGGATTTTTGTTCATTTTCCAGTTACCAGCAATAAATGGTTTACGTGACATTTCACATACCTCTTCTTTTTTTATTTACATCTATTATTTTACCATAATTTAATAGAGAAATAAAGACTGAGTCGAATGAAATCATAAAAAAGAAAGCCCCGCAACAGCGGAGCTCATTTGTCTGACTTTAATTGTTCATCTGGGAACTTAATTGAATTAAGCTTCGATTTCTGTAACCATACCTGAACCTACAGTACGTCCACCTTCACGGATAGAGAATGTAGTTCCTTGTTCTACGGCAATTGGGTGGATCAATTCAACGTCGATTGTTACGTTATCACCAGGCATTACCATTTCAGTACCTGCAGGAAGTTCGATTGAACCTGTAACGTCTGTAGTACGGAAGTAGAATTGAGGACGGTAGTTGTTGAAGAATGGAGTATGACGTCCACCTTCTTCTTTAGTAAGGATGTAAACTTCACCTTTGAATTTAGTGTGTGGATGAATTGAACCTGGTTTAGCAAGAACTTGTCCACGTTCGATTTCGTCACGTTGGATACCACGAAGAAGAACCCCTACGTTATCTCCAGCAAGACCTTCGTCCAATTGTTTACGGAACATTTCAACACCAGTAACAACTGCTTTTTGGATTTCGTCACGGATACCAACGATTTCAACTTCGTCGTTGACTTTAACAGTACCACGGTCGATACGTCCTGAAGCAACAGTACCACGTCCAGTAATTGAGAATACATCTTCGACTGGAAGAAGCAATGGTTTGTCAGTGTCACGTTCTGGTTCTGGAATGTATTCATCAACAGTATCCATCAATTCCATGATGATGTCTTCATATTTTTCATCACCTTCAAGAGCTTTAAGAGCTGAACCTTGGATAACTGGGATTTCATCACCTGGGAAATCGTATTCTGAAAGAAGGTCACGGATTTCCATTTCAACCAATTCAAGCAATTCTTCATCGTCAACCAAGTCAACTTTGTTCATGAAGACGATAAGGTATTTAACACCTACTTGGCGTGAAAGAAGGATGTGTTCACGAGTTTGAGGCATTGGTCCGTCAGTTGAAGCTACTACAAGGATAGCTCCGTCCATTTGAGCAGCACCAGTGATCATGTTTTTAACGTAGTCCGCGTGCCCTGGAGCGTCGATGTGAGCATAGTGACGTTTAGCAGTTTCGTATTCAACGTGTGCAGTGTTGATAGTGATTCCGCGTTCGCGTTCTTCTGGAGCAGCATCAATAGATGAGTAATCTTTTGGTTGGTTAACTGAACTTGGAAGACGACGTGCAAGTACAGTTGTGATAGCTGCAGTTAGGGTAGTTTTACCATGGTCAACGTGTCCGATTGTACCGATGTTAACGTGTGGTTTACTACGATCGTATTTTTCTTTTGCCATTTGAGTAAAAGCCTCCAATAAAATATATTTTATAGATAGACAGTAGGCAATACAGTCTAACTTTCCTTACTATTTTATCAAATTTTCTTCAAATTGCAAGCATTTTACGCCTTTTTTATCAATTTATTCTTTGTCCAACTTGTAGTATGGTTGATTTGGTGTAGAAGCCCCAATACTTGATGCGTAAATCCACTCCTTACCTTCCAACTGAGCAAAATTTTCAGCTTTTCCTGTCAAGATGACGCCTGAGAACTCTAATTTTTCTAGGTCTTCTTTCTTAGACAAGTCTAGCTTACCAAATTTTTTCAAGTAGGTTTTAATGTCATCTGACGGAGTTACATTATTGTAGCTGCTTTTTCCAAATCCACTTTTAATATATTTCTTCAGATTAGCCAAGAATCCATCTACATCCTTCATTTCGGAAAGTCTGTCACTCAGTTTCTCTCCTTCTTTGAGGTTTTTAATAGCTTCTTCTGCTTCCTTTTTGTGAACATATTCTTTTTGCGTTAGATAATCTGGACTCGTACCATATAGATTGCTTGGTTGCCACCAGCTTGGATCGCTTGTTGAATTTGTACCAATCCAATACCAATTGGTCTTGAGGTTCTTAGGTATCATTGCCCGAATTTCTTTTAAACTATATGGTTTATCAAAGGTCAGAGCCACTTCTACCAGTTGATTTTTCATTTCTTTGATATAAGGAAGTTCTTGGGTTGGTTCATGGACAGGTTCTCCTTTCTCTTCTTTAGCTTTTTTATTGTAGAATTGTGGCACTTTCTGATTGTTTTCTATTTGAATAGTTGCCCCGGATTCTGTATATCTTCCAGAATTTGCATGAAAAAGAGTTCCTCGATCGATATTAAAAATTCCAAAATCTGTCTTGTATTCACCATAGTCTAGCGGAATCCCATAAATATCTTTGGCTTGTCTACCTTTAATACCACCGTGGAACATATCCCCACCATTAGCAGACCATGTATACGTTTCAATATTAGGAAAGGCGACGCTTTCAACTAATTGTACCTCATTGACCACCTTCCAAGCTTGGTAGCTGATGAGTTTTCCTGTAATCATACGAGCAGCAATATATATTCCAAAAAATACTACCACTACTGTTGTTGACCAGAGGATAATCCGCTTGATATTTCTCTTTTTGTTTTTCTTTGCAACAATTTCAAATGTTTCCATGATGATATCCTTTCTTTTCCAAAATCTGTCGAAGTTTCTTTCGACTGCGCATGAGCTGAACTTTGACTTTGCTCTTAGAATAATGGAGTACTTCTGCTATTTCTCCTGTTGAAAACCCTTGAAAATAATAAAGATCCAACATGATTTTATCCTGTGTTGGCAACTTTTCTACTTCCTCCATGAGAAAGTCATAATCTGCTCCTTCAACAATCAATTGATTTTCCTTTGTAAAAAAATCTCGTCGCAGGATTTCCATATAATGCTTATCACGCCGGTATTTGTCAATATAGCGGCGAATAGACACACGATACATCCAAGCTCGCATTTTTTCAGCAGGGATGACAAAATCAGACTCTAGCATTTTGATAAAAACATCTTGAACAACATCTTCTGCTTGCTCTTTTGGAACGCCTGAGCCTTGCAGATAATAGACGATTTCTTTCGCAAAGGTAATCAAGACTTTTTCATAATCATCTAGTTTGATATTCTCATCCCCCTTCCTTCACTAGTATAACGAATTGAAAGCGTTTTTGGTTACAAAGATATAAAAAAATCGGACTATTCCGATTTTTTATTCTTCATCAGCCTGAGTTTCTCAGTCCTGTCGCAATTCCGTTGATTGTGATATGAATCAATCGTTCTTCATCCGAGGATAATTCTCCACGGCGTTGGCGTTTGATGAGTTCTAGCTGAATATAATTCAAGATATTAAAATAACGCATGCGGTAATCCAAACTGTCTCGCAAGTAGGGATTTTCTTCTAACAGGTCGTCATAATCTTCAATGGCAAGAATAACATTCTTGGTTAATTGCCACTCATCCAAAATTGTATAATAAATTTCTTGTACTTCTTTATCTTCACACAATTGAGCATATTCAAAGGCGATATTCATATTCGACTTTGATAACACCATGTCTACATTGGACAAAAGCGATTGGAAGAACGGCCAATTTTTATACATCTTTCTCAAGAAAGCTAGATTTTCTTCTGGATTTTCATCAATAAATTCTTTAAAGCTGGATCCAACACCATACCAACCAGGGAACATCACCCGACTTTGTGACCATGAAAAGACCCACGGAATGGCACGCAAGCCACCGATTTCAGTAATGGTTTTACGCGCAGCCGGTCGCGAACCAATATTAAAGCTGGAAATAGCTTTGATCGGGCTTGATTCAAAGAAATAATCATAAAAATGCTCATTGTCAAAAACCAAATCACGATAAATTTGATAGCTTCGTTCCACTATCTGATCCATAATGCGCTCGTAGCGATTAGACGTGTTGGTATCACTTTTTTTCTTAGTAATCATACGGTTAATCGTTGCCGACACTAGCATTTCTAAATTGTAATACGCTGCGTCTTTATTTCCGTATTTATTGCCAATGACTTCTCCTTGCTCTGTCAGGCGAATCCGATCATTGATACTGCGAAGAGGCTGAGAGGTAATGGCTTCATAAGTAGGTCCGCCACCACGACCAACCGTTCCACCACGACCGTGGAAGAAGGTGATTTTCACACCAAATTCATCTCCGATAGCGGTCAGTTGCTGTTGAGCCTTATAAAGAGTCCAGCAGGATGATAAGTAGCCACCGTCTTTATTGCTGTCCGAATAGCCCAACATGATTTCTTGATAATTGTTATTAGAGGCAATCCATTTCTGGGCAATTGGAAGAGATAAGTATTTCTTCATCGTGTCATAGGAATTATCCAAGTCTTCAATGGTTTCAAAGAGTGGCACAATCTGTACACGCGCAAATTCTTTATCAATGAGACCAACTTCCTTGTGCATAACAGCCAACTCTAAAAGGTCAGACACGCTCGTAGCATGAGAAATAATGGTTTGCTTAATGACAGCATCTCCTAGCTTATCTTTCAACTCACGCGCCGTTTGAAAAATCTCTAATTCTTTTTGCAAAAGGGCAGATTTTTTAGCATGTGTAGCAGAAAGAATCCGCGGATCATAGAGAAGTTCATTTAGCAGAACGTGACATTTTTCGTCTTCAGAAAGCTCGCTATAATGCTCCACAATTCCTGCGCTCGCTAATAACTCCGCAACGCAGGCTTCATGAACACTAGAATCTTGTCGCATATCAATGGAAGCAAGGTAAAAACCGAATACTTCCACTGCTTGAAGCAACTCAGTAAACTCACCAGAAATCATTGCTTCGCCTTTATTTTCAAGAAGAGACTGCTTGATAGCTAGTAAATCATGTTTAAATTCTTCAATTTTGTGGTAATGTGGCTCTGTTTTGATTTGGTTAATAAAGTAAGTCTTTGTATTTTTCAGTTTTGTTCGAATATAGTAGAAGGCTCGACGATATAATTCTTTTTCGCGGTAAATAGAATTATCTTCTGACAGATAAGCCATTTCCTGCACCGCTTCACTAACTTTTACGATACCTGTTGACAAAGAAAATTCACGGTACAAATTAGCAACTTTCGTATCGTAATAGTTCATAATCACTTCACATTGGGTCAAAGCGGATTTTTTCAACGTTTCAGATGTGACATACGGATTTCCATCTCGGTCGCCACCAATCCACATTCCCATTGTTATGGGAGTTGGATTTTTCAAGTCAATCCCGTGCTGTTTGGCTAAGCGCTTGTATTCTTCTGTTAAATTAGTCACCGCCTGCAAGAAAGAGCTATTGTAGTATTCCATCACATTGGTGATTTCATTGGTCACTTTTAATTTCTTCTCACGAATCATATCTGTCCGCATGATAATTTCGATATACCGCCGAAGATTATTGTGCCATTTTTGCTCATTGAGCAAGCCCATTCGCACATCGCGGTATTTACGCAACAAAACGTGAATATGATTGGTCAAATCCAGCATAGTCGTTCGTTGCACTTGAGTTGGATGAGCTGTTAAAACAGGGACCACATTCAAATGCTCCAAAATTTCAGCAGCGTTTTCCTTTTCAGCAACCAAATCAATCGTTGTGGATAATTTCCCAAGATAATCTTGCCCCACATTATTTTGATAGTTAATCTCAAAAGCCAAATCCACATCTTCTGAAATATTGATTAAAAGAGGCAGGATTGAAAAATAACGAGAAATATAGGACATTTCCTTGTTCGATAGACTTTGAACAATCTCATTTAACCCTTCATAATTTCCAACTGCTGCTAATTCTTTTAAAGCAATGATTTTTTCAAAGGTTTCAGGACTCAGCATATTTTTTGTAACTTCTTCTAATAAGTCCGTCAGAATCGTAACTTCTTCTTTGATAACTTCTTTATTGTTGTAATTTTCTAATTTTTGAAGTGACATAATCTACACCTTTCAATAAGCTTTTGCTCAATCTAACGTTAGCGAATAATTCTTAAACCGTGATTGGTTTCTTCGATTTCTCTATACAAACTTTCTCGTTTTTCATTGGCATCAATGTTTAACACAAAAGCAATCGCTACGGATAATACCAACAAACTATTTCCACCTTGTGATAAGAAGGGGAAGGTGACACCCGTCGAAGGAATCAAACCGGAAATTCCTCCAATATTGACAAACGTCTGTGTCAGTAGCATTCCACCGACACCAAGAGCCATCATAGAATTAAATGGATCTTTCGCTCGAATTCCCACAAGAATAATCCGCAAAATAAGGAAAAATAAGAGGGCTAAAATCAAGCTGGCACCGATAAATCCAAATTCTTCAATAACAATGGAAAAGACGAAGTCTGTCTGTGCTTCTGGCAAATAACCACGTTTTTCGATAGAATTTCCTAATCCTAAGCCAAACCAACCGCCATTACTCATGGCATAATAGGAATTAGCTAGCTGGTGACCTGCACCTGATAAATCTTTAAAGGGGTTAAAAAAGGCACTAAATCGTTTTGCTACATAGCCAAACACAGGAACCTGAGCAACTTTTTCCACACCAATCAACCAGATGCCTGCTAAAACCGCTGTGGAAAGAGTGACCAATATCCCAAGAAGAGTTGAAAACCAGCGATAACCAATCCCACTAACCGTTACCATGATTAAGGTCGTCAGCAAAAGAATGGTCGCATTCCCCAAGTCAGGCAGCGCTGCCACAATCCCAATGAGCACCACGACCAGAATTCGCCAATCGTTCAGTGCGCGTGGAATCAGTTGATTTCGTGTTAAAGCCTGATAGTCATACGTTGCGATTTCATCTTGCTGATGAGAAAATCGCTGTGCTAAAAACCAAATCAGAATAATTTTTAAATACTCAGCCGGCTGGAGACTAATCGGACCAAATCGTAACCAACCATGTGCACCATTGATTCGGGCACCAAGGAAGCGAGATAAAATTAAAAGCAAGATTTCCACAAAAATAACAATGACAATCAGTCGATTGTCTTTTAAGAAATCTAACTTTATTTTGTAAATCAAAGCAATAGCAAGTAAGCTGATTACCCAGAAAATTCCTTGATTTAAAACAGATCTGAGCGAATTTGCTCCCACCTGTACTAAAGTGGCACTTGATGTCGAATAAACAACTATCAATCCCAAAATAGATAAAATCAAATAAGGAATCAAAATGGAATAATTCAGCAGGTGGCGTTTATCAATTTTCATAGTTCACCTAATATTATTAAATTTTCACCGAACATTATACCATTTTCCAAGGTAAAAAAAAAGTATTTAACGAACGGTATTTTTTAAATCCTTGCAGTATCTAGGCTAAACTTTAACTAAAAAAAGAACAATAAGCTGAGTCTATGAAAAGGATTTATAAGCATTCTTCACCATTATGTCCAATAAACCGTTTTCTTTAATATTTCAATTTGATGACAAATACTTATTTTCTACTAGTTTATTTTGCTTTTTATCTGACTTTACGTTAAAATGAAATTATATGAGAAAGAGGATTAAACCGCTTGTTGTCTTTGTTTTCTTTGTTAGCTTCATTGCGATTATTTTAGGAGCGAAGCATTATTCAGAGAGCAAGGAAACTAAACAGCAAAAGGACGCTATTACACAAACATCAGCTACTTCTCAGTCAACTGATACTTCAGATTCCGATGAAGCAGACAAATCCTATAAACCAATCATTGACTTGTCCGGCTGGCAATTGCCAAGTGATATTAACTATGATGTACTAGCAAAAAATGTTTCTGGCGCCATTATACGCGTGCATAGCGGAGCACAAGCAAAAAAAGAAAATGCAGCTACACACTTAAACGGAATTGATAAATCCTATCAACGCCACATAGAAGAATTTCAAAAACGAAATATTCCTGTCGCTGTCTATGCTTATGTGGCTGGTAGCAACAAGAAAGAAATGCAAAAAGCTGCCGAAAATTTTTATAAAGCTGCTTCAAAATACAAACCTACCTACTACTGGCTAGATGTTGAAGAAAAAACTATTGATGACATGAATGCTGGTGTTGAAGCTTTTCGCGCTAAGTTAGCATCATTGGGTGCTAAGAATATCGGAATTTATGTTGGAACCTATTTCCTTGAAGAACACAGTATCTCAACTAAGAAATTCACAGCTATTTGGATTCCAACTTACGGCTATAATGACGGTTATTACAACGCTGCCCCTAAGACAGACTTGAAATATGATTTACATCAATACACATCACAAGGCTCAATTAGTGGTTTTGCACATGATGTCGATCTCAATCAGCTATCTCCTTTAAAAAATCAGACAAAAACATTTAAAAAGTTATTTGGTAATGGAAAATAATAACTCTGTAATAGTTTGAATCGAAAACTTTGCAGAGTTTTTCTTTTCTTCTCGTCCAGTTATCACTACTTTCTTGTTTCTAAATATGATATAATAATTAACATAGAAAAGTTTAGGGAGTAATGGATGATTTCTTGGTTGATAAGAATTTTTAAGGGAATTGTCATCGCGCTAGGATTTATTCTTCCCGGGGTATCTGGTGGAGTTTTAGCCGCTATTTTGGGGATTTACGAGCGGATGATTTATTTTTTAGCGCATATAAAAGAGAATTTTTGTGAAAATGTACTTTATTTTTTACCTGTTGGTATTGGAATAGTTTTAGGGATTGCACTATTTTCCCTGCCAGTTGAATATCTCTTAGAGCATTATAAAATCATTGTTTTATGGGGATTTGCAGGAGCGATTATTGGTACGATTCCAAGTTTGCTAAAGGAATCTACTAGAGAATCTGATCGCGATCGAACCGATGTCATTTGGTTCGTAGCCACTTTTTTCATTTCTGGGGTTTGCCTTTATTTCCTCAATAGCTTCGTCGGAACATTGCCAGCAAATTTCTTGACTTTTATTTTAGCTGGTGCCCTTATCGCACTGGGAATTCTCGTTCCAGGCTTGAGTCCTTCAAATTTACTTTTAATTTTGGGACTGTATTCTCCTATGCTCATCGGTTTCAAATCTTTAGATATTTTAGGAACTTTTTTACCAATTGGAATCGGCGGTCTACTCGCACTTGTAATTTTTTCAAAATCTATGCATTATGCTTTAGAAAATTATCATTCTCGAGTATATCATTTTATCATCGGTATTGTCTTGTCGAGTACCATTCTCATCTTGGTACCAAATCATGGGAATAGCGAAAGTATTCATTATGCTAATACTTCTATCATTACCTTTGTTACTGCTGCGTTCTTCTTTGGATTAGGAACTTGGCTGGGTGCTTGGATGAACCAATTGGAGGAAAAGTATAAATAATGGCTAAAAAAACAAAAATTAAGAAAACTCTTGTAGAGCAAATTTTAACAAAATCAAAAATTCCTCACAAAGGCCTCCAAATTAATGCTTTAGAAGGACAATTACCTGAAGAAATAGAGCGCTCACAAATTTATAAAACATTAGCTCTAACAGGTGATAAAACAGGAACAGTCATTGGAATTGTGCCCATAACAGAACACCTTGCAGAAAAAAAACTAGCTAAAATATCTGGCAACAAAAAAGTCAGCATGATTCCGCAAAAGGAGTTGGAAAAAACAACGGGTTATATCCATGGCGCAAATAATCCTGTCGGCATTCGGCAAAAACACCACTTTCCTATTTACATTGACAATTCAGCTTTAACACGCGAGACTATTATTGTCTCAGCTGGAGAATTAGGACACAGTATTGAAATAAACGCAAAGGAATTAGCAAATTTTGTCGAGGCAACCTTTGCAGACATAAAAGAGGATTCAAAATAGAAAGGAAACTGTATGAAACTCTACTTCGTTCGACACGGAAAAACTCAATGGAATTTAGAAGGACGCTTTCAAGGAGCCAATGGTGATTCACCGCTGCTTGAGACTTCTATTGAAGAATTGCACTTGCTTGGAAAACACATGGCTCACATTAAATTTGACAAGATTTTTTCAAGTGATTTACCACGCGCAATGGCAACTGCACAGATCATCTGTAGTGAAAATCAATATTCATCAGTTGTTGAACCACATACAGAGCTACGCGAATGGCAGCTTGGCTCCCTAGAAGGACAGAAAATCTCTACGATTACGGCTATCTATCCTCATCAAATGGAAGCTTTCCGTCATAATCTGGCGAAATTTAACAACTCTATTTTTGGTGCAGAATCAGTCTACAATACTACACGACGTACAATAGACTTCATTAAATCACAAAAAGAACAATCTTATGAAAATCTTCTTTTTGTTGGTCATGGAGCGAATTTAACTGCTTCTTTACGTTTGTTATTAGGTTATGACTTTGCTCAACTTCGTCAGCAGGGCGGTCTTACAAATGGAAGTGTCACTATTCTTGAAACACAAGATTTTGAGCATTTTACACTTCTTGATTGGAACAATGTTGATCACTTAAAAACAATTGAAACCGTGAGCGTATAAAATCACGGTTTTTTCTTTATTTATAGGTGAATTTCTGCCTTATTTATGATAGAATGAGGAAGGTAAACTTTAGGAGGAAGAATATGACTACTGAACATATTGAAGAATTAAATGACCAGCAGCTGATTCGTCGTGAAAAAATGGCTGCTTTAGCAGAACAAGGTATTGACCCATTTGGTAAACGTTTTGAACGTACCGCAGATTCTGCCCAATTAAAAGAAAAATATAGTGATAAAACAAAAGAAGAGCTACATGAATTAGCTGAAACTGCTACAATTGCTGGCCGCCTTATGACCAAGCGTGGTAAAGGAAAAGTCGGTTTTGCTCATATCCAAGATCGCGAAGGTCAAATTCAAATCTACGTCAGAAAAGATACTGTCGGCGAAGAGAATTATCAAATTTTCAAAAAAGCAGATATTGGGGACTTCCTTGGTATTGAAGGTGAGGTTATGCGCACAGATATGGGAGAGCTGTCAATCAAAGCAACTCACATCACACACCTCTCTAAAGCACTTCGTCCATTACCAGAAAAATTCCATGGACTGACAGACGTTGAAACGATTTATCGTAAACGGTATTTGGATTTGATTTCCAATCGTGAAAGCTTTGAGCGTTTCGTGACTCGTAGCCGCATCGTTTCTGAAATCCGCCGTTATCTTGACAATCAAGGATTCCTTGAGGTTGAAACGCCTGTGCTACATAACGAAGCTGGTGGTGCTGCTGCTCGTCCGTTTATCACCCATCACAATGCACAAAATATTGACATGGTACTTCGTATCGCAACCGAATTGCACTTAAAACGCCTAATTGTCGGTGGTATGGAGCGTGTCTATGAAATGGGACGCATTTTCCGTAATGAAGGTATGGACGCTACTCATAATCCTGAGTTCACTACAATCGAGGCTTATCAGGCTTACGCAGACTTTGAAGATATCATGGACTTGACGGAAGGAATTATCCAAAGTGCGGCGAAAGCTGTCACAGATGCTGAAAGTGTCCCTTATCAAGGTACTGAAATCTTTATCGGTCGCAAATTTGCACGTAAACACATGCTAGAAGCCATTAAAGAACAAACTGGCATTGATTTCTGGAAAGATATGACTCTCGAAGAAGCGACTGCGCTGGCTCAGGAACATCATGTAACAGTTGAAAAACACTTTACGGTTGGTCACATTATCAATGCTTTCTTTGAAGACTTCGTTGAAGATACCTTAATTCAGCCTACATTTATCTATGGTCATCCGGTAGAAGTATCTCCACTAGCTAAGAAAAATGCAAATGATCCACGCTTTACCGACCGCTTTGAACTCTTTATCGTTGGGCGCGAATTTGCCAATGCCTTTACAGAGTTGAACGACCCAATCGACCAATTATCGCGTTTTGAAGCACAAGCCAAAGCTAAGGAACTCGGAGATGACGAAGCAACTGGCATTGACTACGATTACGTAGAAGCTCTTGAATACGGCATGCCACCAACTGGAGGTCTCGGAATTGGAATCGACCGTTTGATTATGCTGTTGACAGATGTCACTTCTATCCGTGATGTATTGCTTTTCCCTACGATGAAGTAAATCTACAAAAAGAGCAGCTGTCTTCAAGCTACTCGCTATCAATAATAAGGCTCTATAATTTCTATAGTGGGTAACTCCATTTGGATATTATAGAGCTTTCTTTTTATTTATATATAGATTTATAAACGCTACAGTATAAAAACTCAACTTAAAAGCACAATAAGGAGAGAATTAACCATTTTCTCTCCCAATGCTAAGATATTCTCATTCTACTACAATGATTCTTTTATTTTTCAGCAACCATCAATCCGTCTAGAAAAGAATAACTTTCATAGTTATTATCAGGGTTATCTGTCCACATTTCACATTGCTTGATAACTGTCACAATAGCGTCTTCAACACCCTCCGGTGGATATTTGTATTTCCTAAGGAGCCGTTTAACAAGCATGCGCATACGAGCACGCGCAGAATGTTTTTTCTGCCAATCAATAGTTCTGCTTTTGCGCAATGTCTCAGTTAATTCATGAGTCATTGCAACAAGCTCATCATTTTCATAAAAATCTTTGACTGCTTGTGGTTGCGTCAAAGCATCATAGAAAGCTAATTCTTCATCGGTAAGACCTAAAGAATCCCCCTCTTCGTGAGCCTTCGCCATTTCTTTGGCCATTTTCATTAATTCAGCAATAACTTCTTCATTCGAAAGCATGCCATTCAGATATGCTCTCATCGCTCGCGAAAGAATTTCAGAGAACTTTTCGGATTTGACTAAATTAGTTCTTTGATATAAGGTAATCTGCTCCTGTAATAATTTTTTTAAGAGTTCTACCGCTATGTTTTTTTCCTTCATTTTAGAAATTTCATCTAAAAATTTAGGATCAAATAACGAAAATCCTGTATCAATATCTGAGAATAAATTAATGACGCCTTCACTCTTGATAGAAGCTTTTAGTAACTCATTGATACGATCATTAATATCTTTCAAAAAAAGCTTTTTACCCTCCCCAGTTATTCGTGTTAGCAATGTTCTGACTGCTTCAAAATAAGCTGCTTCAAAACGTTGCTCAGGAGTAAGCAAAGAACGACAAAGTGATAACGCTTGGCGTAAGAGTAACGACTCTTTTATGAAGAGCTCTTTCTTCTTCTCCTTGTCTACACTTGACAAGAAGTTTACCCCGCCACTAATTGTTTTAGCTCTGATTAAATCACTTGATTTAGAGAGCATGAATTCTGAATAGTCAAACCCATAAAACAAATCACGACAGACCTCTAGTTTTTCGACAAACTTTGGTAAAGCTGTCTTAGCTATATCAGTGTCCCCAAAGTTACCTTTGTCTCGATTTGTATAATCGTTCATGGCTTGCTTTAAAGCACTTGCAATACCGATATAATCAACTACAACTCCACCCTCTTTATTTTTGTATACACGATTAACGCGAGCGATTGCCTGCATAAGATTATGACCTTGCATTGGCTTATATACATACATGGTTGCAAGGCTAGGAACATCAAATCCAGTCAGCCACATATCAACGACGATAGCAATCTTAAAAGAGATTAGCAGGAAGAGCTATACTCCCCTCAATTAAGTCATCTTCGATAATTTTTTTACGAATGTCCCCTTCACCGCTCTGAGTCGATGAGAGTGAGCCATTCGCCAGAACAAAGCCAACCTTGCCATTACTAGGATCCATGTGATGAATCCAAGCATAGTTTGCATTGCTATTAGGTGGCGTTCCGTATTTCCAGCGAATATCATCTTGCAGCTTATCTACTCCCCAGTTAGAAAAATTAAAGGGTGGATTAGCCATGATATAATTAGCTTTTAGTGTTGGATGTAAATCATTGAAAAAACTGTTCGCTTGATGCTCACCAAAATCCGCATCAATACCTCGGATAACCATGTTCATCTTAGCCATCTTCCAAGTATCAGCGTTGGATTCTTGACCAAAAACAGATAAATTATTAATATTTCCACTATGATTCTCTATAAACTTAGCTGACTGAACAAACATACCGCCTGACCCAACTAATAAATCGTAAAAGATCTAGTTACTCTCACTAGTTGCTTTTATTTAATATATTATCATAATAATACTCTCCCAATATTTTGGATCTTTCCTCTATATCATTTTCATTAAAATTTGGATAATTATTGCAAAAAATTCGAATTTGATTATATTTTGATTTTTTATATACTTCTAATTTCTCTTCATAGGCTAGATCACTAGCTTCATTATTTAAATCAATTTCTAAACATATTAAATTTCCAATGAATAATGTGTTATCGTTTGATATATCTTCGTTAATTATGTGTTCTATAGATGAATCTATACTATAAACTTCGCTATTATTTAATTTTGATGAAATTTTATTCAATACATATTTTGTTATTGTATTAGTTGGAGACTCTTCTTTAGAAAACCTTAAACGTACAAAACCTGAAAGAAACTCTTCTTTTTGGGGATATCTGTCCTCAAACTCTTGATATAAGTATTCCTTTAAAATATTATTTGTATCACTTTTATTTTCGCTTTCTCGCAATTTTATTGCTAGCTTAGAAAATCTTGACTCATAAATATTTGCTTGATTTTTTAATACTCCTGTATATGCGAAAATAAAATTTTCAATGTAATTAACCGCATCCTTGAAAGCTTTTGATGATATTTTGTCATTTGATTTAAGTTCAAATAATGCTAATAGTGCTATTCTTGCTTGTGTAACGCCAAATGTTTTCTCTATAGCTTTTAAACTCTGGATTAACCAATTACATTCTTTTCTGTTATCATAATCATCTATATTAGGACTTACTATTTTCATATACGTCTCTGCTATAGTACTTAAATCTTCAACAAATTCCTCATATGATTTTTTATTAGATTTAATATGTTTTTTAAAAGAATCATATAGCTTTGAATTAGTTGTCTTTTGATATTTTGAAATCCAATAATGCCTATAAAATGTAGCAAATCCAATATTGGGATTTCTACTTCTCAATGTAGTTTTAATTCCCTCCCATTTATTTTCTATAATCTTATCTTTTGCATTATCGTCAGCATGAAATTTAGAATATATACTATTTTTAATTAAATCAATACTCGCAAGGTTTTTTCCCTTTGCATTCAATATTTCAAATATCTCATAAGCCGAATCTTTTTCTTCAGTTAAAATAGATATAACATTCATCTGAAGAATCTGATCTCTAATTGCTATCAACAAATCTTTATAAAGAGTATTTTCATTGAAATCATATTTCCCTTTTAACTTCATCTCCTCCAACTCTGACTCAAAATAATTATAGGTTTGTTTTATGTTAATTTCTTCTTCGGTTACAGGTTCAACATCTGTTTTTTCAATTGACTGAACATATGCTTCAAAATATGGGTATGAGGTAATACTTTTTAACTTAGGAATAGGCCTTCCATAATCATCTTTTGTTTTAATATATTCAAATGTTGCTTCTGCTAAATCTTCTTCTTTTATATTTTTGAATTTATTGGTTAGAACTGATAACAATATAGTAATAACTGTAAGTCTTTGTTGACCATCAATAACTTCTATACTTTCATCTTTTTTTCAGATCCTGAGAAAACCATAGTGCCTATAAAGTAATCTGTGTTAATTAGCTTTTTATCTTCCTGTTTTATTCCTTCAAGTATATCTATAAAAAAGGTGTTATAGTAATACTTATCCCAGCTATATTCTCGTTGAAAATTCGGAATACTCATCATAGGATATGAACGAAACATTGTTTTAATTGTTTTGTTTTCTGGTGTAAATTTCATTTTACCTTCCTCCTATTAATAATTTTTCTATAAATTTAGTCCTTAAACCCAGTGTTCATCGTTACTATCTGCCGTTGTCGTAATTATGACGCGAGATCCACCTGTTAATCATATGGTCATATCAATACTTACAGCTAATAAATTTTCCGTCTATTCAAGTAGATTGTTAATCCTATAAACTGGGATTTAGAAATCCACATATTTGAAAAATTTACCTCTTAGAAATACTCGTTTTACTGTTAGTATTCTTCTTTATTTAAATATAAATTGCAATAGGAATTACAATAACAGCAGGACCAGTTATTTTTGTTTTCAACTCAGGCAAATTGAATTGTTGCATATCAGTTGTTTTAAATGCTGAAAACATCTTATTTAATAATTCTTCTGATAGGATAGATAATGAAGTTTTTCTAAGAAGATCAATGTTTTCCGTATCTTTTTCACATATGGATATTACTTTACCAAGAACTTTAAAACGACCACCAATAATTTCCGATATATTGTCATTTGTAAGATATTGTTCTTGTACCGATAGCACTGTCATTCCTTTGGAATCAGACAAAATAAAATCAATTGTACCACTATGTTTTAACTCATTAGCAAATGACTCAATTTGTTTTATAGTTTCATTTTCTTTTTGCTTTTGATTATTTGCCTGTTTTTTATTACCTAGCTGTGGTTTTTCAGCAAAAATTTCAACCATACGAAAAAGGTCAATAAAAATATCCATATAATTTATTAGCGGATTTTTTTGTAATTCTCCTTCAACTTCAATAAAATCACCTACTTTCATTTTAGAAAAATTAAAATCTGAATTCAACATCTTATGTTCTAACAAAAATCCACGGAACTTGGACAAAAGAGAAACATTTGTGTGTACCTTTTCTTTAACAACACTTTCATTTTCACCCTTGTTTCCATCATGGCTTAATCCACCAGAAATATTAATTCTTAATAGTTTACTTAAAATAGTAGCAGATGTTGAAACTCCTGCATCGACCTTTTGAGCAGAATGATTTTCTTTATGTTCTGTATAATTGATCTGACTCACCATTGAAAAACCATCTTCCATAATAGCAAGCATATCTAAAACAATTTTTTCATTTATATATATCGGAACAATGAGTCTGCCTAAATTTATATCGTTCATTATTTTAATTCCTTTATTGCTTCTCTTTTTCACTTGCAAATTCAAATTTGTTTAGCTTTTTATTCTTTGAAAACAATTATTTCTTTTCTTCTAATCTTTTTATACCACTTTAATTAAGTTTTTCAAGTGACATCAGTTGAGTTCTTGCAAGCTTTCTATGTTCTATCATTCTTTCTTTTGGGTCCATTCATTTACCACTAAGAACTGCATTGTTGCTTTCCATATTGGCAAGTACCAATAATTCATTTAAACTTGCATAGTCTCTCATATTACCCTTTAAATCTAGATTTTCTTCCTGCCGCTGTTTTGCTCTTTTGTTAAATAAGGCAACATTGAGCATATCTGCTTCACTTGCGTATCTATAGGATAATTGCTAGTTTGTTAGATCTCTGAAGAGATATTCTTTAATTGCATCTGTATGGATTTTTTAGTTAATATTGGAAATTTCTCGATTAAGATTCAATCCCAGTGACAAACTTGAATCTTCATCTGATTTAAGTCTTTTATAGTCTTGAATAATGTAAAGCTTAAATTCTGGCGAAATCCATGAAGCAAATTCCATTGCTATATCAGTATGAGCAAATGTGCCTCCATATAGTCCTTACTTAGAAACATACCTATTGCATTTGTCTTTTCAATCCATTTTTGTGGTGACAATGTAAATGCGTTACTACCTGCTTCATTTCTAAACCTATCGAATTCGATAGGTTTAAAATCTGGATTATGCATTGATTCTCATAAACCTAAAAATTGAATATTGTCTTTGCCTCTCAACCAGTTATTAATAACAATAAATGGTTCATCACTTTTATATCTTGGAATATCCGTTAAACTTATATAGTCATTTCTAACGTCTTCAGTATAAATTTGAACAGCAAAACCTTTTGCTTTAATCATGTCTTTTTTCACCTTAGACATGTGAATTCCTCCTTTATGCTGATGTACTGTTTACAACATTTATTTCCGTACTAACTGTTCTAAACAGCACACCACTATTCATTTTTTTGATTTTAAACTTTGGTAAAAGCTCTAAACCCCTTGTATTTACTTGACTATTTGCCCGTGTCATTATTATGACACGAAACCCACAAGCAGGATCATAAACACGGCCTCTATAAGGCTTTAATATTTCTACAATCGTTTTTACGATGCTGGTCGGAGTATAAAATTCACCTCCTCGTTTTTCCTTCATATGCCGCAAACTGTTCAATACAATATTCATAAGCACGCCCAAGTAAATCTTTTTCATTCTCACCTTCATACATTTGAATATTAGTAAAAATGTCTACAACTTCCCCTAAAACTCGCTTATCTAAGTCTGGACTGGCATAGATTTGAGGAAGGACATTCTCTAGACTCGGATTATCCTCTTCGATTTCACGCATGGCTTCATCCAAGACTGTGCCAATTTCCGAAGAATGGGCATGACTCGCAATAAATTGCCATCTAGCTATTTCAGGGACGAAGAAAATATTCTCCTCTGAATATGCATCAGGATCATTCTCAAATCCGTCACCATCTGCAAGTAATTGTTGGTATTTTTCTTCAAAAGCATCTGATACATATTTTAAAAAGATTAGACCGACAATAACTTTTCTGTACTCTGACGCTGAAATGTGCCCCCGAAGTGAATCTGCAGCATCCCATAGTTCCTTTTCAAATCCAATATTTGCGTTTGATTTTTTCGCCATTTTATACTCTTTTCATATTTTAGTTACATTCATTTTACCACATTTCAAGTAAGGAAAAAAGCACCATCACAGCGCTCGTGTCTATTTTAATATCTTCCTATAAATTTTTCTTTTGCAACCTTAGTGTATCGTTTAACAAACTTACGCTTTGCATCAGTATATCCGTCTCTATCATGTTCAAATTTCTTCCATAAGTTCAGCTTTAAATGTTCATATTCTTTCGCTACATTATGATTCTCACGTAAGTAATCTCTGAAATATAGTTCATCATTATCTCCGACAACTCTAATGTGAAGATGAAAGACTTTTTCTGCAAAACCTTGCTCTGTGTATCCTTTATTTAATAAGATTCGCTGTGTACTTTGACTCATGCATAACCACTTATTTTCAACAAGAATATTTTTCACTATTTCTAGTTCTTCTGCTAATCGAACCTCAAGTAATATATCTACTATATTCTTTGCCCATATATTTTGAACAGCGGTACTACCAATATGAGATATTCTTACTATATATTTAGCTGGTATCAGGGACAAAATAGCAGTTGCTTCCTCATCATACCAATCCGCCCATTCTTTATTATGTTTTACAAGAAATATGGGAAACAACTGCCATAATTCTTCTAAACTCATATCTTCTAATTTTTTACTCAATCTGTCCTCCACTAGTTTGCATTTATTTCTCACATTTATTATCATTATAACATTTTCAATGTGCATCAGGCGTTTATTATTTCTGATTAAAACTTTTAGCTATCACTACACGAAAAAACAAGTCCAATCTAATCGGACTTGTTTCTTTTTATTTTTATAAGGAGTTTACATAACGATCGACTGCTAGGATAGCACCTGCAATATCAGATGCTGAAATCTTAAACGGCATCTGATGAATGGTTTCACCTTCAATAGTAGCTTGCTTACCAACCTTGAGCAAATCATCATAGCTGGCATTTTCTAAATGCATTTCTGCCAAAGTCGTAGGCATACCAATTTTCTGATAGAAACGAATATATTTTTCCAACTCCTCTTTTGGACGTTTTTCAAGAAAGAGCTGTGTTAGCGTTCCATAAGCTACTTTTTCTCCATGAGTCAGATGATGAATATCACCAGTCAGAGCTGTAAATCCATTGTGAATGGCATGAGCCGCAGCCAATCCACCACTTTCAAAACCAACACCGCTGAGAAGCGTATTAGCCTCAATGATATGCTCAAGGGCTGGTGTTATCACCTGCGCCTCACAAGCAGCCAGTGCTTGTAAACCATCTGCAAAAAGAGTTTCTTCACATTTTCGGGCAATAGCTGCGCCTGCTAAAGTCTGTCTTTGTCCTAGCATGGTCTCTCCATTTGCCTGCATAACCGCACGCGCTTCAACCCAAGTCGCTAAACCATCTGCAATTCCAGAAGCTAACAAGCGCTTTGGAGCTTGAGCAATGACCTTTGAATCTACTAAGACGAGCTCTGGATTCTTACTGTAGAAGATATATTTTTCAAATGCACCTTCCTCAGTATAAATTACAGAAAGGGCTGAAGTCGGTGCACCTGTTGAAGCAATAGTCGGTGCAATGACAACAGACACTTCTAATAAATCAGCAATTGCCTTAGCACTGTCAATTGTTTTTCCACCACCAAGACCAATCACTAAATCTGCTCCATCTTTTTCAGCTAAAGTAGCTACCCGATTGATTTCATTATCCGAAGCTTCACCATTAAAACTGACATGCAATACATGAAGTCCATAGCGAGTAAGACAGGATTGGAACTTCTTTCCTACAATTTGATAAACAGTGTTGTCACAAAGCAAAACTGGATGGTTTCCTAAGTTCAAAATCTGTTTTGCATTTTCAAATAAGGCATCTTCACCTTGAATATAGCGAGAAGGGCTTGCAAAAGTTCTCATAAAATACCTCTTCCTACGCAAAAATGGAGATTAGATGTACTTTTGACCATGAATGAATGACCAATCTGCTGCAAAATCATTTACTGCCTTTGAAATAGACGGCATAGCAAAAGCTGATTCAAACACATCTGCGCCTGCTGTGATAGCTTGAGCACCATTTGCAAATGCTTGATTGACTTGACCTACATTCTTAAAGGAAGCTGCTAAGATTTTACTATACGAACCTTCTAATGCAATCGCCGTTGCTAACTTCTCAATGACTGCATCTGCATCAATGTTCAAGTTTTCCATTCGATTATAGTAAGGTGCTAAATAATCCGCACCAGCTTGAATGGCTAACAAGCCTTGGAAAATGGTATAAATAGCAGTTGCCGTAATCTTGTAACCTTCTGCTTTTAAAACCTTTATAGCGGCTAAACCTTCAGGGGTTACAGGTACTTTGACAAACACATTTCCACTACAATGCTTGCGAATTTCAGCGGCATCTTTTAAAATTCCCTGATAATCTTTGGCAACAACCTGAATATGAATGGAAGGAGCTTCCCCAATAATTTCTCTAACTTCTTGGATGCGTTTAAAGAAATTAATCTTCCCCTCTTTTTTAGCGATGGTCGGGTTAGAAGTCACTCCTGCCAAGGGGAGAACTTGCGACCATTTTTTTATTTCTTCTACATTTAATGTATCAAGCATGAATTCCATAAACTGGACCTCTTTTATAATGTGTGTTCTGTACGTCCGATAATATCATCTTGTGTTGCTTTGGAGAGTACATTGAAGAATGCCGAATATCCTGCAACACGCACAATCAAATCACGGTGTTTTTCAGGATGTTTTTGCGCATCAATCAAGGTTTCTCTAGAAACAACATTGTATTGAATATGATAACCGTGCAAACGGTTAAAGAACGTACGAAGTAAAGCAATCAATTTAATTTTATCTTCTTCCTTAGACAAGGTCTGAGGATTCACTTTTTGATTGAGCAGAACCCCCCCAACGATTTCATCTGTCGGCAATTTAGAAACAGATTTCAATACAGAAGTCGGACCATTCTTGTCCATATTGTGAGATGGAGAACAGCCTTCAGCGAGCGGTGTTCCTGCATTGCGGCCATCTGGTGTCGCCAAAGTACCGCGACCTTGACCAACATTGGCTGAAATAGAAGATGTTCCTGAATAGCGGATACCGCCAATTGGACCGCGTCCATAACGGGTATTTGGATATTTAGCAATTTCATCCACATAAATATCATAAGCATCAGTCACCAGCTTATCAGCGTAATCATCATCATTACCATATTTCGGTGCATCAGAAATCAACATCTCTTGAATCTCCTTGCCACGCTCACCTGCATAGTCCGTTTCAAGCGCATGCCAGAGTTCAGCTGGAGTCAGTTTTCCTTCTTCAAAGACTAGCTTCTTGATTGCTGCTAGTGAGTCTGATAGATTGGCAATACCGACTTGGAGACCAGAAATATAGTCATAGACAGCTCCCCCCTCTTTCAAATGCTTACCGCGTCCGATACAATCATCTGTCAAAGCTGAGCAGAGGATATCCGGCACTTCTCTTTCAAGAGACAGGTCGATAGAATTTTCCACGATAACACTCATACGAGTCAAGTGGCGCAAAGTCTTGTCCCAAGCCGTTTGCAGCTCAGCAAAACTCTTCATGTCTTTAAAATGACCGAAGCTTGGTGCAAAACGCTTGCCAGATGCGGGATCAATTCCATCGTTCATAGTGATGAGAAGCACTTTAGGGAAGTTCATGTAGCTCATACCCGTACAACGGTAGCCCCATTTACCAGGCACGGCAGTTTCCACACAACCGATGGCACTATAGTCGTATGCATCTTCTTCCAAAACGCCTTTTGCGATAAAGGATGGGATGATAATCTCGTCATTATTGAAAGCAGGCATTCCAAAACCTAGTTTCATAACTTCTATGCATTCGTTCATAAAACGAGCATCTAGACCAGCATGGTAGCGAACTGTTAAGTTCGGCTGTGGCAAATGCGTCTGTGCAACAGATCTCAAAACCAGATATGAAAGGGGATTTACAGCATCTTTCTTATTACGTGTTTGTCCACCAATTGTCACATTTTGATACAAAGGACTACCAGCAGATGAGAAAGTATGAGCCTGACTGCGTACTTTATTGATCGTAATCGTCTTAATCCAAAGATTGGTTAAGCGTTCGACAATGCTTTCTTCCGTCTCGCGACCAGCTTCCAAGTCCGACTTAACATAAGGATACATGTATTGGTCAAAGCGCCCATAAGAGAGGGAGTGACCATTAGACTCAATCTGTAAAATACACTGGATAAACCAGACAGACTGAATAGCTTCAGCAAACGTTTCCGCTGGTTCGTAAGGCACCTTGGAGCAAATTCGAGCAATTTCCAATAATTCCTGACGGCGCTCTGGGCTTGCAGACTCTGCCGTATCTTGAGCTAATTTGACAAAACGATTCGCATAAGCTTTCACAGCATCCACTACAATGAAAATTGAATCATAGAAATGATATTTATCAATACTAGCCGGATCTGTTAAATCCAAGGTCTCCTTAGCTGCCCGAGCTTTTTCCTCAAAACCTTTCAAACCATATTGAAGCAATTTTTGATAGTTGACTGCCAAGTGAGCATCACCAGAGTTCATCTTTCCTTCCATGCCAAAGAAGCCAGTTTCCATATAAACCTGAACTTCTTCTGGAAGTAAAGCCCCAGCTCTAGCACGGAGGTTATTGTTTTCCCAGAAGGGAGCGATGTTCCGGATTTGTTCTTTGGTTTCCTCTGTAATATAGAAAACATCACCGTCGCGCTTTTCAAAAAGATCTAATTCATTGAGTACAAATTCTAAAGTATACTCTGGGAAAATAGGTGCATCTTTATTAGATGAAGCCTGATTTCCAACAATCATGGTCTCATCTTCAATATAAAGCGTCATATTTTCCAAAATTTCCTTAAGCATATAAGCACGCTTCAGAACATTTGGCTTTTCTTTATGCTCTTGATAAGCTCTTGTTGCAAGAACAGCACGTTCAGCATCAATATAAGGTTTCTTGTCCAGCACATCTTCCCGATACTTGTTCATTCGGTCCGTTAAACTACCAAAATAACTTGTTTGTATCGTCGTTTTTTCTATTTCTTTTACATTAGGCATCACAGCACAACCTTTCTTATGAAATTATTTTTATTTCTTTCGTAACTATTGTAGCATGCAAGATGCAAAAATTCAATCATCTATAATCAATTATCGAATTAAAGATTTTTTGCACATTTGTGCTCAATCAACGTTAAAATAATTTCTTTACAGTGATACAATGTAGTTTATCCTTCCGCTTTCAGTTCATTACTGTAAGCAAGATTGTCTTGGAATTTAAAGAATGGGAAATAGATGAGAGTTGACATAGCTAAAATGACAACTTGGATGAGAGCACCTTGCCATCCTGCCACTAAGAAACCAGAAATAATAGCTGGTGTACTCCATGGCAAGGTCACCCCTGAAAATGGCTGCATAAAGCCAATTGCTATAGAACCATAAACAATTACAGCCGCTAAAACAGGTACAAGAATAAAAGGCAAGAACATGACGGGATTCATAACAATTGGAAACCCAAACACAACTGGTTCATTGACATTAAAGATTGCTGGAAAAGCAGCAACCTTTCCTAGTGCTTTGTATTGTTTAGACTTAGCTGCAAAGAGCATGGCTACCACCAAACCAAAAGTAATACCAGAACCAGACAAAATAAGGAAACTATCCAAGAATTGCTGAGTGACAATGTGAGCACCTTTTCCAACAGATAACTTTCCAGCAGCAAGCAAGGCTTTATTAGCATCCAGATTTGAAAGTAAGAGAGCGGTCACTACACCATTGACAACAGATTGTCCGTGTACACCAAACCACCATAGGAAAGAGATGAAAAAGGCAATACCGATTGCACCGTAAAGGGAACCAGTCAATCCTTGCAGCGGTACTTGAATCACACCATAAATCATTTCGATAAAAGTACCACCCTTTGTCAGCATTTTAGCAAGAATATAGACTACCATGGAAAGGAAGAATATCACAAAAGCTGGAATCATAGCCTCAAATTGCTTGGCGATCGCTTGAGGAACTTGCTCTGGCATCTTAATAACAATATGTTTTTGAATAAACATGGTATAGATACTACCGACAACCAAACCAATAATAATGGCTCCAATAATCCCCTGACCGCCAAACCAAATCTTGGCAATCGCGTCTGTAATTTCTTCACCTTTTTCTGGAATATAAGAAGATTTTAAAAGAATGAAGAAAGAAGACACAGATAACACACCTGCCGGCAGAGGCTCTACACCACTATTTTTAGCATAAGAATATCCTATAGAAAAACAGGAAATCAAACCCATAATCGCAAAAGTTCCTGAGTAAACCTGCATAAATGGCTCGGTCCAATTTTTCCCGAAAATGCCTGCAATCGCCTGATTGAGGCCTTCAAATGGTAACTGTCCTACAATCAGAAAGATACTTCCAACAACTGTCAAGGGCAGAATTGCCAACATACCATCCTTTAAGGCAATAATACCGCGCATATTGACAAATTTCATAATCGGCGCAATAATTTTTTGAGTATCTATTTTAGCCATAACTAAGCTCCTTATTTTTGTTCCAAAAGCCCCAAAGCGAGATTCAATACTTTTTTACCATCTAGCATGCCATAGTCCGCCATTGGAATGACCGCAATTGGAATATGGTTCTCTTCGCAAATGGCAGCTGACTTATCCAAAGTATAAGCTACTTGTGGTCCTAACAAAGCAATATCCAAGTTTGGTGCATAATCTGCTAACTTGGCCTGAGAATAAGCATCAATCTCAACCTCTAAACCAGCTTCTTTCGCAGCTATTTTCATATTATTGACCAACATTCCTGTTGAAAAACCTGCTGCACAAAACAACCCAATTTTAATCATATCTTCATCCTCCTGATGATTTATTTTTTCACTTGTAATTCTTTTCTCAAGTCAATGATTTCCTTGATAAGATTAATTTCTGTAATACTGGTCATCAAATGATCCTGAGAGTGGACAAACAAAGCTGTAATTTCTGTCTTTGTTCCCCCCGCTTCCTGTGCCAAAAACTCCGTTTGAAGATTATGAGCTTCTAATAATGCCTGATCTGCCAATTCTAGATACTCATTACACTTTTCAAACTCACCATTTTTTGCTAATGATAAAGCTTGGTAAATATGCTGTTTAGCATCCCCAGCATGCAAGATTAACCCCATAATGATTTGATCAGCTACAATCACTTCCATATTTAACGTTACTCCTATTTTTATTTACAAAATATATCTTTCTTTTATTTGAAAGCGTTTTATTTTTGTTTGTAACTCAAATTTATCATCTTTCTCTTATTCCGTCAATATATCACTGAACAAATTCTCTTTTTTTATATTTATCGCACATTTGTGCTTGTCAAGTGAAATAAAAAAGGTCAGAATCATTATTCTTGACCTTTTGAAGATGAAGTAACGAGGAAAAGGAGAACTTTTATAAACTACTAATTAACTACACTATTATCCAATTCCAACACTTTTAAAATAGTTGCTTCATCTGTAACTAAATGGTTGACATACCCAGCACGTAAAACCGCCAAAATAGCGGCAGCTTTTTGACGACCATAGGCAAAAGCCAGACTGTGAGGAACTGTTTTTAAATAATCTAAAGAAATAGCAACTGTTCGATTTTGCAACTGTTCATCAACCAACTCACCATTTTCATCAAAAAAGCGGCAACAAATTTCTCCGACAGCTCCTTCATTTTCCACTGTACGAAAATCTTCAGCCGTCAGCATATCCAACCACTGCCGATTCTTTTCATCCACTTGTCCACCAATACCAACAACAACCACATCTAGTTCTTGCCAACTTCTTTTTAAGTCCTCAAAATATTTAGAAGACAAAATTCCTTTTGCTAAGATCTCGTCTTCCTGTATAATCGTCGCATTCATAAAGCGACAATCCCCATGGTATTTATTAGCCATACTGTAAATGAGGGTATTAACATGATAACGAGCATGAATATGGCTAGGTCCGCCAGCCAATGGAAAAAAATGCACATTATTCAAGTGCCGACTGCCCGAGTGTTCTACCAAGAGACTAAGACTCTTTCCCCATGAAAATCCAACTTTAGCATTGTCATCAATCATCCCCCGAAGCATTCCTGCCGCTGATTGAGCTAACCGCTGCTCCAAATCAGAAGGTGAATCATCCACTTGATTTGCTACGATTTCAAGTCCTTTTAACCCATACTTCTCTTTCACTACATTTTCTAAATGAAACAAACGAGTATCAAAGGCTTCAATCTCGATTTTGACAATGCCTTCCTTTTTAGCTTCAGCCAGCATACGACTCACAGTTGTCCGATAAATCCCTGTCTCTGCTGCAATTTCTGCCTGACTTTTCTCCTCTACATAATAAAGATAAGCAATCTTAGCTAATAGCCTTTTTCTTTCACTTTTCATCTTATCTCCCTCTACTTATCAGACTAGAGTCAATTTTATATTGGCTGCTTTTAGGCGTTGAACCGCGGCTGTCGGAATAGCTTGATCTGTTACCACCTGCGAAACCTGTTTCAAACCAAAACGCTTGACAGTCCCCCTTTTGTCAAATTTACTCGAATCTGTTAACACAATCATTTTGTCAGATGCTTCCGACATATATTGCACCACTTCGCTACGCATTAAATCCTTACCTGTAAAACCAAGCTCTTCATCATAGCCATCAGTCCCTACAAAAGCATGTTCTACATGGAAAAATTGAATCATTTCCTTAAGTAAAGGACCGACCGTAACTTGCGAATCGTTCTGAAATTCACCGCCTAGCAAGATAATCTTGCAAGAATCTACTTTTCTCACATAGTCTGCGATAAAATAAGAATTTGTAATAATTTTCACGTTCTTCTTAGTACGACAGATTTCTTCAGCTAACAGAGCACAAGTTGAACCAGATTCAATGATAATCGTTTCATTGTCTGCAACAATTTTTGCCGCTTCTTGTGCTATCTTTCGCTTGGTATCATAATGAAAAGAAAGCCGGACATTCAAGTCATCACCACTATTTAAGACCGCATAACCGTGCTCCCGATGAAGCAAGCCTTTCATTTCCAGCTTATCCAAGTCTTTCCGAATCGTAACTTTAGAGACTTTTAATTTATCAGATAAAGTATTAACATCAATTTTTTCAAACTCCGAAACGAGCTTAACGATTTCATCTAAACGTTCCATTTTATTCACCTCATTCTTTATTTTAACAGAATTTAAGGAATAAATAAAATAAAAAATAGTTTCATTCGTAATTGTTTTTCTTTCGTTTGTTTGATATAATAAAAGAAAATAAGCAAGAAAAGAGTGTACATCATGAGTGCAGAAAAAGGAATCATCTTTAATATTCAACATTTTAGTATTCACGACGGACCAGGAATTCGGACAACTGTTTTTCTAAAAGGCTGTCCCTTACGCTGTCCTTGGTGTGCCAATCCAGAATCTCAGAAATTTAAACCTGAGCCCATGTTAGACGCTTCTAGCAAAAAGACTATCACCATGGGAGAGGAAAAAAGCGTTGAAGAGATTATCAAAGAAGTTCTCAAAGATAGAGAATTTTATGAAGAATCAGGTGGAGGCCTGACCTTGTCTGGCGGAGAAATTTTTGCTCAGTTTGAATTTGCCAAAGCAATCCTTAAAGCTGCCAAAGAAAAAGGTATCCATACAGCGATTGAAACGACAGCCTTTGTAGATCATAACAAATTCGTTGATTTGCTCCAGTATGTAGATTTTATCTATACTGACTTAAAACATTACAACACCATCAATCACCGCAAAGTCACAGGGGTCAAAAATGAACTAATTATCAAAAATATTCATTATGCTTTTTCGCAACAAAAAACCATTGTCCTGCGTATTCCTGTTATCCCTAGCTTTAATGACTCTCTAGAAGATGCCGAACGATTTGCTATTTTATTTAAAAAATTATCTATTGACCAAGTACAACTCTTACCTTTTCATCAATTCGGTGAAAATAAGTATAAATTACTAAAACGTTCTTATGAAATGGAAAATGTGCAAGCTCTACATCCGGAAGACCTCTATGATTATCAGCAAGTTTTTCTTGATTATGAAATCAACTGTTATTTTTAGCTCCTCTTTTTCTCCCAAAACTGCAAAGATTAGGAACATCAAAAAAGACAAACCACAAAAGCAAGTTTGTCTTCAGTCTGAACAATCCATTTCTCACGAAACGGATTGTTTTTGTATCTCTTCTTGGGCGGATGCAACGACATCTGCAAGACTGGTTTTACTCAATTCTTTTTCCATTGCTGCTTGAATTTCTGCTAATTTATCATCTAAAACTAAATGAATATTTCTGCCAATGGGACAAGATGGATTAGGATGCTCATGAAAGCTAAAGAGTTGTCCAGATTTGCCTAGGCATTCTACTGCTTGATAGACATCCAAGAGGGTAATGTCTTTTAAATCTTTCATAATGACAGCTCCGCCCGTTCCACGCGCAACGGAAATCAAGCCTGCGCTTTTCAACTGTGATAATGTCTTGCGAATAATGACAGGATTTACTCCAACGCTATCAGCTAAAAAATCACTAGTTACCTTATGTTCTTGACATTCTAGTGCTATAACAGTCAACATGTGCGTAGCAATGGTAAAACGACTCGAAATTTGCATGTAAAACTCCTTTCATTTGCTGATTCTATTACTAGTATACTTCATTTACGTTGTAACTTCAAGTGTTACTTCTCAAAAAACTCCTTGAGATGTGCAACATAATCTTCTCGCTCACTAATTGCCCGAAGTAAATCATGGTTATGCGTATGATGAATTCCATTGACCAGACTTTCGTAATACACTTCATAATAAGGCAACTTCATTGTTCTCGCCAGTTCCAATTCTTTGTTTACGTCATAAGCGACTCGTCGAAAATCGACATCTGCTAAGCCCTGTTCATCAATTTTTAAAATAGCATACTGAGCTCGCAGATCCTTTCGCAAACAAGCATCTAGAAAAAACGGCTGACCGATAGAGCCTGGATTGATAATCATCTGTCCCCCCGTCGCATAACGAAGAAATTGCTGATGAATATGACCATAAATGGCAATGGCACAATTGTTACCTTCAAACAGGCGATCAAAATTCTCTTGTTGACCAATATGAATCAGCTCTCGTCCCCAATTTTTATCTGGCAAATGATGAGTCACAGCAATTTCTAAATCGCCAACTTTTGTCAAAAGCTGCAAAGGCAGCTCATGCAATCGGTTCAGTTCCTCAGGTGTGACTTCTTCTAAAAGATACTGGCATAAACAAACCATATATAAATGACTAGGGCGACTGATATCTAATTTCCCATGAAGAGCATTCCAAATGCTATCCTCCCAATTTCCCCGCACTTGGAGACTGATTGGCAAAGCAGCCATTAAGTCAAGAATCTTCCTTCGCCCCGTTCCCGGCGCCAACAAATCTCCCAAAAACCAGTAATCGGTCACCTGTTCCTTTTTGGCATCTGCTAACACAGCTTCTAAAGCTGTCGTATTCCCGTGAATATCTGATAATAAAGCAATTTTTCGTTTCATTGTATCGTTTCGTCTGTCCTTTATAAAAATATTATAACAAACCAAGAAAAAACTTCCACTCCCAAGTTTGAGTGAAAGTTTTACTGCCTCATCAATCTACTGATTTCAATGCTTTCAACATGTCAATGCGTCTCAATATCGCATTGACCATAAAGCCTAAGACAATCAAAATCATGATGATAGAAAAGACTGGCACAAGATATACAAACACCGATACGGTCGGATTGAGAAGAAAGGCATCTGGAGCAATCGTCTCTAAAAGGGAGCGATGTAAGATATTCCCCAAAAACAAGCCTACGATAATACCAATAACAGACAAAAGAATGGTCTCTCGATAAATATAAAGCGTGACTTCTTTATTATGAAACCCCAATACTTTAATCGTTGATAATTCTCGAATCCGCTCTGCAACATTGATATTCATCAAGTTATAAAGAATCACAATGGCTAGTAAAATAGAGGCAACAGTTAAAATCTGCATTACAAAGCCAAGAGATTTGACAATGACATCAATTTGTTCCAAAATGCCTGTATTTTGTACGACTGCTCGCACACCTGTTAATTTCATGAAGGCTGCTGCGGTATCCTGTATATTTTTACTAGAGGAATCTTTCAATTTTATCAGATAAGCATTTTCTTGGAATTTGCGAGCAAATACCGTTTGATAATAGTCCTGATTCATAAAGATAAAATGCCCTGCATACATTTCAGCGATACCAGAAACTTTGATTTTATAGCGTTTTCCTTCGTCGGATTTCAGCTCAAAGGCATCTCCAACAGAAACATGCATAATGGTTGCTAATTTCTGAGAAATGACTGCTCCATGCGAAGACAAGTTCAAGCTCGCTTTGCTTTGACTATCATATAACTCTATGAAATGATAAAAATCCTTGCCTGTTGTCACAAATAACGCGAGAGATTGTTCATCTTTTGCTCCTTTAATTTTTTTGGTAAATGTTTCTTGATAAATACCGTGCTTTTTAGCTATTTTTTTATCTGCTAATAAATGATTGATTGCTGCTTGCTCGTCTGATTTGAGATGATGTTTTTGCGAAATAACAGCATCATATTTGATAATTTCTCCATACTGCCGATTTCCTATACCTTCCATGGAAGAAGACATCCCCAGACCGGCAAATAAGAGAGCGACGGAGCCTGCCACACCAAAAATGGTCATCAACATTCTTTGCTTGTAACGAAAGATATTTCGAGCTGTCACTTTTTGCGTAAAGCTGAGTCGACACCAAATGAAGTCAATCCGCTCTAGCAAGATTTTTGAGCCTTTGGTAGGTGCCTTAGGCAACAATAATTGAGATGGTTTTTCTTTCAACTCTTTGTGAGCAATATAAAGGGCTGGTACAACACCACACAAGACCGAGCACACGAAAGCAATGAGACTAATTACCCAATAAAAGTCTAATCGCAATGCTGGATAAGTGGAGGTTTTAAAAATCGTTTTCCCTAAGATGTAGGGTAAGAAATAAGTACCTAAAAAACTTCCTATTACTGTACCTAGCAAGCTTGAAACCAAGCCATAGATGACAAATTTCTTAACGACATCTTGGTTTCGATAACCTAAGGCTTTTAAAACGCCAGCATTTGTGCGTTCTTCGCTGACAAAACGTGTCATCGTTGTGACTGTTACAAGGGCCGCTACCAGATACAGTACAATCGGAAAAGCATTCCCTACGGCTGAGATGCCATAAGCACGATTGCCAGTTGTTGTGTACTCGTCCGCTCCTGGAAATGTACGGCGTGTATACACGCGGTAGGTTGGCACAGACAAACTAGCTACTTCATCTTTTGCCTTTTGAATGTCCGCTTGACCATTTTTTATTTTTGTTCCAGCATCTTTCTTTTGCTTCGCATATTCAGTTTTTTTATCGTTCAATGTCGCCTGAGCTTGGTTTAATTGCGTCTGACCATCTGCAATTTGTTGTTTTGCTTGCGCCAATTGGGCTTGGCCTGCTTGGTACTTAGCTTGCTTATCTCTTAAGGTTGCCTGACCACTTTGATATTGAGCCAAGCCTGCGTCATATTCAGCTTGTTTTGCACGCAATGTCACGACAGCAGATTGGTATTGGGCAAGTATCGTTTGATAAACCGTTTCTTGGCTTCGGTACTGTGACAATCCAGCTTGAAATTCAGCCTGCTTTTTCTCTAATTCTGCACGAGCAAGATTTAATTTCGCTTCTTCTTGTGCTAGTTGAGTTTGTGCTGCCACAATTTCAGGCACTGTTGCTGGATCAATTCCTTGTGCTTGAAGCGCGGTCATTTTTTTCTGCAAATCCGCTTTAGCTGCTGCAAGTTGCGTTTGACCTTTTTCCAATTCCGCCTGCGCTATGGCTAATGTAGCTTGAGTATTTGTTCCATTTTCTTTTGCAACAGACAACTGACTAGCTGCCTGATCTAATTGGGCTTTCGTTTGGTTCAATTGTGCCCAACCTGAAGACAGTTGAGCGGCGGCTGTATCTAATTTTTCTTTCGTATTTTCCAAAGTCTGCTCAGCCTGTGCAATTTGAGTAGCTCCTTGCGCAAGCAAGCTTTCTTTTTCAGTTATCTGACCTTGGGCAGCCTCTAAATCTGCTCTTTTTTGATCAATTTGATTCTGCGCAGTCGTTAGTTGCTGCATGGCATCTGTCAATGCTTGTTGAGAAGTTCGAATGTTTGCTTCGCCGTCCGCAATTTTTGTCTGTGCTTGGGCTTTTATCTCTGATAAACGATTTTTCCCATTATCAGCCAGTAGCTTTTCCAGCTCATTCTCATGCTGTTTGACCTTTTTTCGATAGGAATCTCCAAAAGAATTGAGTGTTTTTAAATCATCATACCTCAAACGAGCAACTGTATAGACTGAACTTTGAAATGTTTTTGGCGTCACCATTGCATAAGCAGACAAGGTACCACTCCCTGAGTTAGAATTGCCAAGAGAAATCGTCGAAGCCAATTCACTTGAATTGACGAACCCTGCCACCGTAAAGGTATGCTGCTTTAGAGCATAATTAGTAGTTCCTTCCTCGTTCAAAGTAATGCTATCACCAATCTTGTATTTTCCTTGATAAAAACTAGCCAAAGCCACTTGATTTTCCTTGCTTGGAAAATGACCTGAAACAAGCTTGAACTTGGAAATATTAGTTGTCTTAGAAAAAACTCGAACAGAAGTTGAACTATCCCCAATCACTGTATCTGTGAAATAACCATATTCTACCTGTGCATTTGAAATTGTATTCAGTTCTTTTTGATCAGCTTTGCTAATGCCATAGTCTGATATCACTGCCAAATCCATCATTTTCATCTGTGAAAGATAACGATTGGCTGAATTTTCAATATCTGGACTAGCTGCTTTCAGTCCTACTAGTGCAAAAGAGCCTAACATCATCAAGAACATAATGGACAGAAAGCGTCCTTTGGACTGACGAAAAGAGAGCCCGATGTCCTTATTTAGAATGGATTTTTTCATATCACCACTCCTTGCTAATACTCTAGACTTGCAATGTCTTGAGGATGTTCATTCAAAGTGACGGACTGAATCCGTGCATCGTGCATGCGAATCACGCGGTCTGCGATTGGAGTCAATGCACCATTATGAGTTACGATAATGACTGTTGCTCCCTGCTTTCGCGACATATCTTGAAGAATTTGCAGCACTTGCTTACCTGTTTTATAGTCCAGTGCGCCTGTTGGTTCATCACAAAGCAAAATTTTGGGATTTTTCGCCACAGCACGCGCAATAGAAACCCGCTGTTGCTCGCCACCAGACAATTGAGCAGGAAAATTATGCAGCCGATTTCCCAAACCAACTGCTGCTAATGCCTCTGCTGCGTCCTGTGCATCTTGAACAATTTCTGAAGCCAATTCAACATTTTCTAACGCCGTTAGATTGGGAACTAAATTATAAAATTGAAAGACGAAGCCAACGTCATTTCTCCGATAGTCTGTCAGTTGGTGAGCGTTGTAATGCGCTATATTTTGCCCGTCAATCAACACATCTCCCTCATCATTGCTGTCCATTCCGCCAAGAATATTCAGAATCGTCGATTTTCCAGCGCCAGAAGCTCCAAGAATGATGACTAATTCTCCTTTTTCGATGTCAAAAGAAATGTCATTGTTAGCAATGATTTCTGTGTCTCCCATTTGATACCGTTTGTAACTATGCTTCATTTCAATATAAGCCATCGCCTTTTCCTCTTTCAGTTTCCATGTCCAATTAAATAAACAAGCTGTTGATTTGTTCCTATCTTTATTATAAAATAGACTCAACATAAAGGCAATCATCAATCATCAACAGAGTGTTCATTTAAGGAGTATTATGGTACAAAATCGACAAACAGCAACCAAGCAGCATATCAGAGAAGCCCTCATTCAGCTCTTGTTAGAAGAAAAATTTGAAACAATTTCCGTTAGTAAACTCTGTCAACGAGCAGGTATCAACCGTGGAACTTTCTACCTTCATTATCTTGATAAATTCGACCTAATTGAAACACTAAAAGAAGAAATTATTTCCCAATTACGTAAAAATTTTGAAGAAACTACAAACACACATGACTTAATCATTACCAATCTAAGCTATCTCCAACAAAACCATGACCTGATTTATGCTGTTTCTCAAAGTCATTACCTCAATTTCCGTGAAACAATCCGTGAATTTATGCTTAGTATTTTAACGAACAATCAGCACAAAGTTCAAACCGAACACTTTTTAAAAGAAAATTTCCCCATTTCTGAAAAATATGCACTTGAAGTTTTTCTATCTAGCATAGAGGGCATTATCTCACTCTGGATTTCAAGCGGCACTAAAGAAACGCCTGAAGAAATGACGAATATGATTTTACAAACCTTTGATTACGATGCTTGGCGATTGTAAACTAAAAAACTCTATTTCTAATCGGGAAAATTCCTTTTAGAAATAGGGTTTTTGATTTATATCTTTTCTAGCTTAAGCTCAGAAATTGAAAGATTGTAAAGTGAGATGACAGCATACAGACTATGATGTTCTATTGCATATCTTTATAACCAGTCATGTCATCATTGCAACCTATCATCTACTTTTTAGCTTAGTTGTCCTTATCATCTATGCGTGATTTTCTAGCAATATCAGCCAAAATATGGTCTACAAATTCTGCAATTGTTTCTGTATGCGTTTGTTTTTGACCATAACGACGAACATTCACCGTACCGTCTGCTTGTTCCTTGTCCCCTACAATCAATTGGTAAGGAACTTTGTGGGTTTGACTTTGCCGAATCTTGTATTGCATTTTTTCATTACGCTCATCGACATCCACGCGGACACCACGATTGCGCAGTTCTTTCGCCACTTTCCAAGCATAGTCAGCATGTGCTTCATTAGAAATCGGAATGACTGTCACTTGATGAGGAGCAAGCCAAGTTGGGAAAGCACCTTTGTAAGTTTCAATCAAGTAAGCAATAAAGCGCTCCATCGTAGACACGATACCACGGTGAATCATGACTGGACGATGTTCTTCACCGTCTGCTCCGACATAATGAAGGTCGAAACGTTCTGGTAGCAAGAAGTCTAATTGAATAGTGGAAAGAGTTTCTTCATTTCCAAGAGCCGTTTTTACTTGGACATCCAACTTAGGACCGTAGAAAGCAGCTTCGCCTTCTGCCTCAAAGTAGTCCAAACCTAAGTCATCCATTGCTCCTTTTAACATGCGTTGAGCATTTTCCCACATTTCATCATTATCAAAATATTTATGCTTGTCATTCGGGTCACGATAAGACAGACGGAAACGATAATCTGTGATATTGAAGTCTTTGTAAACATCAATCATTAAATCTAGCACATGTTTAAATTCTTCTTGAATTTGCTCTGGCATGACAAATAAGTGAGAATCATTCAGCGTCATTTCACGAACACGTTGGAGTCCTGAGAGCGCACCTGATTTTTCAAAACGGTGCATCATACCAAGTTCTGCAATGCGAATTGGCAGCTCACGATAAGAATGCACATGGTTTTTATAGACCTCAATATGGTGTGGGCAATTCATCGGACGAAGAACAAATTGTTCACCGTCTCCCATATCCATTGGCGGGAACATATCTTCTTGGTAATGTTCCCAGTGACCAGAAGTTTTGTATAAATCCACACTTGCAAGCGGTGGCGTATACACGTGTTGGTAGCCGTCATTGACCTCACGGTCTGTAATATAGCGCTCCACGATACGACGAATAGTCGCACCATCTGGAAGCCAGAATGGAAGACCTTGCCCAACTTCAGGAGAAATCATGAAAAGATCCAACTCTTTACCGAGCTTACGGTGGTCACGTTCCTTCGCTTCTTCACGCATTTGAAGATAGTTTTTCAAATCTTTCTTATCAAACCAAGCTGTACCATAAATCCGTTGCATCATAGCATTATCACTATTTCCACGCCAGTAAGCACCCGCTACATTTAACAAATGGAAAATTTGAATACGCCCAGTTGACGGTACATGAGGTCCACGACAGAGATCCACATATTCTCCTTGACGGTAGATTGTAAGTCCTCCTTCGTCTTCTGAATGCTCCTCAATCAATTCCAACTTGTAAGGATCATTCTTGAAAATTTCTCGTGCCTGATCTTTTGTCACTTCTTCGCGAATTGACGGGAAATTCTCCTTGACAATCTTCTTCATTTCTTCTTCGATACGAGGCAAATCTTCGTTGGAAATCTGACCAGCAGCATTGTCCGTATCATAGTAAAATCCGTCCTGAATAGCTGGACCAACTCCCAAGTGAATGTCTGGGAAAAGACGACGAGCAGCTTGGGCAAAGAGGTGAGCAGCAGAGTGACGCAAGATAGGCAGGGCGTCTTCATGGTCAGGTGTGACAATTTCGATGCTACCATCTTCTGTGATAGGGCGAGTGGTATCTATGAGCTTGCCGTTGAATTTACCAGCCAAGGCTTTCTTTGCCAAGGAATTGCTGATAGATTGGGCAATGTCAAAAGTCGTGCTGCCACTTTCGTATTCACGAACAGCGCCATCTGGGAAAGTAATCTTAATCATAGTTTTCTCCTTTAATATCTATTTTATTTGTATTGGGCAATTTTAAGAGCCGAGCAATCTCTTCAGCGGTCTCCTTTTCCGATCGACTGCCGTCTGTCATAAGGCTAGGGATAGCCTAATTTTTTTGCTTCCTTCCGCACCATTTGGGCAAAAAGAATGTCCCGCTGCATCCAGTTTTCAAAAGCTTGCTCAGGATTGGATGTGTCCTCTAAAACATAGGGAACCCATTCTCTCTGCTGATAATGCTTTGTCTGAAAATCAGCTGTCGGAGTCAAGCATAGATAGGAAACCGCTGGTCCGTCTAGGCTTTTTACCAAGTGAGGCAACAGCCCTGCTCCCTCTACCAAAAGTGGCTTCTCTTGGTGTTCTAGCAAGTAAGACGCTACATAAGGAAAAATCTCCTCATAAAAACGCCATTCTTCATCCGCCATCTCCTCTGGATGTCTCAACCAGATTTGATCCGGCCTTCTGTCTTGTCTCAGAAGGGAAATCGGCTTTGCGTTCGCTCTTGCTTGATCCATCATCTGGTCTGTCAAATCATCTAACTTGATATGAAGCAGCCCATACTGCTGAGTAAGAAGGGAGGCAATTGTTGACTTCCCGCTGCAAGGCGATCCACCAATCATATAGAGCATAACTCTTCCTCCTTCCGACAAAATAAAAAGCGACAATCCTAAAAGGACGTCGCAACGTGGTTCCACCTTCATTCATGTACAACAAAAAAGTTTGTTGACACCTCTGATTGGCTCTAACGTAGCCACCGTTTTATGTTTGCATAAAAACAAATCGAGTAGTCCCAGCTACATCCTCTGCGTGATTCCCAGCTCCACACGCTCTCTGAAAGATTTCCTGTAGGTGATATGTCTCTAAAAAGTATTATAACACGATTGGAAAAATTTGCAAGCCCTATGATTAAAATGTATTGTGTTTTGGAACCATTCGAAACAGCACAGCTCTAAAACTTTGATATTCAAATCCGCTTTATAAAAACAGTTTTGGAATCATTCGAAACAACACAGCAAGTTAAAATAAGGCTTTGTCCGTATCCAACTTGAAAAAGTGGCACCGATTCGGTGCTTTTTTCTTTCTCTTGTTTCAACAAAAAACAGCCTCACGACTGTTTTTACTTTTATCCTACTGAGCCTTCCATACTCATGTTAATGAGTTGGTTGAGCTCCACTGCGTATTCCATTGGAAGTTCTTTGGTGATCGGTTCCATAAAGCCATTGATAATCATGGCAGTTGCTTCTTCTTCGCTAATACCACGGCTCATGAGGTAATAAAGCTGATCCTCTGAAACCTTAGAAACCTTGGCTTCGTGTTCAAGTGCAACATTTGAATTGTGAATTTCATTAAATGGAATCGTATCCGAGCTGGATTCACCATCCATGAGAATCGTGTCGCACTCAATGTGAGACTTTGAACCAGCACTGTTCTTGCCAAAACGGACTTGACCGCGGTAATCTGTCTTACCTCCGTCTTTTGCAACAGACTTAGAAATTAATGTGCTGGAAGTCTTTGGCGCATTGTGGAACACCTTACAACCCGCATCCAAATGCTGACCATAATTAGCAAAGGACATAGAAAGGACCGAAGTTCTTGCATTACGACCATTAAGAATGCTACAAGGATATTTCATATTAACCTTGCTGCCTAGATTTCCGTCAATCCATTCCAGAGTACCGCCTTCTTCAACCGTTCCACGCTCGGTCACCAGATTATAAACATTATCCGACCAGTTTTGAATCGTTGTATAGCGGAAGAAAGCATCCTTTTTAACAATAATTTCTACATTTGCAGCATGAAGACTATTGGTCGTATAAGTCGGCGCTGTGCAGCCCTCAATGTATTGAATAGAGCCACCCTCTTCTACGATAATGAGCGAGCGTTCAAATTGACCAGCATTTTCTCCATTGATACGAAAGTATGTCTGAACCGGCACCTGACATTGAACATTTTTTGGCACATAGATAAAGGTCCCACCCGACCAAACCGCACTGTTTAAAGCGGAAAACTTATGCTCTGCATTAGAAATAACTGTGCCAAAGTACTTTTTGACCAAATCCGGATATTCTTGTACTGCCGTGTCGGTATCGGTAAAGATAATGCCTTGCTTGGCAAATTCTTCTTTCATGTTGTGATAGACTACTTCAGATTCATACTGAGCAACTGCTCCTGACAAAAATTGACGTTCCGCCTCAGGAATACCCAAACGCTCAAAGGTTTTCTTTATTTCATCTGGCACTTCATCCCAACTTCTAGCCCGATCCCCACTTAATTTTTGATAATAGACAATATCATCAAATCGTATGCCGGATAAATCTGGCCCAAAATCAGGCATGGGCAATTTATGGAACAATTCTAAAGAACGCAAGCGATAATCCAACATCCATTGCGGCTCATTTTTAATTTCAGAAATTTCACGAACAACCTCTTCTGTCAAGCCCTTACCAGTAGAAAATAACGGTTTTACATCATCGTGAAATCCAAAAGCATAATCTCGTTCTTTCGTCATCTCATTCCTCCCATTGATACAATTTCTCTTCTCTTATTATACTATTCTATATTAGAAATGTCAGAATATATGCCTAAAATCGAATAAATTAAGCTAAAAAAGGCTAGGAAAATTTCCCAGCCTTCTTACATGATTACCGTACTTTTTCGGCTAATGCTTCAGCGAATTTCTCCAGATTTTCAATATCTTCATCTTCTGCTGATAGATCGACTTTGACATTTTCAGCGCCTTTTTCAGCACCTGTCGCTGCAAAAGCGCGGTCAAAATCATCTACTGCCTTACAAAATTCATCATAAAATGTATCGCCTGATCCAACAACACCGTAAATCTTTCCAGTCAAGTCAAGACTAGCTAAATCTTCATAAAAATCAACAATTTCATCAGGCAACTCGCCGTCACCGTATGTATAAGAAGCAACGATTGCGATATCTGCTTCTAGAAATTCCTCTGCATCAACCGTTGTGCATTCATCAATATCTACTTCTAAACCAAGTTCTTTTAATTTATCAGCTACAATATCTGCGATTTCTTCTGTATTTCCTGTCATACTCGCAAATACAATTTTTGCTAAAGCCATAATTTCCTCCAAAAAATTCTATCAGTTTATTATAACACATTGAACAAATTGTTGCACTTCAAATCTCTTAAAGTTCCCTACTTTTCCCTTTTACTTTTTAAAATAATCATCTTATGATACAATGAATAAAAGGTAGAGCGGAGGTTATCATATGGAAATTTTCAAGCAAATTTTACATAAAATTAAAGAATATGATACAATCATCATCCATCGTCACATGCGACCCGATCCTGATGCATTAGGAAGTCAAGTCGGTTTGAAAAAATTACTTCAAGTCAATTTCCCTGAGAAAAAGATTAAAGTAGCAGGAAAGACTGAACCTACTCTTGCTTGGCTGGCTAAAATGGATGATGTTTCAGATGATGATTACAAGAATGCTTTAGTTATTGTTTGTGATACAGCAAATACTGCTCGGATTGATGACGAACGGTACAACAAAGGAGATTTTCTCATCAAAATCGATCATCATCCAAACGATGACATTTACGGAGACATTTCTTGGGTGGATACTAGCTCTAGCAGTGCTAGTGAGTTAATTGCTCTCTTTGCATTAGAAAATAAACTGAAACTAGATGATTATTCTGCTAAGTTACTTTATGCTGGAATCGTTGGTGATACTGGGCGTTTCCTATATCCTGCCACAACCGCCCGAACTATGGCTATCGCCAGCAAACTTCGCGAATATCCTTTTGACTTTGCTGCTTTAGCGCGGAAAATGGACTCTTTCAGCTATCAAATCGCTAAACTTCAAGGCTATGTTTATGACCATTTAGAAGTCGATGGAAATGGTGCAGCTCGTGTCATTTTAACTCAGGAACTTCTCAAAGCCAATCATTTAACAGATGCTGACACTTCTGCTATCGTTTCAGCTCCAGGGCGTATTGACAGCGTTGAATTATGGGGAATTTTTGTTGAGCAAGAAAATGGCAATTATCGCGTTCGGTTGCGGAGTAAATTTATCCCGATTAATGAAGTAGCTAAAAAACACGACGGAGGCGGTCATCCTCTTGCCAGTGGTGCCAATGCTTACTCCAAAGAAGAAATCGAAGAAGTTTATCAAGAATTGAAAGAATTGGCAAAAAGGAAATAATTTGGTAGAAAAGACTTGTCAAATCCGCTAGAATTTGGTAAACTATCAAAGTAACGAATCTATGGCTCGCAGAGAGACCATGGCAGAAAGGAAATTTTTAAAAATGAGAAAAGATATTCATCCTGAATACCGTTCTGTTGTCTTTATGGATACTTCAACTGGCTACAAATTCCTTAGTGGTTCTACTAAGTATTCTAGCGAAACTATTGAATGGGAAGATGGAAACACTTATCCTTTGATCCGTGTGGAAATTTCATCAGACTCACATCCATTCTACACTGGACGTCAAAAATTCACTCAAGCAGATGGACGTGTGGATCGTTTCAACAAAAAATACGGTCTCAAATAAAGATCATATTTACATTACAAAGAATGTTGATAATAAGCCTTTTCCAATTTTGGGAAAGGTTTTTTTATATAATCAAAAAAACTTGGAATCTACGACAGTATGACTCCCAAGTTTTTACCTTTTTTCACATTCAGTATTTTAATTGTTGAATAACCAATACATGGCTATCTTTTACACCATATAAACTATGAAGTTCATTTGGTTCCATGGTTAAAAAACTTCCGGGAACAAGTTGAATTGTTTGACCAGATGATGTAAAATCAACCTTTCCTTCTAGACAGACAACAGTCACCAAAGCATCAGTCTTGTGTTCAGGAATTATTTTTCCTTCTTCTAAGTGAAGGTGACGGATGATGCGGCTAGTTTCTTCAACAGGTGTTTCCACGACATCAATAGTAGGGTTCATTGTGTAGATTTTCATGTGTATTGTCTCCTTGTGTTCAACTTTAATCCTTATAATCTCCCCCAGAAAAGCCGAAATACTCTTCTAAAGATAGTCCTGAATCCGCAATCTCTTTTGCTTCTTTCCCAACATAACGAAGATGCCATTGCTCTGGCATATATCCAGTTTTGTCTTCTTTACCATTTAGATAGCGCACGACAAATCCATACTCGGCTGCATGTTTCAAAAGCCATTGGCTCGCCTTTTCTCCTGTTACTAGATTTCCGTCTGTGCCAATCAAGTCAAATGCCAAGCCCGTTTGATGTTCACTATAGCCAGGTCGGGCAGAATAACGATCTGCTGCTTCTTTTCCATCTTTATTGACATAATTTTGATAAAGAGTAACCTGCGTTTGGTAACTACGGAAACCGCTATATTGATTACTGATAGGATAGCCTTCGCGCTGCATAGCAGCAATCAACTCCAGCAATTTTGCTTTAGCAGTAGGATTTTCACCAGGATTGTAATCTGAAGATAATGGATAATGTTTATTTGCGATGACAATTTCATCGTATTTTCCTTTTACACTATAGTAAGAACCATTATAATGAACTTTTGCTTTTTTCTTTACTTGCTCAGAGGATGCAACTTTTGCAGACGTTGATTTTCCTTCTTGTTTCGTTTCCACATTCGTTTTCTTTCCCCCACAAGCTGTCAAAAGAAACAAACTCGCTACTAATAAAATCCCAATCCTTTTTTTCATCTGTATCGCCTCATTTATAGAATTTTCTAATTTTCATTATAGGCGTAGATATACTGTATGTCAATTCAAAAAAGCATACATTTGCACACTTTTCATTTTTTCTAGTTAATCATTTAAGACGACCACTTTCCCAAATCCCGCTTGACTTTCGATATAAGAATGGGCTGCTGGGATTTGCTCTAACGAAAAGATTCGTTGAGGAGATAAATTTATTTGGTAAGCATCAATATAGCTCAAAAGTTCATCAATAAGCTGCTGGCTCACATTGCCTGAATAAAAACTCGTCAAAAAACTATTATTTTTTATTTCTACGATTGGATCAAACTCCTCTACATACCATTTGCCACCTAATTGACCAGTGTTACAGATAATTCCTGCACTTTGAATATGGTCAAATGAATCTTTTAGAGTAGCCGGACCGACTAATTCAAGGATTTTATCAAACTTTTCCTCAGTTTGCAAAACTCCTTTTTCATCTAAAATAATCTCATCAAAACCTCGATATTAAAGCAAATCTTTTTTAGCGAGAGAACGAACTGCGCCAACTATACGATTCTGTGGGAATTGCGCCTTTACCAATTTTAAGAAAGCTAATCCAACACCACTTGTCACAGCTCGGACTAAGATTGAGTCTCCTTCTTTTATCTGCAGATTTTTGAAGGAGCCAAAAGCGGTATAATAGGTCTCTGGTACTGCTGCTATCTCAGACCAAGGTAATTGGCTATCTACGGGATAAATCTGCTCATTTGGAAGTAGAGCATATTCAGCATAAGAACCGTCAAAGGCACGTCCCATTTCACTCATGATAGAGACAATTTTTTGTCCAATTTGTAAATCTCTCCTTGTCGTTTCAACCACTTGTCCTACACACTCAATCCCCAAAATTCGAGGAAATTGAACATCGGGAGATAGACCTTTCCGAGTGAAAATTTCTGAATGATTGATCCCAAAACCTTTAATCTTGACTAGAGTCCATCCTGCTTTTACATTCGGGATTTCTCGTTCTTCTAGAACAAATTTTTCTGGAGCAGCAGGATCATAAATCACCATGGCTTTCATTTTTTGATTCATAGAACTTCTCTTTAGCTTGCTAATTCTAGTAGTTTTCGTACAAAGTCATTTGCAGGCTGCATTTTTATTTCCTGTGGCGTGCCATATTGCTGGATTTCTTCCTTATCTAAAACGAGGATTTTCGTGCCTAGTTTCAAGGCTTCTGTTATATCGTGTGTGATAAACACAACTGTAATGCCAGTTTCTTCATGCAGTAATTTTAATTCACGCTGTAACTGATAGCGCGTAATAGCATCCACTGCTCCAAAAGGCTCATCCATTAGCAAAATATCAGGCGTTGCAGCGAGTGCACGGGCAATCCCCACTCGTTGCGCCTGTCCGCCCGAAAGAGCTGCTGGATAGCGATTTTTTAGCTGAATATCTAAACCAAGCATAGCTAACTTTTCATCTACAACTTTCTCTATTTCCGCTTGATTTTTCTTTTGCAAATTCAAGACATAAGCGATATTCTCAGCAACTGTCAAATGCGGAAAAAGCCCATTTCCTTGAATTGAATAACCGATGTTACGCCGCAATTCAATCAAATCTGTTTCTTGAACATCTTGTCCATTGATAAGAATTTGCCCTTGACTCGGTTTGACTAAACCATTTATCATCTTTAACAATGTCGTTTTACCTGAACCAGAAGTTCCTACAATCGTCAGAAAGGCACCGTCTTCAATTTTCAAATCCAATTGTTTAATAATGTCTTGATTTCCATATGATTTACTGACATTTTTATATTCAATCATTTCTTCAAAATTCCTTTCTCTATAAGATAGTCACGAGCGACTTTAGCTGGCTCTTCTTTGTCATTTTCTACTTTATGATTTAGTTCTGCTATTTTACTATCCGTTAAAATACCGTCTAATTTCGCTAATGCTTTTTTCAATTGTGGGTATTTTTTTAGAGTAGCTTCTCGAACAACTGTCCCTGCCTGATAAGAAGGATAGATTTTTTTATCATCTTTCAAAACCACTAGATTGGCACCATAAAGCTGTCCATCTGTGGTAAAAATATCAATCGCATCAACTTTTCCGGATTTAATAGCCTGATATTTCAGTCCGCTATCCATATCCACTTGAGATTTGAACTTCATACCATAGGTAGATTGTAAACGTGCAAAACCGTCTTCACGACCAAAGAAATCATACTCCGCACCAAAAGTTAAATTAGGACTAGCTTTAGCAAGATCGCTAAAGGTTTTAATATTGTATTTTTCTGCTACATCCTTGCGAACGGCTAAGCCATATGTGTTATTAAAGCCAAATGTATTTACCCAAGCAAGTTGATATTTCTTGCGGTATTGACTTTCAAGCGTCTTAAATTGACTTTCATCATACGAGCCTGATTTTTTGAGAATAACTTCCCAGATTGTACCGGTGTATTCGGCATAAATATCAAATTCACCTTTAACCATCGCTGGATGGATATTGGCAGTCCCACCACCGACACCTTTAGTCATTTTGACCTTCAGATTGGTGTATTCTTCAATGACTTGTTTTTGCATTTCTCCTAAGATATAGTTTTCTGTCTGTGGCTTGGTCGCAATCTTGACCGTTCCACCCATTGGATTCATTTGGAAAAATGCGATTGTTCCTGCCGCCAATAGAGCTATGAAGCCTACAATAGACAGCCATTTTTTAGATACTTTTTTATGGTTTAAGATTGATTTTTCGACCAAAGAAAGGAGAAAATCAAAGACCAATGCCAACAAAGCTACTAAAATACTTCCGACCAAGGTCAAGGTTTGATTATTAGTGGTAATCCCACGGTAGATTGCAACCCCCAGACCACCAGCACCAACGAAAGAAGCAATCCCGGCTAGCGCAATGGTCATCGTCACCATATTTCGAAAACCTGCCATCATGACCGGAAAGGCAAGCGGCAATTGCACTTTGGTTAAAATCTGCTTGCGAGTAGAACCCATTCCTTCTGCTGCTTCAACGAGAAGCGGATCAACACCTGTAATCCCTGTATAAGTGCTCCGTACCATGGGTAACAGTGCATACAAGGTTAAAGCTACAATTGCTGTCTTGTTACCAATTCCTGTAATTGAAATCAAAATCCCTAAAAGGGCAATAGAGGGAATTGTATAAAGAATATTCACTATTCCGATAACGACACCAGCCCAGCTTTTTTTGAAACTGATGAAAATTCCAAGCCCAACTCCCAAAATTAAAGCAAGCAAGATAGACAAGCCCGATATCCAGATATGATCCCACACCAGACTAAATAGAAACTGCCATTGATTGGTAACTAATTTGATTAACTCGTTCATGCTTCATCCTTTCTTGGCTTGGTTAAATTTGCCACGATACGCTCCAAATAAGTCTCAAATTCATCAATTTCTAAGTCAGAAAATCCGCTGTAAAAGATTTCAATTATTTCCTTAGAAATCGCATTATACTCATCTTGCAAACCTTTGGCATAGCCCGTCAAACAAATCATCTTTTTTCGCTTATCTTTTTCATGATAGCACCGCTCCACAAGGTTCATGCTAATCATTCGGTCAATCATTTTCGTAAGAGTATTCAACGTCAAGCCAGTCTGCTCCGATAATTCGGTTTGAGTCTGATAATCTTTTTGCCAAAGCGCATGTAAAATGCGTCCTTGCTCTCCATTAAAGGCTTGAATTCCTCGTTCTAACAAAATGTGATTCATCAGTCGATTGGACAAACGATGAATTTTCCCGATGTAAAACCCACCATTGATTACTTTTTTACTCATTTTTCTTCTTTCTAAAATATACGATATAGAAGTTTGTGCTTATTCTATTATATAGAACATTTTTTGTCAAAGATTTTGTTTAAAAAAAGAAGCTGGGGCAAAAGTGCCTAGCTTCTATTATTTATGCGTTATGCTTGCAAAGCGCAGCGGTTTGGAGAAATTCATTAGGCGCTTCCGTACTAATGAACCACTGTGGAGCAACAAAATCAAAAACTTTTAAATGATTAACTTTTGTTCCACACTATGAAATAATCTTTTGTACCCGTTCCCTTAAATCAGAAATTACGGTTTCTGCAAACCAAGGATTCTTAGCCATCCAAATTTGATTTCGTGGTGAGGGGTGGACAAGCGGGAAAAATTCTGGCAAGTAGTCTTGATAATGTTTTACCGTATCAGTTAGTTTTACAGTTCCTTTTTGATGAAGATAATATTTCTGAGCATATTGACCAATAAGAATCGTCAATTCAAGATCTGGCAGCAATTCTAAAATCGGCTGATGCCATTTTTCAGCAAAGCCCTTGCGAGGCGGTAAATCGCCTGATTTTCCATGACCTGGGAAATAAAAGTCCATTGGAATCGCAGCAAAATAACCTGAATGATAAAAAGTATCATAATCAACCCCCATCCATTCACGTAAGCGATCTCCGCTCTTATCATTCCAGTACAAGCGTGTTTCCTGCGCTTTGATGCCCGGCGCTTGACCGACAATGTTAATACGTGCCGTTTTAGGCGCTGCAAAAAGTGGCTCAATTCCTCGCTCGGTATATGCTTGATTTTGTGAATCAGCCATAATAGCTTTCTTAATATCTTCTAGCGTTTCCATTTCTTGCCTCTATTTTTGATAATTTTTCATCATGTAGCTTTTCAAATCAGTTGCTTGCCGTCCTGTGATTGTCCGAAAATCATCTGTCACAATGTCCAAACAGCCTCGGCTTCCAGCTTGGTAAAGAGAAGCCAGCACAACACCGAAACCTTTTGGTTGGTCATAAAGGACAGCAAATTCCTCAACTGTCACCGGCTGATAGCTAATCTCGTGACCAGAAACCTCGGACAAAAGATTAGCCAGCTCCAACATTGTGTAATTGCGTTCTTGAGTCAAAACATACGTCTTTCCCTGTAGGACAGGCGACATAGCCAGTTTGACAATAGCTTCTGCACTATCTTCTCGCGAAATAAAGCTCATTTTGGCATTTTCCATTGGATAGATGACCGCCTTGCGCTCTATTAACTCAGGTAAATAGGGTACCAATGGATCAGCATACATAGCATTTTTGATAATGCTGTAAGAAAATCCAGCTGATGCTAGACGAGTATTGGCATAAGCAAAGAAAGCCGCCATGTGAAAAGGGCTATTAACTTGATCGGCGAAAAATCCAACAAAGATAAAGTGCTTAACTCCAGCTCTTTCTGCCGCAATAACTGAATTTTCAAACTCGGGTACACGCACAATACTTGGATGAGAAATACTTGGAATGTAAATCAAAACATCCGTTCCACGCCAAGCCTCGACCATAGAATCCACATCTAAATAATCAGCTTCTCTGACATCAATCCCTGCTGCTGCATACTGGCTCGCTTTTTGGGGACTCCGAACAGATAGCCGAATGTCATTAGAATTTAAATATTTTTGTGCTTCAGCAACGACCTTTTGCCCCAATTGACCTGTCGCACTTGTAATTGTATAAATCATAATGGTCCTCTTTCTTTGAAAGAAACTCAACTATTTCTAGCTGAGTTTACGTCCTTTATTTAATCAATTCATAGATTGCCTCAGCATAAATAGCTGCTGCACGGAAAAGATCTTCTACATCTATAAATTCATTTGCTTGGTGCATGGTATCTGTATAGCCTGGGAACATGGCACCATAAGCAACACCGCGTTTCAAGAGACGACCAAACGTTCCTCCACCAATGATTTGCTCATAACCTTTCAGACCTGTTTGTTTTTCATACACGTCCAAAAGCGTTGTCACAAGCGGATCTTCCATTGGAACATAGTGGGGAACATGCTCGTGCTCGGACAATGTCACTGTCTCCACAGGTAAGTTTTCCAATTTAGATTTGATCATTTCTGGATTGGTTCCTTGTGGATAGCGGAAATTAAGGGCAATGGTGTTGTCATCACTTGCCTCATCAAAGCGGAAGACTCCTGCATTCATAGAAAGAGCACCCATTTTTTCATCTATATAATCCACTTTTAAAGCTTTTCCTGCGTGGTCTTCTAAAAGAATGTTCCCAGCCACTTCAAGATAATCCTTAGCAGAACCTGCAAAGTCAAACTGGGTCAAGAATTTCGCCAAATAAGTCGCGCCATTGACACCAGATTGTGGAGAAGCTCCGTGGGCGGATTTCCCAACAATCGTAACTGTTATTTGTCCACTCGGTAATTCTTGGTATTCAAATCGAAGTTCGTGTTCCTTTGCAAATTCGTCCAATTTATCTACAAGATTTGGCACATTTCCTGATACCACTGCTGTTGCAGATTCAGGAACCATATTTTCACGAAGTCCGCCAGTAAAGCTATGCAAGCGCGCAGCTCCGCTATTTTCCCCTGCAAAATGAAGATATTCAGTGATATTTCCTTTTTCACCATTGATAATTGGAAATTCTGCGTCTGGTGAAAAGCCAAAATCGGGCTCTGGCAGGCCAACATGCTTGAAATAATAGTCCATATCAGCCCAGCCGGATTCTTCATCTGTACCAACTACAAAACGAACCTTCTTAGATGTCGGTAAGCCCAATTCTTTGATAATTTTTAAGCCGTAATAGCAAGCCATCGTCGGTCCTTTATCATCGCTCGCACCACGCGCAAATAATTTACCATCCTTGATAGTTGGTGTATACGGATCCGTATCCCAGCCGCTTCCAGCCGGCACAACATCCATATGCGCAAAAATTCCAAGCACTTCGTTTCCTTCGCCATATTCAAAATGCCCTGCATAATTGTCCACATTCTTTGTTGGATAGCCATCACGCGCAGCTAGTTCTAAGAATTTTTCCAAAGCCTTAACAGGTCCAGGCCCAAAAGGATGTTTTTTATCTGCTTTCATGTCATCTCGCTCGGAGTTAATTTCCAAAAGGCTAAACAAGTCAGCCAATAGAGCGTCGCGACGTTTCTCAACTTCTGCTTTAAAATCAATCGTCATAAAATCAGATTCCTTTCTATCAACGTTTTTCAATAATCTCGTCCACTGGCAAACGATAGCTTGGCTCCAGTTTGTCATCTGTATAACCAACGATAATTAAAAGTTCTGGACGGAAGCGTTCGTCAATATCTAGCACTTGATTAGCTTTTGACTTATCAAATCCAAGGATAATATTGGAACCAATTCCTTGGTCAGTCAAAGCCAAAATAAGATTCATTGCCACCAAACCAGCATTTAAAGCCAAATAATCGCTTTTTTGCTGCTCAGAATAATGACTATACTCAACCGGTAAATTTTGCATATAATATTGCAACAATTCGTCGGACATATTATTGACCCCAGCTACACGAGCAATTTTCCGAGCTCGTTTAACTAAGTCTGTATCTGTAAAAAGAGCAATCGTCACAGGTGCTTCTGTGATTTGGTCTTTGTTTGCACCGAAAGCAATCTCAGCCAATTCTGCATTTTTCTCACGCACAACTACAAATTTCCAAGGCTGGCTATTGTGAGCACTTGGCGCTAAAGTTGCAATTTCAATCGCCGTCCGCACATCTTTCGGATCAACTGCTTTATCATTGAAATGCTTCGTTGCATGACGCTTTTTATTTAATTCAAGAAATTTCATAGGGACTTTCCTTTTCTTATTATACTAATTTTATTTTACCATAAATTGGAAGAGCTTGCAGAGGTTTTTCACGAGAAATAGTCTGATGAACTTGCTTCCCTAAAATCTAGGAGTTGGTTATCTTTTTATCTGTAGATTTGCTCAATTTCTCCTGCACAGCCTCCGCCACTTTTCGCGGTACACCCACTTCGACAATTTCATCCACGCTGGCTTTCTTGATGTTGGTCAAAGATTTAAAATGTCGCATCAAATTTTGCTTGCGCTTGGGCCCCAGTCCTTCAATGCCATCTAGTTGTGATGAGAAGGAATTCTTAGACCGGAGCTGGCGATGGAAGGTAATGGCAAAGCGGTGGACTTCATCTTGGATGCGTTGCAAAAGGAAAAATTCCTGTGAATTGCGAGACAATTCGACCACTTTCAAAGGATCGCCAAAGAGCAATTCATGCGTCTGGTGCTTGTCGTTCTTTTGCAAACCAGCGATAGGAATATCTAATCCTAATTGATGTTGAATGACGTCTTTAGCAATGTTGACTTGACCCTGACCACCATCAATGACAATAAGATCAGGCGGTATTAAACCATCGCGCATGACTCGGCTATAGCGACGCTTAATCACTTCTCGCATACTAGCATAGTCATCAGGACCGACAACTGTCTTAATCTTATACTTGCGATAATCCTTTTTGCTGGGTTTCCCATTGATAAAGACCACCATAGCTGAAACAGGACTGGTTCCCATAATATTGGAATTATCAAAGGACTCAATCCGAACTGGGGTGGGAATATTGAGCAACTGACCTAGATTTTCAATAGCTCCTTGCGTTTTTTCAACAGATTTCTCCAACAAATCAAACTTCTGCTGCAAACTAACTTGCGCATTTTTAATAGCCAGATTGACCAGCTGTTTCTTTTCTCCTCGTTGAGGCTTGAGAATTTTTGTATCCACCACAGCCCGTACTGATTCCTCATCAATATCAGACGGAATCAAAATTTCATTGGGCACCAGATGAGATTTATTCTGATAAAATTGTCCAATATAGGTCAAAAAATCCTCGTCAGGGTCATTGTAATAAGGAAACATATTTACGTCTCGCTCAATGAGTTTTCCTTGACGGACAAAGAACACCTGCACACACATCCAGCCTTTGTCTACATAATAACCAAAGACATCCCGATTCTGCAAATCCTTCGCCATGACTCGTTGTTTAGTGCGAAGCGTCGCAATGCTTTGAAGCAAGTCGCGGTACTCAGCCGCTTTTTCAAACTCCATTTTCTCAGCCGCACTAGTCATTTTCCTTTTCAGCTCATCAATAATCTTATCATCATGCCCTTTGAGAAAGTCTGATACTTCTTGAGCCATATCTTGAAAAAAATGTGGTTCATTATGGCAGATAGTGTGAGCTCGGCACTGCCCGATGTGGTAGTAGAAACAAACCTTCTCAGGCGGATTAGTGCATTTGCGAAAAGGGAAAATTCGATCCAGCAGGCGCTTAATTTCATTGGCAGCACCTACATCAGGATAAGGACCAAAGTAGAGCCCCCCATCCTTTTTGACCTGACGCGTAATAATTAGACGCGGATATGTCTCATTGGTAATTTTGATAAAAGGGTAGGACTTATCATCCTTGAGCATGATATTGTACTTAGGCTGATTTTCCTTGATGAGATTGATTTCAAGCAGCAAAGCTTCAATGTTAGACTCCGTGACAATAAACTCAAAATCCTCAATCTCAGATACCAGCGCTTCGGTCTTAGTATCATGGCTCCCACGAAAATAAGAGCGCACCCGATTGCGCAAATTCTTAGCCTTACCTACGTAAATAATGGTACCATTTTTATCTTTGTGAATATAGCAACCTGGACTGGTTGGCAGCAATTCTAATTTTGATTGAATCAAGTTATTCATAATTATCATTATAGCAAAAATGAGCAAAAGGAAGTAAAAGGGAACACAGAAAGCCTAAATGATTTGCAATATAAAGAAAGAGGACAACAACGCCCTCTTTCAATAACTGAGATTCCAATTGTCTTAATTGACAATGGTCTTCGTTTCGATATTATTCAAAATCAAGATATTCTTTTTCAAGTTCAAGAACTTCTTCCATCGTTGCACATTCTGTAAGAGCACGTTGAGCGAGTTCTTGCATCTTCTTCGTATCCAATTTCTTCATCAAGCTACGTGTACGAAGAACAGATGTTGCACTCATTGAGAACTCATCCAGACCGATACCAACTAGAAGTGGAACAGCGGTTTGGTCACCTGCCATTTCACCACACATACCAGCCCACTTACCTTCAGCGTGAGCAGCTTTAACTACTCGATCCACTAAGCGAAGGATAGAAGGATTGTATGGTTGGTACAAGTAAGAAACTTGTTCGTTCATACGGTCAGCAGCCATTGTGTATTGAATCAAGTCATTAGTACCAATTGAGAAGAAGTCAACTTCTTTTGCAAATTGATCAGCCAACATAGCTGCTGCTGGAATTTCAATCATAATACCAACTTGAATATTGTCCGCAACTGCAACACCTTCCGCGAGCAATTTAGCTTTTTCTTCTTCCAAAATACCTTTTGCGGCACGGAATTCAGTCAACAAAGCAACCATTGGGAACATGATACGCAATTGTCCATGCACAGATGCACGCAAAAGTGCACGTAATTGTGTGCGGAACATTGCATTTCCTGTTTCAGAAATAGAAATACGAAGAGCACGGAATCCAAGGAACGGATTCATTTCTTTTGGCAAATCAAAGTAAGGAAGTTCTTTGTCTCCACCGATGTCCATTGTACGGACAACAACTGGTTTGCCATTCATTCCTTCCAAGACAGCCTTATAAGCTTCATACTGCTCATCTTCTGTTGGGAAATCTTGCGAATCCATATAAAGAAACTCAGTACGGTAAAGCCCGACAGCTTCTGCGCCATTTGCATTCACACCTTCGACATCTTTAGGTGTACCGATATTTGCAGCCAATTCAAAATGTTTTCCGTCAGCTGTTACTGTTTCAGCATCTTTCAGCAAATCCCATTCAGCTTTTTGCTTTGCATAGGCTTCACCCGCTGCTTTAAAGGTTGCAACTTGTTCTTCTGTTGGATTGATAATAACCTCACCAGTAATTCCATTCACGGCAACTATATCACCGTCTTTTACTAATTCGGTAATATTATTTGTTCCAAGAACCGCAGCAATTTCAAGAGTACGAGCCATAATAGCTGAGTGGCTTGTACGTCCACCAATATTAGTTACAAAAGCTTTAACAAAGTTTTTATCTAATTGAGCGGTATCAGAAGGAGTCAAGTCATGGGCAATCACAACCACTTCTTCATTGATCATAGCAGGGTTTGGCAAGCGTACACCAAGCAAGTGAGCCAACACACGTTTGGTCACATCGCGAATATCTGCTGCACGTTCTTGCATGTATGGATTATCTTCCATATTTTCAAAGAGAGTGATGAACATGTCTGTTACTTCTTTCAGACCTGCTTCAGCATTCACTTTTTTTGCACGAATTGTTTCTTTAATCTGACCAATCATTTCTGGGTCAGAAAGTACCATTAAGTGAGCATCAAATACTTGAGCTGCTTCTTCTCCAAGGCTTTCTACTGCTTTCTCACGGATAACAGAAAGCTCGTTCTGTGAAGCTTCAAGAGCTACATCCAAACGAGCCTCTTCTGCATTTGTATCTTCGACTGAAGCAGTCTCAAATGATAAATCCGGTTGAACGAGTAGATATGCCTTAGCAACAGCAACACCGTCAGATGCTGCAATTCCTTTTAGCATTTCTGTCATGTTAAGCCAATCCTTCTTTTGTCATTGTTTCTGCGATTGCTACAATTGCATCATCAGCGTCTGCACCTTCTGCAGTAATTGTTACATCAGCCCCTTGACCAACACCAAGGCTCATAACACCCATGATTGATTTAAGGTTTACTGATTTACCTTTGTATTCAAGAGTAATATCTGAAGCAAATTTGCTAGCAGTTTGAACTAACAAAGTTGCTGGACGTGCGTGAATACCTGTTTCTGCCACAATGTGGAAATCTTTAGAAGCCATAGTTTGACTCTCCTTTAATGTAATCTTTTTTGGGTCTCATGTGATAACCCTTACAATTCTAGATTATAACATCTTTGTAAAATTTTTTCAAGAATTTTATGTGTATTCAGCAAGTCTTTTTTATGAGAATTACTGAAATTTCATTAAAACGAGATTTTCACTATCCAATTGATTGACACATTTTTAATCCATTGTTCCCTAAGGAAAGCTTAGTCTAACGAAGCCCAAAACAGGAGTTCATCCTATCTTTTTCTTTTTCCAATAAAACACTATATCTAGTATCATGGTATTTAAAACCCCAAAACAAAACACAATATTTAGAACATAATAGTTGACAAAATTCCCTGCTTTGGATATACTAATTCCATACTGAATTTAAAGAAATTAGGAGTTCATTATGGTAACTATTTATTCAAAAAATAATTGCGTTCAATGCAAAATGACAAAACGCTTCTTAGACACTAACCATGTAGAATATCGTGAAATCAATTTGGACGAACAGCCCGAATACATCGATCATGTGAAAAGCTTAGGCTTTAATGCTGCTCCAGTCGTTCAGACTCCAACGGAAGCATTTTCCGGTTTTCAACCAGGTAAATTGAAAAAATTATCATAATTTATGACATGTACATAATGGGAGAAATGGTTAAAACTGCGATAACTAGACAAGACCTTCTCCGTTCACTTTTTATACTCGGAAGAGTACCTTTGATGAAAACTTTGTTTTCTTCGTTCACCACCTCAACACTTTTCAAAACTGTTGAGTAACTTTGTGGGGTGAGACTACGAACTAAAATTTGCAATTTTTAGTTCTTGCCCGCCCCTCTTTCTTTTGCCAAATATCAAACCTAACACTTAGAAAAGGAACACTATGGGACTCAAACAATTAGAAGATGTGACGTATTTCCGTCTCAATAATGAAATCAACCGTCCAATCAACGGACAGATTATGCTTCACAAAGATAAGGAAGCCTTGGAAGCATTCTTTAAAGAAAATGTTGAACCAAATACGAAAAAATTCTCTTCTATTACTGAAAAAATTCACTATTTAATTCAAGAAAACTATTTAGAAAAAGAATTCATCCAGCTTTATTCGTCTGAATATATTGAAGAATTAGCTGCTTTCATTCATGCACAAGATTTCCATTTTAAATCTTTTATGGCAGCTTATAAATTCTACAATCAATATGCTCTTAAAACAAATGACGGTGAATATTATCTAGAAAGCATGGAAGATCGTGTTCTATTTAACGCGCTCTATTTTGCCGACGGTGATGAAGCAATTGCCAAAGATATTGCCAATGAAATCATTCATCAACGGTATCAACCAGCAACTCCAAGTTTCTTGAATGCCGGACGTGCTAGGCGTGGTGAATTAGTTTCTTGTTTCTTGATTCAAGTCACTGATGATATGAATTCAATCGGTCGTTCTATCAATTCAGCTCTGCAATTATCTCGGATTGGCGGTGGCGTTGGAATTTCCCTCAGTAACCTGCGGGAAGCGGGTGCCCCTATCAAAGGTTATGAAGGGGCTGCTTCTGGTGTAGTACCAGTTATGAAGCTCTTTGAAGACAGCTTTTCATACTCTAATCAATTAGGTCAACGTCAAGGAGCTGGTGTTGTTTATCTTAATGTCTTTCACCCAGATATTATTGCTTTTCTTTCAACTAAGAAAGAGAATGCCGATGAAAAAGTACGGGTAAAAACCCTTTCTTTAGGTGTTGTCATTCCAGATAAATTTTATGAATTGGCTCGTAAGAATGAAGAAATGTACCTTTTCAGTCCGTATTCTATCGAACGGGAGTATGGCGTTCCATTTGCCTACATTGACATTACCGAAAAATATGACGAATTGGTTGCCAATCCTAAGATTAGTAAAACGAAGATTAAAGCTCGTGATTTAGAAACTGAAATTTCCAAGTTGCAGCAGGAATCTGGCTATCCTTATGTAGTTAATATCGATACTGCTAATCGTGCGAATCCAGTAGACGGCAAGATTATCATGAGCAATCTCTGCTCCGAAATCCTGCAAGTCCAAGAACCAAGCCTCTTGAATGACGCTCAAGAATTCGTTCGTTTAGGAACAGATGTTTCTTGCAATCTCGGCTCTACCAATGTGGTTAATATGATGACTTCGCCAGATTTTGGTAAGTCTATCCGTACCATGACACGTGCGCTGACATTTGTTACAGACAGTTCTCACATCAAAGCTGTTCCGACTATTGACCACGGCAACAGCTTAGCTCACACTTTTGGGCTAGGTGCCATGGGCTTGCACAGTTATCTGGCTCAACAATTGATTGAATACGGATCAGCTGAATCTGTTGAGTTTACCAGCATTTACTTTATGCTCATGAATTATTGGACACTTGTTGAGTCCAATAATATTGCCCACGAGCGCGAGGTGGTTTTCCATAACTTTGAAAAGTCTGATTATGCAAATGGTTCATACTTTGACAAATATGTGACCGGTGAATTTGTACCAAAATCTGACCGAGTGAAAAAACTCTTTGAAAATATCTTTATTCCTTCTGCAAAAGATTGGACTGAGCTACGCGAGAAAGTCATGACAGACGGTCTTTATCACCAAAATCGCTTAGCTGTTGCGCCGAATGGCTCTATCAGCTATATCAATGATGTCTCTGCTTCTATCCACCCAATTACACAACGCATTGAAGAACGCCAAGAAAAGAAAATCGGAAAAATATACTACCCAGCAGCAGGACTGTCAACTGAGACTATTCCTTACTATACTAGCGCTTACGACATGGATATGCGCAAGGTCATTGATGTCTATGCAGCAGCGACTGAGCATGTAGATCAAGGACTATCTCTGACCCTCTTTATGCGCAGCGACATTCCACAAGGACTCTACGAATGGAAAACCGAATGCAAACAAACGACACGCGACCTGTCTATCCTGCGCAACTATGCCTTTAACAAGGGCATCAAATCAATCTATTATGTCCGTACCTTTACAGATGACGGCGGCGAAGTTGGAGCCAACCAGTGTGAGAGCTGCGTGATTTAACGAGAATTAAAATTTCTAAAAGCCTTTCAGAACAAATTTAAACTATCTGTAAACAATAAGAATCAACTGGAATAAAAGAAAGTAATCAACATGAAAACCTATTATAAAGCCATAAACTGGAATGCCATTGAAGATGTCATTGACAAATCTACTTGGGAAAAACTGACCGAGCAGTTCTGGCTCGATACACGAGTCCCCCTCTCCAACGATTTGGACGACTGGAGAAAATTATCACCTGAAGAAAAAGACCTTGTTGGTAAGGTCTTCGGCGGATTAACATTATTGGATACGATGCAATCCCAATCAGGTGTCGAAGCTATCCGAGGAGATATTCGCACACCTCATGAAGAGGCTGTGTTAAATAACATCCAATTCATGGAGTCTGTTCACGCTAAGTCGTATTCATCTATTTTCTCAACCCTTAACACGAAATCAGAAATTGACGAAATTTTTGAATGGACCAATACAAATCCTTATTTGCAAAAGAAAGCAGAAATTATCAACGAGATTTACCTCAATGGAAATGCTCTTGAGAAGAAGGTTGCCAGTGTCTTTCTAGAAACCTTCCTCTTCTACTCTGGTTTCTTTACTCCGCTCTACTATCTTGGAAATAACAAATTAGCCAATGTAGCTGAAATCATCAAATTGATTATCCGCGATGAATCTGTCCACGGAACGTATATTGGCTATAAATTCCAATTAGGCTTTAACGAATTACCAGAAGAAGAGCAAGAAACATTCCGAGAGTGGATGTACGACCTGCTCTACACCCTCTATGAAAATGAGGAAGGCTACACAGAAACCTTATATGACGGTGTCGGCTGGACAGAAGAAGTCAAAACTTTCCTTCGTTATAATGCTAATAAAGCTCTCATGAATCTTGGTCAAGACCCACTTTTCCCTGACACAGCTGATGACGTCAATCCGATTGTCATGAATGGTATTTCAACCGGAACTTCTAACCACGACTTCTTTTCTCAAGTCGGAAACGGTTATCTTCTTGGTGAAGTTGAAGCCATGCAAGATGATGATTACAATTACGGGTTATAAAATAACATCTGATAACACAAAAACACGAATGAAGCAAGACTAGCAAGTAGCTGAAACTAAAATCGTTCGTGTTTTTATTATATTATTGTAAATGATTGTACTATTTTTACATCGCTATCGAAACATCGCAAACAGCATAACGAGAGCTGCTGGTGTGTTGTTTAAAATATGCACAGCTATTGAATCTTTCAGATTTCCTCGACGTGCAAAGGCAGCATAAAGGACTAATCCCATGGCAAAATAAAGTGGAAACTCTGTCCATTTTGAGATATGAGGAAGTGCAAAAATGATAGATGTTATGATGGCTGCTGATATTTTTTGATCTTTCTCAAAGAAAAAGATTGTCGCAAAACCACGGAATACTAATTCTTCAATCACCGGAGCTATTATTGCAACAGTTACTACATATAACAGAGCAAAAAAGATATGATTAACAGACATAATTTTTCCTAGATTTTGTAAAGCACTATCGTTACTGGTCGTACTTTGCCCTGTTAAAAAGATGTTTAGATAAGTTCCTAAAACCGCTACTACTCTTGCCGCTAAAAAGAACAACAATGCTTTCCCAAAATCTCCCCAAGAAAATGACAGGACTTTGATATCCTCTGAGACATGTGTCTGGTATCTCCTCCATAAAGTGCGGATAGCAAAAAACACGAGCACAAGGTAGGCTAAAACCAGTAAAATTTCTATATACACGGGCAAATCTTGCCCTCTAGCTAGAAACAACATAGGAATGCCATTGATAGCCATGACTAACACAATTAGTCCCAATAATTTTACAATTCCAAGTCCAATATGGGCTATTTTTTTCATTAAAATTCTCCTCGTATAACTAGTTATATTTCATAAGATTGGGACAGAACTTATCTTGAAAAATTTAAGTTCGTAGTCCCACTCTCAATCACCTACCATGTCATTCACTTATCACTAAATGAGATAGAGGCAGAGATACTTTTTGACCAGCCTTATTTAAAGTATTTCTTTATCATAGAAATATTTACTACATTGATGTAAAGGTGGATAAAGACCACGATTGCAATAGGAAGGTATTGAACTTCACGTAACAGAAGCGAAATAGTGAACAGGAGGATGTAAAACGCTGGCAAAATGAACTGATTTAACTGAAAAAGAATCTTAAAGCTCTGCTCATAATGTGCTTCTCTTTCTGCTTCATCATAGGTCTTCATCAAGGCTAAAACATCTTCAGGAAATGTAACGATTGGCAATTTAAAATGCCGAACCTGCTCAATTGTCTTTTGGAGACAATATTGTCCATATAGAATAAAAGTAAGTGCTACATAAGGAAATAAACTGCCTGTAATCAAAACACTATTTTTAGTAATGAATACATTAAATGATGTTAGTATATCAAAAATCGTCAAGATTGTCACAACGTCTAATAAAATAGTACCATATTCCAGATTTTTGAACATCTTCTGATAAAGTTGTTCATTTAATTCATCTCCATTTGTTGACTGCTTTTGAATTGTTCGACTAGACTGTAGTAAATAAATCGTCATGCAGAATAAAAGCAGATTGAGCACACGAATAATCCAACCCCAAAGTATGCTATTTAAAAAGATTGGAAAATGGAAATTTCCGAGCCAACTACTTGCTACAAAAATTCCTAGCAAAACACTCACTACTAGTAAACCACTAATTTTCATCCATTTTTTCATCGCTATTCTCCTTTAGATAAAATACATTTTCTACGTTTTCTCCAAAAATATGTGCAATCTTCAAGGCAATGATGACAGACGGAGCATACTCTCCCCGCTCAATCAAACTGACGGTTTGTCGAGAAACTCCTGCTTTTTTAGCCAACTCTGTTTGATTCAACCTATCTCGCGCTCGAAGTTCTTTTAATCGATTTTCCAGCTTCATATGCTCCTCTCCTTTCATCTCTATTGTAACTCATTCGTGTCACTTTGTCAACTATTATTGTCAAAAATAATATTATCATTGTCAATTTAATGTAGAAATTTATTCAATTCATATAAAAATCCCCCAAAGTTAGTTTTGTATCCAACTTTGAGGGAATTCTTCAACATGATGTTGATTTTCTTGCTTCAACTAGTCACTATTCTTTTTTGAACGTTTTGCTAAGATGAAGATGACAACTCCTAAAATGACAATTCCTACTAAACCAAGGAAGGTTACTTTTTCACCAGTTGACGGAAGGAAGCCACGTTTATTTTGTTTTGGCGTTTCTTTGACAACTTTGTAATTTACTTTGTAAGTAGAGAAGTGTGTTGTTTTAAAGCTAATCGTTTGATCTTTGTTGAGAACAAAATCAAATTTTTCCGCTTGCTTGCCGTCTTTCATAGCATAAACAGAATCCACCGTAGCACCTTGCTTCACTGGTACTGTCACTACTGTTGAACTGACTTGTGACACTGCTTCGCCTTTTGGATTGGTCAAGGTAATGTCATAGCTATCTGCGTTTTCTTCAATCGTCTTTTTAACTGCTAATTTGAGATTAGCTTTCACCAAATCTGCATTTTGCAAGCGAACCCCTGTGGCTGTATCCACTAAGGTATCAGAAGTTTCGCTTGGTTTAGGTTTTTCAGTATCTGATGAACTAGATGTAGAAGTTTCGTTTGTATTTGACGAAGATTGAGATGTAGACGAAGTTGAAGATGACTCACTTGTACTTGAAGATGGTTCTGAGCTAGAGCTTGGTGGCGTTTGCTCATTTTTAATCTTTTCTTCCATTTCAGCTTCTAGAGCTTTCATTTCTTTAAAGACTTCCTCTGCACGCGCCATACTAGACGCAGTCACTTCTTCTGACGAAGCTCCACCTGCAGCTGCGTATTGTTCATCTAATTTGGCTTGTTCTTCAATCAATCGTGCTTCCAAAGCTTTCCATTTTTCTTGAATGCTATTGCCAAATAATTTTTGATGTTTGGCTGCCATATCGTAAATGTGTGACGCAACCCAGTACCAAGAATTTTTGTCGTACTTCGTTGTATCAACTTGATAAGCAGCATAAGTATTGTTGATATTTCCATAGTATGGCAAGTATGGTGCAAATCGAGGACTACCAACAGAAAGCCACATTGTGCCACCACCCATGCTGGCAGGGATATTATCTTTCAATTGGAAGATATGGGCTTCCATTACATTTGGATTGCCAAGAGGATATTTGTAGACTGGATCTACTTTTCCACGTTGAGGAATGCCTTTCCCGTCCAATTCCATTTGATCAAGGGGCTTAAATGGCGTTCCTTCAAAACGGTTCCGCTGCATCCGCATCACATCTGCAACGCTGATTTTTTTATTGCTAGATTGCAACAAATCAAAATATTTATCATCATAATTGACTGGTGCGTCTGGGTTCAAAGCCTTAATACCAGCCCAAGCCCGTGAACGATCAGCTTCTGCCATTGGCGGATTGTAAGATTGGGAAATATGGAATTTACCATCGATTTCCTTATAAGAATTAGCATCACGCGCTACTTTTTCCACATTTTCTGAGGCAATAACATTTTCCTTATCATTAAAATCAACACTTCCTAAGAAGAAGGTATTAGGGAAAATACTGTATTTGTCGTCTGGATATTTAATGGCAACATATTGATGACCAGACAAGATTTCCATGTACCAGACACCTGTCTTATCTGCAATTGTCACAATGTTTCCTTCAGCAGCTCCTTGCTTTCTGACAATTTCTGCGATGAGCTCCACACCTTCACGAGCCGTTTTTACATGCGGCAAAACAACCGTTGTCATGATAGATTCTGCCAGACCTTTTTCCACATAAGGATCAACTTTCTGGATAGCTTTATTCGCCTTAGCTGACACTGTAGCAGAAATGGAAACTCCATGCTCATTGAAGCCTACTTCATCAAAAATACCTTCTTTTGGTGTAACATCCGAAACAGAAGTATATTTATAGCTATGTGCGGGTAATTGCCATTCAAAGCCATTGGCTTCATCAATCAGCTTTTCTCCTGCCTTGTTCTCTTTGGCTGGATGAACCTTAAAGACTTTGTTATGATTAGGCTCCAAATCCTCTGTACGACCATACAAAGTCGAGCCGTCTGCCGTCAAGTTCTTCCCGACAATGAAACCTGTACAGGCTTCTACTGCTTGAAAAGGAAAGAGCATAAGAGCAGATAACAGAATTGTTAAGCGAAAAATCAATTTTTTCATATATTTCTCCTTTTATGATTGCATGTTGAATACATCAACTTTTAAGAGTGAGCATCACTCTTATCACCTTTTTTAAACCGTATACCTTAAATTTAGTATACTATTTTAAGTCTATTTTAGCAAGCGCTTTCATGTATGTTTTGTGTGTTTAGGTTCTTTTTATCTCAAAATTCATAGTAAAAAAACCAGAAAATCATTTCTGGAATTTTTGTTCATATCGTAAAATTTCTTGCAGTATTTCTTGATAATCAGTTGTCTCTAAATGATACGTTAACTCTTCGGGAGTGTAAGAATTTTTTCTCAAAAAGAAATCGCTCGGCACTTCTAATCCTAAAGCATCCAAAACGGTCTGAGAAAATTCTACATAAGCAAATCCAATGGCTGTAATAACATTCTTATCTTTTACAACAGGCTGATGGAGAAAATTTTCTTTTTCCAAAAAAGAAAAATACTCTACCAACTCCATATACAGACCACCTGTGTAATACCGGCTTCTCAACAAACCAGCTTTTCCTAAAAACATAGGAGATGAGGAAATAGCCGCTACTATCGTCCGCTTTGTGTCTACCCTCTCCAAAAAAGAGATTAGTCTGGAATCATAAAGGCTAACAAATGGCTCTAGTGTGCCTGGCAATATGATACAATCATACTTTACATTTTGTACTTCTGCAAAAGTAAAATCTGGAATAACTTGCAATCCTTCTTCACTCGTATAGACTTTCTTTTCTGAAGCAAGATAATCCAAAGATTGTCCAAAAGAAAGACAAAGTGTTGATGTCAAAGTTGTGATTTCCTGCAATGAACATGCTGGATACAGCAAAATTGCTATTTTCATAGATGCTCCTTCTAGAAAAGGTGAGACATGCTTCTTTTACAAGATTTTTATTTCCTATGTTTGTCAGGATCCCAAACGAAACTTGCGATGAAACTGAAAGCAAATGTTAGTAAGCCAACAACAATTGACAGTAACAGAGCGATCAAACGGGGGAGTAGCAATAATATATTTGGATTTTTTTTCACTTGAAGTGCAGTTACTTCGGCATCTAAGCGATTAAATTCTGTCTGAATACGATGTGCGACTTCTTCCACGCCTTCATCATTCATTTTTTTGATATCTAAAATATCAATAGGTTGTCCAAAATCCATGTCTACACGTTCGCCTTTTGCTAAACCTTTCAGACTCATCGGTCCTACATAAACAACTGGAAGAATGCGCACCTTTGCCATTTTAGCAATCAGTGCAACGCCACCTTTCACATCTGTCGAATGTCGGCTTCCACTTGGAAACATAATCAAAGACCGATTGCTTGATTTCAACATCTTGACAGGGTATTTAATAGCAGATGCTCCTGGATTTTCACGGTCAATTGGAAATGCGCCACACATGCGAATCCACCAGCCGAAAACGCGATTTGTGAACAGTTCTTTCTTTGCCATAAAGATAAATTGCTTGGGCCTTGTTGCAAAAGCCATGTAAACAGGATCCCACCAAGTACGGTGTGGAGCCACTAAAATATAATTTTCCTCTTGGTCTGGAATGTTCTCTAAATGGTGGTAGTGAGCATTACCATTTAAAGCCCATAAAATCAACATCACCAATCTTCTTAAATATCTATAAAACATAGGCTCTCCCTTCTTATCCTTTTCATTATACCTTATCCAATGCCCACTCGCAAACTTTTTTTGCTTTAAAACTGTTACAGCTGAATGGATTCTATTAGAAATTTTACTAAAAAAATGGTATGATTATCCTCATGAACATGAAAGAATTTACGGGATTAACCCACCAGCAAGTCCAAGAAAAAATTTCACAAGGACTCACCAATGATTTTACAGTCAATACAAGTATCAGCACTTGGCAAATCATCAAGCGTAATGTTTTTACGCTATTTAATGCGTTAAATTTTGCAATCGCTGTCGCTCTCGTTTCTGTTCAAGCATGGAGCAACTTAGTTTTCTTCGCTGTTATCTGCTTTAATGCTTTTTCTGGAATTGTCACCGAATTGCGCGCCAAGCACATGGTTGATAAGCTCAGTCTCTTAAATAAAGAAAAGATTAGTGTTATCCGTAATGGGCAAACCACATCTATTAATCCAGAAGAATTGGTTCTAGGTGATGTGATTCGTTTGAACGCAGGTGAGCAAATTCCAAGCGATGCAACTGTTTTAGACGGTTTTGCAGAAGTAAACGAAGCTATGCTGACAGGAGAAAGTGACCTCGTCCAAAAGGAGATTGGGGATCAACTGCTCTCAGGAAGTTTTCTTGTCAGTGGTCATGTAATAGCTGAAATTACTCATGTCGGAGCTGACAATTATGCCTCTAAGCTCATGCTAGAGGCTAAAACCGTTAAACCAATCAATTCTCGCATCATGAAATCCATGGACAGAATTGCAGGTTTCACAGGGAAAATCATTATTCCTTTTGGAATTGCACTCTTTCTAGAAGCACTTTTGGTAAAACACTTGCCTGTCAAAGATTCGGTTGTCAATACTTCGACAGCTCTTCTGGGAATGTTGCCAAAAGGAATTGCACTTTTAACAATTACCTCGCTTTTAACAGCAGTCATCAAGCTGGGCTTGCGAAAAGTCCTCGTACAGGAAATGTACTCCGTTGAAACGTTGGCTCGTGTTGATATGCTCTGTCTTGATAAGACAGGCACCATTACACAAGGAAAAATGCACGTCGAAACAGTCAGCCCGCTCACAGAAGATTTATCAGAACAAGCAATCTCTGAAATTCTTAGCGCTTATATCGCTGCAAGCGATGACAACAATCCGACCGCCCAAGCAATCCGCAAACAATTTACAAGTTCTTCTAATTACCAAACGAGTAACGCTATTCCATTTTCTAGTGACCGTAAATGGGGAGCTATGGAAATGTCGGACTTAGGTACTGTCTTTCTCGGTGCGCCTGAAATGCTCTTTAACAAAGAGATTGAGATTGCCCAAGCAGCCCAACAGCGAGGTTCGCGCGTACTCGCTTTAGCCATTAGTCCTGAACGCATTGACCATAAACACATTCACTTACCTAATAATGTTCAACCTATTGCTATTTTAGAAATTACAGATCCGATTCGTGACGGGGCAGCTGATACCTTGGAATATTTACGCTCACAAGAAGTTGGCTTAAAAATCATATCAGGTGACAATCCGATTACTGTATCAAATATTGCTGCAAAGGCAGGTTTTGCAAACTACCAAAGTTATGTTGATTGCTCAAAAGTAACAGATCAAGAGTTGATTGAGCTGATAGAAACGACTGCTATCTTTGGCCGCGTTTCTCCTCATCAAAAGAAACTTATCATTCAAACCCTGAAAAAAGCAGGGCATACCACAGCTATGACCGGTGACGGGGTCAATGATATTCTGGCCTTGCGTGAAGCAGACTGCTCCATTGCTATGGCTGAAGGGGATCCTGCAACACGACAAGTTGCCAATCTCGTTTTGCTCAATTCTGACTTTAACGATGTTCCTGAAATTCTCTTTGAAGGACGCCGCGTCGTTAATAACATCGCCCGCATTGCACCGATTTTCCTCATTAAAACAACCTATTCGTTCATTTTGACAATCATTTGTATTTCTAGTATTCTGTTGGGACGAGCAGAATGGCTCTTAGTCTTTCCATTTATCCCCATTCAAATCACCTTGATTGACCAATTTGTTGAAGGTTTGCCGCCCTTTGTCCTCACCTTTGAGCGAAATATCAAACCTGTTGAACAAGATTTCCTTAAAAAAGCAATTTTCAAGGCACTACCTAGCGGGCTAATGGTCGTCTTTAGCGTTTTATTTGTCAATATTTTTGGTGGACTGCATGGCTGGTCACAAGTGGAAATCTCAACTTTACTTTATTATTTATTAGGCTCTATCGGCTTTCTATCTGTTGTTCGTGCCTGCCTGCCACTTAATCTCTGGCGGATTCTGCTGATCCTCTGGTCCCTCGTAGGCTTCTTTGGAACAGCCATTCTTCTACAAAAATACATTGAAATCGCTACTCTAACCAGCAATAGCTTCCCTATCTACATTATTCTGATGATTCTCTTTACAATTACTTTTATTGTCGTGACACACATACAGAACAAACGGGAGCAAAGTTTATAAATCTTAAGAATAATACCTACAGGCAGTAAGAAAAACCGTACATTTTTGTCTTACTGCTTATTTTTGTTACTTCTTTTCCTCTACATCATGATATAATAAGGGTATATGGCAGAAATTCTTTTAAAAGACGGTGAGCGAGTCAATCAGCTCTTTTCTACTGACGTCAAAATTATTCAAAATCGAGAGGTCTTTAGCTACTCAGTAGATAGTGTACTCCTCTCCCGTTTCCCAAACTTACCTAAGCGCGGTCTTATCGTGGATCTTTGTGCTGGAAATGGTGCTGTTGGACTTTTTGCAAGCACCCGAACCAAGGCTCAAATCATAGCGGTTGAAATTCAAGAGAGACTGGCAGATATGGCAGAGCGCTCTATTGAGCTAAATGGTCTAACCCACCAAATGCAGGTCATTCAGGATGATTTGAAATATCTCACCCACTATATTGACGGTAGTAAAGTGGACATGATTTTATGCAATCCGCCTTATTTTAAAGTAGATGAACATTCTAATCTCAACGCAAGCCGACACTATCTGCTTGCACGACATGAAATTGCGACCAATCTGGAAGAAATCTGTCGAATCTCCCAACGAGTTTTAAAGTCCAACGGACGTTTAGCAATGGTGCATCGTCCTGAACGATTCCTTGATATTGTTGACACTATGACTGCTCACAATTTAGCACCAAAACGCATTCAATTTGTTTACCCAAAGGCAAATCGAAAAGCCAATATGCTCCTCATTGAAGCTATTAAAGATGGTTCTCGTGACGGGCTAAAAATCCTGCCACCGCTTTTCATTCATAATGAAGATGGCAGCTACACTCCAGAAATTCATGAGATTTACTATGGAAACTAAAGCCTACATGTACGTTCTGGAATGCGCCGATGGCTCTCTCTACACAGGGTACACGACCGATGTCAAAAAACGACTTTATACGCATAATACTGGAAAAGGCGCCAAATACACGCGTACACGATTACCCGTTACTCTTTTGTATCAAGAAGAATTTCCCGACAAACCTTCTGCCATGTCAGCCGAAGCCCTCTTTAAAAGAAAAACACGACAACAAAAATTAGAATATATTGCAGATAAGAAAAAGTAGAAAGCGGGAGGTCTTTCTACTTTTTTCAATGATTTATTGGTTATTTTTCTTAGAAATGACAGCAATAAAGACACTCAGAAAAACAACACCGATACCAGCTAAATATGACATGCTAGTCCCTGTACTTGGTAATAATTCTTTGGTTTTAGTTAATTTTTTGTCACTTGTAGTAGGCAAAGTTTCCTTGTTCCTATTCGTTTGAGAAAACTTCCCATTTTTATTAGACGAATCAGAATCTGTCAACCCAGCATGGGAGTTTTCTCCTTTTTGTTCTTTGCTATTAGAATTTTCATTTGTTTTTTTGCTATCTTCATGCTGAACATTAGATGAAGATTGATTTTCTAGTGGTACAAGGGCTCGAATGGCAGTCTGTAATGCTTCACATTCTGCATCAATCTCTGCTTGTGTCGCATCATCTTTTTGTAAAATAACTTGTGCTTCTTCTACTTGTTCTTTTAAGTTCGCAAGTGAATCCTTTGTATAATGCATAGTTTCCGCTAATTTTTCTTTTGCCGAAGAAAGAGTGGTTCCCAACTTTGTCTTATCTACTCCTTCTTTGGTTAAAAGCAAATCGTCAATTGTTCCCCATGAACCTTTATTTGCTTTCACAAATACTCCCAGTGTCACCTCTGTCTCTTTTGTTAATGTAAAGCTCAATTTAGCTGTCTGCCAATTTGACCAACTAGCTAGTTTGATTTTTTCACTTTGAACATTTACTGCCTCAGCACGAGCAAAAGCATAAATATCTTCAGAGCCATTCGTATCACCACCTTGAATTTGAGCAGAAAATTGATAAGTTCCTGCTGGAAGTGTTATCTTTCTTTCAACGCCAGTTGTATAATCGCTTGTGCCATTGTAGAAATTCATGGCATACTTGCCTGTTTTAGGCGTGTCTTGTCTACGCTTGATAAAATCGTTAAAAGTATAATCTGAAAGATCTTCTTCCTCAAAGCTAGAATTGGATAACAAACTCTCTTGCAGCTCTGTTTCTTCATTCTTATCATATTCTAGATTTGTATTCAACCCAGTATAAACATATTTAAATGTCGCAAGTGACGGCAAAGCTTTTCCTGTAAAATCAAACAATGCTTGATTATCCCATTCAGAGCCACCGTAATTTTCCTGATTAACATTTGGATCATACCCAATGACGGCACTAGAAGCCCAGCCCGAACCGTATTTTTCCCAAATAGGTGTATTTACTTCTTTTCCTTTGGAACTAACCGGTATCCAAGCTGGCTCCCAATAAAAGATGCCTAATGCACTTGCTTTATTGGCTGCATCAATGACATCTCGTAAGGCATGCGATTGCCCTTGAATAGAGGCAGGATAGCCACCCACCAGCATTTGATTTTGTGTTCGGATAACATTTTGTTGACCATCTCCATCTTCTAATGTATAGGCATAAGAAGTCTCTGCTACAAGTGTCTTTTTCCCATACTTTTCGGTCACTGTCTTTAAAACTGAAGTCAGATTATCTAAATTACCATGCCAAAAACTATAATAACTAGTAGCAAACACATCATAATCAATATGGTGATCTAATAAACCTTTTGCGTAATTCAGTATCGTTTCCGTTTTATCTGGGTTAGTAAAATGAAAAGCTATCAATATAGTTGCATCCACTTCTCGCACTGCTTTGGCGCCTGCTGCAAACAACTGATAGCGTTCCTCTCCTGCTTCACCTGCTATCCCACTACTCGTTGTTTCATTACCAACTTGAACCATTCCTACATTTACACCAGCTGCTTTTATTTTTTCAAGACTAGCTTTGGTGTATTGATATAAAGCCTCTGATTTTTCAGACACATTCATATTTGTCCAATCTTTTGGTGGAACTTGACGTCCTGGATCAGCCCAAAAATCTGAATAATGAAAGTCCACTAGTAGCCGCATACCATGTGCTGTAGCTCGTTTTCCAATCTCAATCGCCTTTTCTATATCGCTATTTCCAGCGCCATAACCATGTCCGTTATGATCATAAGGATTATTCCATACTCTGACGCGAATGTAATTCACACCATTTTCTTTCAAAATATCAAAGATATCTTTGACATTCCCATTTTCATCTTTGTACTCTACACCACTTTGTTCTTGAGCAATTACTGTTGAAATATCCGTCCCCATGATAAAATCAGATGATAAATTTTCTACTTTATCAACACGTATTTTAGTATTTTCATTAGCTTTAATAGGAATGACTCCTCCAAGCAAACAAAGACTAGCAGCAAAAACAAGCGACAATCTTAATCCTATTTTCATACAGTTTTCCTATTTCTATTTAGTTTAATATTTTAGTGTTCGCTTTAAAAAACTGATAAAACAAGAAATAGGTTTTATCAGTTTTTAAACGAACATTTTATAAGAAGGCTAGTTATTCAAAATGCGAAAGAACGAATTGCACAGCGCCTTTAGGATCACGTGTCAATTTGATATATTCAGCACCTTTTGTCGCAACAAGTTTGATGCCCAATTTATCCGTATCTTTCTTAATATCTTCATAGTAAGAATTGACTTGTGGAGCTAGCACAATCATGTCAAAATCTTTCATAATATCGTAGTGCGAACCATAAGCACCAGCTGTTGAACTGAGGTCTATGCCTAACTCTGCTGCGCCTTCTGTTAGTGCATTTGCTAGCATGGCGCTTGTCCCTGCACCGGCACATAGAACCAAAATATTATGATGCTTGCCATCTGCAACCGCTTGAATTTGATCGTCTATTTCAGCTTCTGCTGCTTCTTCAAGCTCAATCACTTCTGCCTTTTTCGCTTCTTCTTCTACTAATGAATCATCGTACGCTTTAATAAATGGAAGGTAGATGAGAGAATCAACTACAATCAACAGCAGCATCAAGACAATAGATAAGATTCCTGCACCCGTACCTAAAATCAAGCCAATCGGTGCTGGCGTTGCCCAAGGAAGGACATACATAAAACTGTTCATACCTAACACATCAACAAAGAACTTGAAAGCACAAACATTGATCATTGGAGTGATTAAAAATGGAATAAAGAAATAAGGATTTAAAATAATCGGTGTTGCAAACAACAATGGTTCATTGACTGCAAAGCAAACTGGAACAAAGGAAGCTTTCCCGACAGCTTTTAATTGCTTAGATTTTGCAAAGAGCATGAAGAGGAATGGAACAACCAATGTTGCACCTGTACCACCCATTGTGCCAACAAAGTTTCCAAGTCCAACTGTCAACACGTTTGAAGCATGGTGACCTGCTTTTACCAACTGTAAATTCGTTTCCACATTTGCATAAATAATCGCGACAATAGCTGGTTCTACAATTGAAGGACCATGCACACCAACAAACCAGAAGAGTGCCATTGCTCCCCAAATAATCGAAATTCCTAAATAGCCATCAGCTGCGGTAAATAAAGGTTGGAGAAGTGTGATAACGGCTTCTGCAAACGAATGCCCAAAGAAATAACGCACGATTGTATCAATCAAAACAGCAGCAAATACTGCAAATGAAAATGGAAAGACGTCACGGAAAGTTTGAGAAATTGTTCCAGGGACTTCTTTTGGCATCTTAATAGTAATGTCTTTCAATACACAGAATTTATAAACATTCACCGTGATAAAAGCTGCTACAAAAGCCGCTAAAATCCCTTTTGTTCCCATGTAGCCATTGGCTAAACCGTTTTCAATTTGATCCACACTTAAAAGGAGGAAGCTCACAATGGAAGCCAACATAACAGAAACCGAATTGATAGTCTTGTTGGTCGGCATATTGCGGTTCATTGATTCTGACAAACAACGAGCAGTCGTAGCGGACACGAGAATAGCTACTACCCCCATAGAATAGCCATATACTTTCCAAAGCCAGGTGGAAACATCATTTGGCAACTTAAATCCAAAAATTTCTGGAATTGCTGCTAGCAAGATAAAAATACTTGAAAATAAAATGGCAGGCATGGCGGCTAAAAAGCCGTCACGAATAGCGCCAAGATAAATATTGCGTGATATTTTTTCAAAGAAAGGTTTTCCTTTCTCAATTTGTTTGATAATTCCGTTCATGGAATTAGTCCTCCTTGTATTGATTTTTATATAATTCAATAAAATCTACGATCAATTCTTTTAACAATAATGTCGTCATCAAATGATCTTGACCGTGAATAAAGATAAATCCTAAATCTAAATCTTCCCCAGCTGCCTCTTGTGCTAAAATCTGCGTTTGTGAATTGTGGGCTAAATTTAAATTTTCATCTGCTTCTTTTAAAGCAGCATCTACATTTGTAAAATTACCTTGACGAACCTCTTTCAGCAAATTCAGTAAACAACTACGTGCATCCCCCGAATAAGCTACGATTTCAAATCCTAACATTTGTAATTCGTTTTTATTCATCTTATCTCCCTTCTTAAATCACAATCTTTGTTTCACTAACATGCTTGTACCAATAAGCTGATTCCTTAGGGTAACGCTTTTGAGTTTCAAAATCAACGTAAAACAAGCCATAACGTTTATTGTAGCCATTTGACCACGAGAAAACATCCATTAAAGACCAAAGAAAATATCCTTTTACCACAACACCAGCATCAATAGCTTTGCTTAAAGATTGCAAATACACTTTCAAATAATCAATCCGCGGCTTGTCCATAATGATGCCATTGTCAAACTCGTCTTTATAGCCCATTCCATTTTCAGTGATATAAATCTTTTGATAATGTGGGTAGTCTTTTTTAATTCTCAATAAAAGGTCATACAAACCTTCTGGGTAAATAATCCAATCCCAGTCTGTTCGTTCAATCCCTTCCTTATAAATCCGTTCTCCAATGCCTTTCACTTTATAAACCGAAGTGCCTTTATCACCCGTTCCATTATGATGAATAGTTGATTCGCCCTGATAAGCCTTAACAAAATGACATTGATAATGATTGATTCCAAGATAATCATTTCGATGACTAGCTTTTTTCATTTCTTCAAAGTCGCTTTCAAGGAATTCATAACTAGCGTTGTTAGCAGCGCAAATTTCATTAAGAGCTTCCATTGTTTCCTCAGAATAATACCCCAGATAAGTAGCATCTAGCAAGAAACGAATAGAAAGCGCATCATCCAGAAAAGCTGCATGCTTATCTTCTTCGCTGTCTGTTGCTGGGTATTTTGTTTCCAAAGAATGCACCACTCCAATTTCACCAAGGTAACCTTTCTCCTTGAAAAGATTTACTACACGCGCATGCGCATACATCATATTGTGAAGACATTGAATCACCTTACTCAAATCATACTGAATCCCCGGAGGAAAGACACCGAGCAAGTATTGATTGGTCGCAACAGGATAAATTTCGTTAAAAGTGCTCCAATGATGAACCTCTGGAAATTCTTGAAAACAAAATTCAGCATATTCCACAAACGCTTCAATCGTATCACGATTGAGAAAATCACCTTGATCAAACAAAACTTTCGGAGTATCAAAGTGATGCAGTGTAACAAATGGCAGGACATGGTGTTTCGCACATTCAGCAAATACACGGTGATAAAACTCTACTCCTTCTTGGTTGACCTTGCCACATCCCTCTGGAAAAATACGGCTCCAAGCAATAGACAAGCGCAAGCCATTGACGCCAAACTTCTCACACAACTCAATATCTTTTGAATATTGATGATAGAAATCACTAGCTGGATCTGCCAAAAAACGTCCTTGTTTTTCTAAAAATTCATCCCAAGCTACCGGACCTTTTCCACCTTCTTTTGTAGCTCCTTCTACTTGATAAGCAGCTGTTGCACCGCCAAAAATAAAATCTTCTGGTAATTGAAACATGTCTTCTCCTTTACAATAATCTTTGAATATGAATCACCAAATATACCTTTTCATTTGGATGAAGTCCTCCACCCAAATGCTGACGAATGACTTCATAAATATCTTCGCCAATTTGATAGGCTTCTGGATAATCCTTTTTGATATGTTCTTCTAAATTCTTCATGGAGGCTTTTAAATCACTGTCATCCTGATCCAAACGCTCAATAAAGTATGTCAAATGAATCATCAAACGGTCGTAAAAATTACTATTCTTTTTTGTCCGCTTAATACCATGTTTTAAAAGTTCCTCTTGCACCAAAGCAATCATTTGTCGGGTCAGTGTTTGTTCATCTTTACTAATCACGACATCTTCGCCTTTCGCATTGATAAACTGTAAGGCCAACCGCCCAATCTCATCTTTTGGAAAATCCACATCCAATTTTTCTTTTAAAATCACCAAAGCGTGCTCAGCAATTTTGTACTCCGTCGGATATTGCTCCGACATATCCGGCAAGTGATTACTTTTATAAGTATTTCTTTGCAGCGCTTGATAACTACAATAAATATGATCTGTCAAAGTTACATAGATGTACTCTTGAACTGGAAATTGGAACTGTTGAATACCATAATCAATAATTTCATAACTAGTCGTGATAAAGTCCAAGGGAACATCTTTTAACAAAGCAGAAAAGTTTTCGCGCGATTCTTCACTTTTCAGTTGAAAGACTTTTTCTACTCGTTCTTCTGCCAACAAATCCCCTTTTTTCTTTTTAAAAATGATACCGAGCCCCATGACAACAGCCTGTTCACCACTTTCATTTTTGACCACCGCAACATTATTATTTAGTGGCTGGACAATTCGAAACATTCATGTCCTCCTTCCTAACAATCTTTTTGTAAAACATAAAAAAACCATAAACAAACCAAGATTTTTTACTTGGGTCATTTATGGTCTCGCCTAATTCATTAGTCACAATCCATGTTTTATTTAACTTTATGAATAGAGTTTAACACATTTTCAAACTTTTGTAAACCCTTTCTTGCTTTATTTTTTAAAAATTTATACAAAATGGATAATTTGTGTAAATTTAAAATCTTTCATTTTATACTTAAAAAAATAGCTTACTTCTGTGCAATACCATTTGGGATAATGACTTCTTTGAGTAATTTCTCTTCTTCCTTGATGCGATTATACAAAACTACCGCATATAGAGGAAATAGAATACAAAATGAAATTAGTGAATGACAAAGTAATGCTAAACCAATCAACTCTGGAACGATGTTCAAGAAATAATTGGGATGTTTCACATAGCGGAAAAGCCAGTGATCAACAAATTTATGATTCTTAACCAGCATTAATTTTACAGTCCAAATTTCACCTAAGAGCTGTGTCACAACATAGAGCATAAACATTGAAAATAGCAACAGTCCAAATCCTATAGCACTAAGCGCGTCAAACCGAACCTGACGTATCGTAGCTTCAGCAAAGCAAGAAAGGTAAAATAAAATGTGAAGAATAGTGATATACTTGGTATTTTACACGCCATATTCGCGCCCACCATTTGCCAATATCGCTTTCTCATTCTTCATCGATATTTTTAGAAATACCAACCGAAATACAAATACCGCTAAAACAATAAGTCCTGATAAAGTCATACGACCTCCTTATAATAAAATAATCTATTTTATTATATAAAGAGGGGATTTTCTAAGTCAATACATTCAAAAAATATCATATAAACTGTAGAAAGAATTTACAAAGTTGTTAGTTCGATTTCGTCTACAATTCGTTTTACATCGGCTAGGTCTACTTTTGGAGTCCATTGCAGGCAGTTAGCTGTTGCATAAGCACAGGCACGAATGACAGCTTCTCTATCAACTCTCCCCTTACTTTCTAAAGCATGGCAGAGACTTCCAAGGAAAAAGTCGCCTGATGCAATAGGATTTTTGACATGAATTGCTGGAAACGTCAGTTGGAAAATATCATCCTGCAGGCGTGCTACGACTCCTTTTCCTCCCATTGTCACAATGAAATAAGGAATTTTAGTATATTCTTTGAGAAGTTTTGCTGCTTCTTCTGCAGTTTCAACTGGACATCCTGTTAATTCTGCTAATTCTTCATCGTTAATTTTTACAATGTCAGGCTGTGCTGTGAAAGCTGCTTTTAGTGCGGCACCACTTGTATCTACTACTAAATTCACATCTTCTGGCAAAAGACGACCAATTTGTGCAATATAATCATCTGGCATCCCTTTCATCAAAGAGCCAGAAAACACAACGCTATCGCCAGGTTGAATGTGCTTTATAAGATTTGTGGTGAATTGTTCTAATAAATCCTTATTCAGCTCAAATCCAGCTTCATACACAAGATAGGTCTTTCCTAATTCTGTATCAATCATAATTGTACAAGTACGCGTATTTTTATCAACCTCTGTCACAACGAGCGGAATACCATCTTCTTCATTTAATTGTTGAATATATTCGCCCATTTTGCCACCTAACATTGTATGAATGCAAAAATTTCCTTGCTCTTCGCCCTTCTCGCAATTCAAGACATAAGCCACATTAAAACTCTTTCCGCCAGCATTCTCATGCACTTGATTTGGTCTGTTGACCACATCTTCTTTAAAATGACTAAGTAAAACTGTCCGATCCAAAGCTGGATTTGGACAAACTAAATGAATCATGTTTCTTCCTTTCTTTTTTTCAATCAAAAGCCAGACTATTTCAAAAGGAATAGTCTAGCTTATTGTTATCTTATTATTCTATTTTGCATTTGTAGCGTATTCTTCATTTCGCTTAATCATTTGTTTTCTATACCAAGCAAAGATACCAATATAGAACACTAGAAAGACAATAACACCAAAGATAGCTTTGATATCGCCTGTTGTAGCATTTCCGATTGTCCAACCAAGTAATTTTTCAATTGGACCTTCAAGAGTAGAGTGGGTAATCAATTGTGTGCTAGCTACCCCTTTAGGAAATGCATCTACGCCTTTCGCTAAGTCCGTAACAAATGGCGCAATAAGGGTTCCAGATAGAAGGAAGAGCGGAAGCAATAGAGTTCCAAATACAATCATCCGAATGAGTTTACCACGTGTAACAACCAGAAGCGCTGGAGTAACCCCCATTGCAATAATCCCAGCAAGTGGCAAAATACCATTTCCGACTTTAGAAAGAAGGACTGCTTCTACTAGCATAATTGGTGCTAAAACATTAGCACATGCCCAGATTTCTGCACGACCTGCGATAAATGGCCAGTCAAGTCCAATATTGAATTTACGTCCTTGAAGACGTTTTGTTGCAACATTTGTAATTCCTTGTGAAAGAGGTTCTACTGCCGCGATGAACCAAGAACCAATAAGTGAGAACAATTCCAAGCAGACACCAGCTGTCAAACCAAGAGACAACCAACCTTTGATAACAAGTGACCATTTTGCTGCTTCGGCAATGCCAGATACTGGATGTGGCGTTCCCATAATCCCTATCACAATCCCAAGGATAAATCCAATAAAGAATTTAGAGCCCCAGAAACCAATTTTCTTATTCAATTTTGCAGCGTCAAAGTCATATTTATCCAACCAAGGGAAGAATTTATCAAAAATCTTATCCAAAACCATGATAACTGGATTCATCATGTAGTTCATGTGAGTAGAGGTCATTGGCGAGGAGCTAGGCGCATTAAGCAAGTCATCAAATGTTGGTTTCATTAAGTCAGAGTTAATAATTTTCATTACTCCGACAAGTACGACTGCAAGCGTTGCTACAAAGAGCGACACACCTTGGCTAACACCATTATTATCCGCATACCACTTAATCAATAGACCTGTAATTGATAAATGCCAAATATCAAAAATATCAACATCTAAGGTATCCGTTTTTTTCGTAATTAACATCACGACATTAACGATGAGCATAATGAGTAAGAAGTAAAGCGTCCAAGCAGAACCCCATGTAATCGTCGCCAATGGTGCCCAACCAACGTCTGTAATATTAAGTTGAATTCCTGTGTTTTCAACGAATTTCGCAAGTGAAGCCGAGAAAGCGCCATTTAACATACCGATAATAGCACCAATCCCCGTAAGAGCTATGGCAAGTTTAATACCGCCTTCTAAAGCTTTGGAAAACTTCACTCCAAAGCATAAAGCAAGCACCGTTAAGACTATCAACATGATAATTGGTGCCCCCATATCTAAAATGGGTTTAAAGAAGCGATTGGCTAAGTCAATAATGACATTCATAAAAAATCCTCCCGATTTTATTTTTTGAAAGATAGTGAACGAAAAGTGAAATAACTATTTCAGTAGATAAAAATTGTTTTTATCTAGCGTTTCAATTTTTCATTTTTTCTAATGAATTACTTTAACTAAGTCCATGTTCCTTAATAGCTGCTTCAATATTGTCATATACTGGTGCACTCATGGCTGGAATACGGAATAAAATTGGTCCTGCTTCAATAACAGGAATCCCCGGTTCAAATCCCAAATCCGTGGCTGCTATTGGGGTGAAAATATCATAACCTTTTATCAAGTCTTCATTCACATCTTTGACCATTACCGCATCGCATTGGACATCATAGCCGCGATTTGAAAGTTCTTCTTCAAGAGCATTTTTGATTTGGTGGCTTGAGTTTACCCCTGCTCCACAGGCTGCTAAAATTTTAATCATTGTAAAATCCTCCATTTTTATTTTTAATGATTTATTGTTTCCGATATATAATGAAATAGTTTATCTTCCTCATCCAACTTGGATAAGGACTCTAGGTTGCCGTCAGCAGTAAAGAAGTCCATCAATTGAGCCAAGATATTCGTTTGACTGGCATTAGAATTATTGATAATGAAGAACAAAAGCGATACTTGTACTTCATTTGACGGAACAATCATATTATGAAAAGTCACCGGCTGATCCAAGCGGACTACAACCACTTTTTCTGCTAAATTATGAACAATATCCGTATGCGGAATTGCTACATTCGGCAAATCTTTCCCTAAAAATTCCATGTCCAGCCCCGTAGGAAAGGACTTCTCTCGTTCAATTAAGGCATTCTTATAAGAAGACGTTACAATGTGTCTATCTTCAAGAAGGTCAGCAACTTGATTAAAAAGGTCTTCCTGACTGTCGGCTTGCAGACAAAAGACTAAATCTTTATCGAATAACTGATAAAGTTCCATCATATTCCCCCTTCTATTTTGTTTTATTTTGTTTATAAACAAAGTATATCATTATATGTAAACGGTGTCAATAGTTTGTTTTGTTTTTTTATGTTATTTTTTGTTTGACAATATTTGTGTGAGATGTTATGATGTTGTTGTGAAATAAAAAAAGGAGGTATAACAATGAAAGTTATACTAGGTACAGACCGTGATGGTTTTGAGTTAAAAAATAAAGTAAAAACTCATTTACTCCAACTTGGTTATGACATTAAAGATCTCAACGAACAAGAAGGTGCTGCTGATTTTGTCGACTCGACAGACGCTCTTGTTGAAGAATTACGAAAAGATGATACTGCCCGTGGTATTTTGTTTGACCGTTTTGCAGTTGGTTCTTATATGGTTGCGAATAAACACCGTGGGATCATTTGTGCTGCTGTTTCAGATGAGCATTCTGCCATGATGACCATTCGCCACAATTCTACACGCATTATCACTCTCGGTACAGCTATTCTCGGTGAAGAATTGGCAAATGCCTGTGCAGAAGCTTATTTAAAAGCTGACTATGATGCTGGGCGTCACCAAGTTCGCATTGATATGCTTAATAAATTATGTTAAAGGGTAGGAGGAAAAATTATGAAAATCGCTCTCGGCTGTGACCATATCGTAACAGATACAAAAATGAAAATTTCTGAACATTTAAAAGACCTCGGTCATGAAGTCATTGATGTCGGAACCTACGACTTTCACCGGACTCATTACCCAATCTTTGGTCGTCTGATTGCAGAAAATGTTGTTTCAGGAAAAGCTGATCTTGGAATTGCCCTTTGCGGTACAGGAGTCGGTATTTCTGCTTCTGCTGACAAAGTTCCCGGTACTCGTGTAGCTCTTGTTGGTGACGTTCTAACCGCACACTATGCAAAGAAAGAACTCAATGCAAATATCATCGCTTTTGGTGGACGTATTCTTGGTCAAAATCTTATTCACAATATCGTTGATGTCTTTCTTGAAACAGAGTATGAACCAACAGAAACCAACAAACAATTGATTGAAAAAATCGATAATAGCATTGAAGTTAGCCCTGAAATCGCTAAAAATAACCATATTTTCGATGAAGAAAATGCTAAATGGGCTCGCGGTGAATACCACGACTAAAAACTCAATACTCAGAAAATCAGGCTCAGTCTAATATGGACGAGGCCTGTTTTTTAATAGGATGTATCAATACCGCACGAAAGATACAAAACAAAAATCACCTGCTCCTATATGAACAGGTGATAAAAATATTAACTATAAAACATTTGTATATGATTTATACTTTTCCTTGACCTTTGGTGAGATATGATCATCTGTGATTACTGCATCCAAACCATCCAACTGATAGAAACAATAGAAAGAATAGCTGTCAAATTTGCTATTATCTGCCACAATGTACTTTTCAATCGCATTGTTCAAGATAATGGCATTGCCATTTCCTTCTTCTTCATTGGCAGTCGTGACATTATGACCGTCAATTCCATTGACACCAATAAATGCTTTAGAAACTTTGATTTCTTTCAATAATTTATTAGCAAATTGTCCGACAAACGTTTGTGTTTTCACCCGATAACGACCGCCAATCAGAATAATGTCACAATTGGGATTATCTTTTAATTTTTCAAAAATAGGAAGCGAATTTGTCACAATACTCACACTTTTATCAGCCAAATAATCTCCGATAAAATCCGTCGTTGTTCCCGAACCGATAAAAACTGTATCACCAGAAAAAATCAAATTGGCACATTTTTGAGCAATTGTTCGTTTTTCTTCAATATTTAACATTGTTTTTTCAGTATGGGAGGCTTCGTTCAAGCCATTTTTTACTTTTTTATGAGCTCCTCCATGAACACGAGTCAACAAACCTTGCTTTTCCAAGTCAATCAAATCACGACGTATTGTCATATCTGTTACATCTAGTAACTCTTTTAATTTCTTGACAGAAACCACTCCTTGCTGATCCAATTCTTGGAGAATCACTCTATGCCGTCCTTCTTTCATTTTGTCTCCTTTCTAGTTTTATATAATTTTATTCCTCAAATATATTATACAACAATTTATTCATTTTGAAAAATTAAAAACAATATTTTTTTGATTTTTGTAAAATATTGTTTGACTTTGTTTTATTTGTATTCTATAATTAAACTATACAAAACAAAAGGAGTCTAAAGATGACAACAAAACAAGAAAAATTAAAACGTTTATGTGATAAAAACAGAATTATCGGCGCTTTGGCTATTGACCAACGAGGGGCTTTGCGTCGTATGCTTGGTGAAGACACTCCAGTTGAGCAATTGGAAACCTTTAAAGTGCTAGTTTCGAAATACTTAACAAAATACGCTTCTTCTATCCTTCTTGATCCAGAGTTAGGTTGGAAAGCGGCGGAAGCTCGTGATAAAAACGCTGGATTATTAGTTGCCTATGAAAAAACAGGTTATGACAAAACTGTTCCCGGTCGCTATCCTGACCTCGTCGAAAATGTCTCCGTCCAACGTCTCAAAGCAAACGGTGCTGATGCTGTGAAAGTCTTACTCTATATAGATATTGACGAAGATAGAGCAGTCAATGACGTCAAAGAAGCCTTTATTGAGCGAATAGCTTCTGAATGCAAAGCAGAAGACATACCTTTTTTCCTTGAGTTAGTTTCTTACGATGCCAAGGTGACGGATGAAAAAGAATATGCTAAACTCAAACCTCGCAAAGTCATTGAAGCAATGAAGCTTTACTCACAAGAACGATTTGGTGTAGATGTTCTCAAAGTTGAAGTTCCAGTCAATATGAAATATGTTGAAGGATTCGCAGAAAATGAAGTTCTTTACACCAAAGAAGAAGCTGCTGCCTTCTACAAAGAACAAAGTGATGCCACTTCTCTTCCATTTATTTTCTTATCTGCTGGAGTATCCGCACAGCTTTTCCAAGATACACTTCGCTTTGCTAAGGAATCCGGCTCAACTTTCAACGGTGTCCTTTGCGGTCGTGCAACTTGGGCTGGTGCTACCAAAGCCTATCAAGAAGGTGGCGAAGCTGCTACAATTAAATGGCTTGAAACAATAGGTAAACAAAATATCGTTGAATTAGATGCAGTTCTCCAAGAGACTGCTACGCCTATTGTATTTAAATAACTTTGTATCTCCTTATAAAAACATAAAAAGACGAACTTCTATTCGCCTTTTTATTATTGTATAATTACTTATCACCTTTATTACGGATGACAAATCCTGTTTTCTTCTCACTTGAAGTATTACGAGGTTTTTTGTGGTCTTTGCGGTAACGCTTTTCTTTGTCAAAGCGATCGTGGCGACCACCCTTTTTGTAATTGTCACGCCCATTAGTACGGTCACGACGATCATTACTACGACGCCCATTTTTGCTGTTACGATTGCCTTTATTAGCTCCCGAAACATACTTAAATGGTAATGGCTTTTCACGCGCAATTTCTACTTCTGGTAGAGTGTCTGGATCTTGTACGGTTAAGGTCAATATATATAAAGCCAATTCCTCCGGTGTAAATTCAGCTGCCAGCTTGCGAGCGTCTTTGCCAAACTTTTCAAATTGGTTGCGAATACTTTCATCTGCAAAATCTCGCTCAATCTTTTTGAGTGCAACTTTTTTCTTAGCTTGAAAGGCTTCTTCTGCCGTTGCTGGCTTCATACCTTTCATCCGTTTTTTAGTTAAGCTTTCAATGACTTGAAGATACCCCATTTCATTTGGTGCAACAAATGTAATGGATTGACCAGATTTCCCAGCACGACCTGTCCGTCCGATACGATGCACATAACTTTCGGGATCTTGTGGAATATCGTAATTGTAAACATGCGTGACACCAGAAATGTCCAATCCACGTGCTGCGACGTCCGTTGCAACAAGAATATCTAAATTACCATTTTTGAAGTCACGAAGAACACGGAGACGTTTTCCTTGGTCTAAATCGCCATGAATCCCCTCTGTGCGGAAACCACGGATTTTAAGTCCACGAGTCAATTCATCAACTCGGCGTTTGGTACGCCCAAAAACGATAGAAAGTTCTGGTTGTTCCACATCCATGAGACGTGTCATGGTATCAAATTTTTCATTTTCTTTTACACGGATATAATATTGATCCACCAGTTCTGTTGTCAATTCTTTTGCTGCAATTTTGACATGTGTTGGCTCTTTCATAAACTTCACGCCAATCCGCTTGATAGCATCTGGCATAGTAGCTGAAAAGAGAAGGGTCTGACGCTCTTCCGGCACGCGTGAGATGATTGCTTCAATGTCTTCTAAGAAACCCATATTGAGCATTTCATCCGCTTCGTCTAAAATTAGCGTTTCTACATGATTGAGTTTCAGTGCTTTGCGCTTAATGAGGTCTAATAAACGTCCTGGAGTTCCAACGACAATGTGCGCGCCTGAACGGAGAGCCTTGATTTGCTTTTCAATGCTAGATCCACCATAAACCGAGCGAACTTTCACTCCTTTGCTTCGACCAAAGCGGAAGAGTTCCTCTTGACTTTGAACAGCCAATTCACGAGTTGGTGCAATGACTAAAGCCTGAACAACAGGATTTTCTGTGTTAATTTTTTCGAGAGTTGGAAAACCAAAAGCAGCTGTCTTTCCTGTACCAGTCTGAGCTTGTCCAATCACATCTTTCCCTGCCATAGCAAGCGGGATTGTTTGTTCTTGGATTGGACTGGCTTCAACAAAGCCTGCTTTTTCAATTTCTGCTAACAATTCAGCAGACAAATGTAATTCATTAAATTTCAATTTTTTCTTCTTTCTAAAAAGGTAGTGCGAAGCTACCTTATAAAACATATTTTGCTTTCTCATTCAGTAAATTTGATACCAGTATTCCAATAGAAAAGACTTTATCTTAATTACTTGCCAAAAGCAACTGAGAAAGCTGACTATTTTGTAACTTATCTAGTATAACACAAAGAATGATAAAAAGATAGGATTTCTGCTAACTTTCTTTTTTGATATAAGATTTAACTTGAAAATGTACTATTTTCTTTTATAATGAAAAAAAATAAAAAAGAGTCACTATGAATAAGTTTTTACGCTTTGCCTTTATCCTACTGATTGTAGCCATGCTAGGGGCTGCTGTTATTCAAATTTTCCAACCCCAACTTTTAGGTTCTGACTCAGCTTACGGTCTTTCCGTCTACTGGCAGCGAGAAATCGACTTTTGGAACTTAGCCCTTCTGCCTCTGCTGATTGGTGTTCTCATTAAATATGACTGGTTTTATCTGCGTCTAGTACTCTTAGCACTAATTCTTGGCGGGCTAGGTTTTGGAACCAACTATCTGCTAGGCTACCTACAACTGCCTAATAATGCCAACCTTCTAGGCTGGCTGGAAAACTATTTTTTGGTTCTGCTCCGGCTGCTGGGCTGGTATTTGGAAAGCAAAAAAAGAAATAAAAGTGATGAAGCTAGGTCCTAAATTGGGGTAAGGCTACATCATTTTTATTTTTTATTAGCCAACCATTTCAAAGCTTTGGTCAATACAATCCAAAGAATAAGACTGATAATAACTATATAAATCCAAGCATTTTTATCATTAGACAACGGAAGTGGCACATTCATACCAAAGAATCCCGTGATAACTGCTAGGACTGCTAGGAGGACTGAAATGATTGTTAAAACAGTCAAATTATCATTCAGATTGTTGTTCAAAATATTGTTGTAAGAACCTGACAATTGACTGAGAACTTGAGAAATCAAGTCTGTCATTGCTACTAATTGGCGAGCTTCAATCATGACATCGTCAAACTGCTCTTTTTCAATTTCATCTAAATGACGATAAAGTGCATGTCCTTTAATGTGCTCTAACAGCATACGATTTTGCTTTGCAGCTGCTACCAAGTAGACTATGGAAGTTTCCAAGTCTGCTAAAGCAAAGAGATTTTTCTTAGTGGTTGTTTTGTGCAATAGACTATTGATGTTATCCTTTGTTTCATCCATTTTTTCAATTACAGGATAATAAGAATTACACACTAATTCTAAACTAGCAAATAGAAATTTATAAACTGTTACAGGCTCATGGTGTTCAACATAATTTTTCATCATATCTACAACATAAGTATTTGCTTTATTGCTAACTGTTAAGAGTTTATCTTTCTGTACAATAAAGGTCATAGGAATAGTTTCATAATAATCCTTATCCCTTTTTAAGTTTAATACGTTGAAAATAAAAACGACTGTTCCTGTTTCACGATTGTAATCCATGTGTGCTCGTTCATTTTTATCTAACGCGTACTCTATCGTTTCTTCATCAATATTGTATTCCTTATAAGAATCTGGATGTTGACTTAAAATATCTGCATCTAAGTTTATCCAAGACATTCCATCTTTTAATTCTTTTTCAATAAACACCCTTTTCTCCTTTATTGACTTTTAATATAAAGAATTGAAAAAGATGCTCAATTCTTCACCAATCGTTATTACACTTCTTTATCTATCTAAACGCTTAAGATTCTAACAAACAAACTCACTTAAAACCCAGTTCTGTTTCAAAAATTATTATGAGAAAGCTCGAATAATAGCGTAATTTTCAAACTTTGCTCATATGCCGTGCAAGTCTCACATTTTCTTTAACTGAGTTCAAACTAAATCCTCGGAAAATAGATAAATCCTCCTAGAAGCAATTGCTTCTTCTCCAGATTTCCTAATTTTCTGTCGGATTTTTAACGCTCTCACATCTTCTCTTCCAACTTGACATCTGGATATTTATCGGCAAACCAGCGCAAGGCGAAGTCATTTTCAAAGAGAAAGACTGGCTGGTCAAAGCGGTCTTTGGCTAAGATATTGCGACTTGAGGACATTCGCTCGTCCAGATCATCTGGTGAAATCCAGCGAACAGTCTTTTTGCCCATGGGTGTCATGACTACTTCGGCATTATATTCATTTTCCATGCGGTGCTTGAAGACCTCAAACTGAAGCTGACCAACAGCTCCCAACATATATTCACCAGTCTGGTAATTGCTATAAAGCTGGATAGCTCCTTCCTGTACCAATTGCTCAATCCCTTTGTGAAAAGATTTTTGCTTCATGACATTTTTAGCTGCAACCTTCATGAAAATTTCCGGGGTAAAAGTTGGAAGCGGTTCAAACTCAAATTTGTTTTTACCGACAGTCAAGGTATCGCCAACTTGGTAAGTGCCGGTATCGTAAACTCCAATAATATCTCCAGCCACCGCATTTTCTACATTTTCACGTGACTCAGCCATAAACTGGGTGACATTTGAGAGTTTGACAGCTTTTTTGATACGGGTCAGATTCACACTCATGCCGCGCTCAAATTCGCCCGATACGATGCGGACAAAAGCGATGCGATCACGGTGTCTTGGATCCATATTGGCTTGGATTTTAAAGACAAATCCTGAAAAATCCTTATCCAGCGGGCTGATTTCCTGATTGTCTGTGGTTTTGTGTCCGTGAGGTTCTGGTGCAAACTCCAAGAAAGTGTCAAGAAAAGTCTGCACTCCAAAATTGGTCAGGGCTGAACCAAAGAAGACAGGGGTTAATTCCCCATTAAAAATAGCTTCCTGTGAAAATTCATTTCCTGCTTCCTGTAGGAGTTCAATATCCTCTAAAACCTGAGCATAAAATGGATTGTTGCCAAATATTTTTTCTCCCTCTTCGATGCTGGCAAAGCGCTCATCACCCTTATAAAGCTCCAGTCGCTGATTGTGCAAATCATAGAGACCTTCAAAGGATTTCCCCATCCCAATTGGCCAATTCATCGGATAGCTGGCAATGCCAAGTACTTCTTCTAATTCTTCCAGCAAATCAAGGGGTTCACGCCCGTCGCGGTCCAGTTTATTGATAAACGTAAAGACTGGGATATTGCGGTGTTTGACAACTTCAAAGAGCTTTTTAGTCTGAGCCTCAATCCCTTTGGCAGAGTCCACCACCATGACTGCGGCATCCACGGCCATGAGAGTGCGGTAGGTATCTTCTGAAAAATCTTCGTGCCCAGGCGTATCAAGAATATTGACCCGTTTTCCGGCATAGTCAAACTGCATGACAGAAGAGGTCACTGAAATCCCCCGCTGCTTCTCAATATCCATCCAGTCAGATTTTGCAAAGTTCCCGGTCTTCTTACCCTTGACCGTACCCGCTTCACGAATCTCGCCTCCAAAGTAAAGCAACTGCTCTGTAATCGTGGTCTTCCCTGCATCCGGGTGAGAGATAATCGCAAAAGTTCGGCGTTTTTTAATTTCGTCTTGAATCGTCATTTTGTCCTCTTTTTCTTTTTTATACTTTTTCTTTCGATTTCTGTGAAAATTCTTATTACATTGGACTACTCCTAACTTGTTTCAACTTACCTATTATAGCGGATTTAAAGGATTTTTTCAATTGCTTAGAACATATAAAGAAGCTGGGGCAAAAGACTCAGCTTCCTTTGTTTGTATAGTCATAATTATAAGACGCAGTTTCTTGATATAAGAGACTACATTTTAGAATCTCACAATCACACTAGCAAAGAGAAAAATTACCAATATAACGATTAAAACCAGTAAATAGATAATCCGTTGTTTCCTCATTTGAAGTTCTTCTTTTTCTTCTGTCGTCATGGAAAAAACAGCCTTGTTTCGGTTTAATAAGTACAAAATCAAGCCTTCTCCCCGTTGACCGCCAGCTGCCAAAACTCCCCAGAAATTAGGATGCTTCATCCCACGCGAACCGCAGCGTCTAATTCAACTAGTTTAAACAATTGATACACAAACAGCCCATTTGTTACGACGAGTAAACCAATCAAGGTCAGCAGATAACTCTTAGAAATTGGAATGATAAAAATAAAGAAAAGAAACAAGAGACAAATATTACATATAAAGGCCAGCAAAATCTTTTTGTTGCTCTTTACAACGTTTGTCGAATCCTCTAAGTGCTGAATCATGCGCTCATATCCTTTCAGCAATTCATCCAAACTAACCTAATACAAATCACTTAACTGCAAAACATACAAAATATCCGGATAAAATTTTTCTGTTTCCCAATTTGAGATGGTTTGTCTAGATACATTTAATTTTTCTGCGACATTTTCTTGTGTCAAACCACTCATCTGACGTGCTTCTTTTAATTTTTTCCCAATTTCCATTATCCCTCTCCTATCTTTCTACCTTTATTTTACTATTTTCGTTTATAAAATCTAGCAAAATTTTTTTTACATTTAGAAAAAATCCTGCCAAATAAACTTGACAGAAGATGTAATGCTTAAAGCTTTAAACTAATTTTGATTGCTTTTTCCATCGCCTTTTAAAATATTCATCAAAAAGGAGCAAAGTGGTGGCCAGAACCAGTGAGACAAGTACGTAGTTCACCCAGATTCGGTCTCCTTTTATAATCGGGGGATGAGTCATCAATCCATAATTTCCACCAGTTACGGCATTGACACCAACTAAAAACAAATCCAAAGCAAATGTGTAGCCCACAATCTCATACTTCTCCAACAGCTGCTTGTCATAGTGGTTGATAAGATAAACCAGCGAATTAACCAAGAGACAGTAATGCCCCAGAAGAAAAGAAAAGCTGGTGAGATGCGGAAAATCATAGGGATCAAAAACTGGATAACCAATGGCAAAAATTGCCCCGCTGACACCTAAAAGTGCAAAATACTGCTTGCTTCGGCATTTATCTGGCAGCAGCAACATGGCAAACATGGCTAAGCGGCAATGATAAAAAGGCAGATTATTTGCAAATGAAATATGGAAACCAAAATACTAAGAATAAAGTATAACTAATTGAAAAGCTTGTAAATATTTAAAAGTTTTCTGATACAGTGGGGTTTGCGCATAGCGAACTGAAATATAAATGAGGAACAAGAGAATTCCTATCATCGTCACATAGCCCATAGCAGAAATGGGAGGCGGTGCTGTCTTTTGAGTCGTTAAAAAATCATTCAGCATAGCTTAATTTTCCTGTCTTACTGTTTCTCCTTGTTCTCGTCTAATTTGTTTAAAGATCAGAGAAACCACGAAAATTGCTAAAATCAAGATCAATGAAACAAAAATATAGTTAGCAATCATTCCATGACTTCCAACTAAAGGTGGTACTTTCAAAAATCCATAATTTCCACCACTCACCAAATTTACAAATAGTAATAAAAGATTCATACTAAAGCTAATCTCTCCAATTCGCCGTAAACTCAATAACTCGCTATCATAATGATTCAGCAAATAGGTGAGAGAATTTCCTAAAAGAGCATAGTGACCAATCAAATAGGAGACTAAAGTGATGTGAGGAAAAGCAAATGGGTCAAATAAAGGATAGACCAATGCACAAATAGGTCCAAATACTCCTAAAAGCGCAAAATACTGTTTATAGGTTGAAGAATCAGGCAGTAGCAAAACAGCAAACATCGCCAATCTGCAATGATAAAAAGGAAGTGATTCAGAAATTGGTGACAAGGTCACAATATACCAGCCATAAAGCACTAAAATTTGTAAACCTTGTACAGCTTTCAAAAAGTTCTGATAGCGCCTGTTTTTATGATATTTTACAGCACTATACATGACATAAATGATTCCTAAAAACATCATTCCATACCAAAATGGAGTTAATTGAGGGGCCTCCGTTTTATGACTTGTAAAAAATTCTTGTAGATTCATCTCCTACTCAACCATCCTATTACTTAATTCTTTGATAACACTCAGCTTTCTTGTTGTGGCGACAATACCTAACTTCTTTTCAAGAAAATTATTATTTAACTTCTTTTTTTTGGCATCTCTTGGTAAATACATATAAAGGCAAGCAGTTCCAACTGCAAATATTTCGTCCATAAAGTTCATTACTTGCAGTTCTGCCAATTGCTCCGTTGAAATGTAATTGTTTGTAAAAACGAGATGAATCCGTGACGAATCCAACTCCTCAGAAAAGGGATTTCCTAAAATAGCCCTTTCTAAATCGGACTTTTCTTTTACGATAATGGATAAATTTGCACCAATGCTTTCCAATATCACCTGATGCATGTGTTGTGCTAATTCTTCAGCTGGTAGGCTTGTTTCGCAAATCACATTACCTGATTGAATATAACTTGAAACATTATCTAAACCAGATTGTTCCAACATTTGAACCAAATCACTCATCTTAGGGATCCGATTTGGTCCTGTTGGCATCACGCCACGAAGGAGGGCAAGATACTGTACTTTATTGTTATCCGTCATTCTCCAATTTCTCCACTAAACTAGCTAAGTTCATAGAGTTACTTCCTTTTATCAGCAATTGGTCCGTTGGTTTGAGTGCTTCTTTAACAGCTTTTACTAAGTCAGAAAATTGATCTTTTTCAGCATTTTTTACAAAATAATGGGCTTTCCCAGGCGGGAAAATTTCCTTAGCATAGGCAAATAGAGCAGCCATGTCCTCTCCATAAAGGAAAATTTCTGAGAGAATTTCTGGATTTAGGCTGGTTATCATGGCACCGTGCATTTGTTTAGAATCAGCCCCCAATTCTTTCATATCAGCTAAAACTGCCAGTTTCCGACCTTTTTCATTAAACGGAATCGTTGAAAATGTCTCTAAAATCAATCGCATAGCGGTTGGATTGGCATTGTAAACATCTGAAAGGATATCTGCACCATTTTTAGCTTTCTTCCACTCGGTGCGATTTCGTGTTAATTCAAGCGTGGCAAATGCTTTTTGGATCTTATCTTGTGTTACTCCTTCTTTCAATGCCACATAAGCTGCAATCATGGCATTTGTTGCATTGTATTTTCCAGTTACTGGAAGGTCAATGGCGTTATCTAAGAAATTGGTTTCAAAACTCAAACTATCTTTTCGTTCTTCTAATTTCGTTAGGAAAATATCTTCGTCTGGACCAAAACGGACTACATTTAGCTGGCTCGGTAGAAAATCATTAATAATCTTGTCCGCTGGAACAACCAAAAGAGCCCCGTCTTTCATGCCGTCGACAATTTGCATTTTTCCTTTTGCAATTTCATAACGACTTTTAAAGAATTCTAAATGCGCTTCGCCAATCAGCGTCACAATACCTACTTTTGGCTGCGCAATTGTGGACAGAAGGTGAATATCCCCCATGTGATCTTGCCCCATTTCCAAAACCAATTTTTCGGTGTCATCTGGCATGTGTAAAACCGTATAAGGAAGACCAATTTCATTATTGTAGTTTCCTTGCGTTTTATAAGTCTTGTAAGTTGTTGACAAGAGGTGAGCCAGCATATCTTTAGTCGTCGTCTTACCGTTAGAACCCGTAACTGCAAAGACATCTACCTTCATTTTTTCCAGATAATACTGTGCCAAACGCTGCAATGCTGCCAACACATTATCAACTAAAATATAAGGATAGTCGTCCAATTCTTTTTCTGACAAGGTTGCCGCAGCACCATTTTCAAATGCCGTCACAATAAAATCGTGCCCGTCACGTGCTCCTTTAAGAGGAAAAAACAAGTCTCCCTCTCCAATCAATCGGCTGTCAAATTCTACCTTTCCAAATGTACAATCTGGAAATTGATGAACATCATTTTGTGCTTTCAATACAGAAGCTACTTCATAGAACGTTAATTGCATTTTTTCACCTATATGTCTTAAATTTCTCTAACTCTCTCATTATACCACAGAATAACCTACTTTTACACACACTCGCCAAAGACATACTAAAACAATAGAAAAAAGAACCTTTTGGCTCTTTCAATCTTGTCTTACAACAAATGCTCTTCATGTTTTGTAAATGTTTCTTGCGCTAAGAGAACTAATTTCTCAATCAAATCTGTATAAGAAATGCCCATATTTTCCCAAAGCAGCGGATACATCGACCATTGAGTGAAACCTGGCATCGTATTTAGCTCATTAAGGAAAATCTCGCCCTTATCAGTATAAAAGAAATCGCAGCGAGCTAAACCAACACCGCCAATAGCATGGAAAGCTTTTTCTGCATATTGTCGCATAGTGGCAATGACATCTTCAGAGAGTTTTGCAGGAATATCCATGGTGATTTTGTTGTCAATGTACTTGGCTTCGTAGTCATAGAAAGCAACATCTTTCACTACCTCACCTGGCAAACTGCTTTTGACTCCTTCATTCTCAAGTAAACCAACTTCAATTTCACGCGCATTGACACCTTGCTCAATCAAGACACGGCTATCATATTTGAAAGCCAATTCAAGAGCAGAGCGCAATTCATCTTGATTTTCAGACTTAGAAATGCCGACGCTAGAGCCCATATTTGACGGTTTTGTAAAAACTGGATAAGTTAGATTGGCTTCTACTGCTGCAATCTTTTCGTCTATATTTTCCCCTTCAATCACTGCTACATAGGGAACTTGCGGAATGCCAGCAGAAGCTAACACTCGTTTTGTCGTGATTTTGTCCATAGCAACACTAGAAGAAAGGATATTGCAACCCACATAAGGCATTTTCAACACTTCAAGAAATCCTTGGATAGACCCGTCTTCTCCCATTGGACCATGAAGAACGGGGAACACAACTGCCCCTTCTTCGTAAATATCACTTGGTTTAATCTTTTGACTTTCAACAACACTATCGTTTGTCATTAATTTTTCATTGTCAGCAGGTTTGCTTGAAAATTCTTGCGTCTTGATAAAGTCACCCGCTTGTGTGATAAAATAAGTCTTCACAAAGAATTTATCATAGTCAATCGCACGCATGACACTCTCCGCTGATAAGACAGAGACCTTTCGTTCGGCACTACGACCACCGTAAAGGAGAATAATTTGTTGTTTTGCCATTTTTATACCTAACCTTCTTATCTTAAAAGAAATTTACAAATTTAATCGCTTTTTAGTATATCATATTTTAGATTGTTTTTGAATAGAAAAAGAGCTTCCATTTTCTTTTAAAGGAAAGCTCTATTTTCTTTTTTACAATTCTGTGCGATTCTCAATAGCCCGAAGCAGTGTTACTTCGTCTGCATATTCAATATCAGAACCAACTGCTAATCCACGAGCCAGGCGCGTTACCTTGATACCAGCTGGCTTTAACACCCTCGAGATATACATGGAAGTCGCTTCCCCATCTGCTGTCGCATTGGTTGCCACAATTACCTCCGTTACCTCACTATCCATCAACCGTGTAATGAGACTTTTCAGATTGATGTCGTCTGGTCCAATACCATTCATAGGAGAAATCAATCCCTGCAAAACATGGTACAAGCCATGGTATTCTTGAATATTTTCCATAGCAGAAACATCTCGGCTATCTTCTACAACCAAAATAGTAGATTGATCCCGTGTCTCATCGGTGCAGATAGCACAAGGATCATCATCTGTTAGATTACCACAAATAGAACAATAGGTCAGCTCACGTTTTGCTGCAAGCAAATTTTTAGCAAATTCATTGACATCATCATCACTCATACCAATCGTATAAAACGCCAAACGCGTTGCTGTTTTTATACCAATTCCTGGTAATTTAGAAAAGCTATCAATCAATTTTGCAATCGGTGTTGGATAAAGCATAGTATCCTTTCTAATTCATTGGATGTTGTTGTTGATACAAGTTAATAATATCACGAGTTATACTATGGCTAACGGTTGATGATAAGTTTGTATTGTGCGGGAACACAACTGCCACTGCAATCTGCGGGTTGTTACTTGGCGCATAAGCCACTACATTCGTATTAATAGCTTCCTTTCCACCCGCGAAGGTTTCTGCTGTCCCTGTTTTGGCGCTAATCGACACTGCTTCACCTTGTGACAAAGTACGCCCTGTAGTAAATCCGCTTGTACCATGAACTACTTGATAAAAACCTTGTTGAATCAAATCCATATTCTCTTTTGAAATATCAACTTTATTCAGCTCTTTGGTTGACTTGGATTCAATCAGCTTTCCAAGACCACCCATCTCATTATTGTCATAAATTCCTTCTACTAAGTGTGGTGCAATACGAGTACCGCCATTAGCCACCGTTGCAGCATATTGCGCCAACTGCATTGGAGTATAGTTATCAAACTGCCCAAAAGCATTGGTTAAGTAGTTCGCAAACGTATATTTCTTAGGTGTGTAACCTTCTGATTCACTTGGTAAATCAATTCCTGTAGATGCTCCCAAACCATATTGAGCAAAAGCTTTACGCAATTTGTCCATAGAGGAATCCAAATTCGTCAAATCAATCGCCATATTGGGCGTATAAGGCGTTCCCATCATATTTAAAGCTAGTTGAACCATATAAGTATTGGATGAATATTCTAGTGCCTCTAAAGCCGTAATTTGACGAGCTCCATATTGTGTGAACCAAGAAGTGATGGCAGAGGAGCCTCCAAAAGAAATTGGTTGATCCGTCATGACTTGATTTCCTGTGATGGCTCCAGATTCCCAGCCAGCTGTTAAAGTAGCTCCTTTCACCACAGAACCCGGTACAAAGTTGTTCATAATCGTTCCAAGAGAGTCTGTTGTTAGTTCTCCTGTATTGGTATCGTGCTTCAGACCAGCCATGGCTAAAATAGCACCTGTTTTAGGATTCATCGCAACAGCATAGACCCCTTCAGAATATGTCGCATTTCCGCTCGCTAATTCCGCACTAAAATACTTTCTCAAAATGTCTTCTACACCGTTCTGAAAAGCTAAATCTGTTGTTAATTTTAAATTATTTCCCTTACTACCATTGGAAATATTTTTCACGCTTTCCATATTTCCATTTTTATCAAGATTGATTTCTTTGACTGCGCGTTTTCCTTGAAGTGTAGACTCATATTGTTTTTCCAAATAACTCGTCCCAACACGATCATTAAGGGAATATCCTTTTTTCAAATAAGTATCCACTTCTTCTGCGGGTAGCCCTGCCTTTTCACTTGAAACACTTCCGATGATAGAAGCCAAAGAAGTATCCAACACTTTCCTGTCCCAGCTGGTGGTGATACTGATACCAGACAGTTCTTTCGAGCTAGAGGCGATTGTCGCAATCTGATCAGCTGATAAATTATCCGTACGAATATTTCCCGTTTCAAAATTAGAAATAGCATTCATCTGACTGAACAAATAAATAGCTTTTTTATCTTCATCTGAGTAGTTTAACTTTGCTACATCAACACTCTTAACAGCATTATTATAAATCTTAGACTCTGCCAAACGATTTCCATCTGTACCATATTTTTTATTTTTAGGCAGCTGATTAACGACCTTCTTATAAACCTCGCTGTCTGCCAAATAATAATCTACTTGTTGACGCTCAGTAACATCTGCGTTGGAAATAGAAACCAATGGAAGCAATTTTTGAGCAATTTCTTTAATCTCTGCAGCCGTCATTTTGTTGCTACGTGTGAAAGAGACAACTTGCTTAGTTGTATTCTCAACCAACGGTTTCCCACTCGCATCATAAATCTGACCACGAACCGAACTGGTCGTCACTTTAGTCTTGCTAGCTGTCGCTAATTTTTTTGTATAAAAACTCCTATGGATAACCTGCATATAGCCCAAACGCACAATCAAACTCATAAACAGTAAAATCACAATTCCAAATAATAAATTCAAGCGTCGTGGGATTGAATGGCTATTAAATGTTCTTTTTTTCTTAGACATGGTATCTCTCATTCTAGTCAAAATGCTATCTTTTATTGTACCATAAATCCACCTAAATGAAGTCGTGGAAAATGGAAAAAATTGATAAAATACACAGCTAAAAAATGAAAGCTTTGCATGATATTAAAAAGCCCTGCTTACGCAGAGCTTACAATATTTTATTGGGCTTATTTCCCAAGATAGTATTCGTTGACAAGATTCAATTTTTCATCAAATTCAAATACAAGCGGTGGGAAATTAGGAATTTCCACATTCATGATTTCATCATCTGATAATTGTTTGATATGTTTTACAAGGGCACGGATAGAATTACCATGTGCACCTACGAATACATTTTTACCGTCTTTCAAAGCTGGAGCGATTTTATCTTCCCAGAATGGAAGAGCACGTTCCAAGGTTACTTTCAAGTTTTCTGCATCTGGAATAACAGAGTCATCAAGGTTTGCATAGCGACGGTCAGTATGTGCTGAATATTGATCATCTTTTGCCATAGCTGGTGGCAATACATCATAAGAACGACGCCAAATATGAACTTGTTCGTCACCCCATTTTTCAGCTGCTTCAGCTTTGTTTTGACCTGTCAAACCACCATAGTGACGTTCATTCAAGCGCCATGATTTTTCAACTGGTACCCAAAGTTGATCTGCTGCTTCAAGAGCAAGATTTGTTGTTTTAATAGCACGTGTCAAAACAGATGTGTATGCTTGGTCAAACTCAATACCAGCTTCTTTAATCAATTTACCAGCATCAATAGCTTGTTGCGTTCCCTTTTCAGACAAATCAACATCAGCCCAACCTGTAAAGAGGTTTGCTTTGTTCCATTCAGACTCACCGTGGCGAGCAAAAACTAATTTTACCATTAGAAATTCTCCTTTGATTTTTGAAAACTGTCTCACAGTCACTACTATATTTTACAAAATTTTTTCAAAAAAATCCAGTATCAGTGGGAGAATATTTGATTTTTGATAATTTACTTTATTCAAGCGTATACATCAATTCCTTAACTATTTTTCGAGCACTCATGACAAATTCCGTACATCAAGACTTGTGTCTTTGTAATTTTATAACCTGTTTGTTCTTCAGCTTCGCGCTTCAAATCAGGTATATCTACATCTTCAAAGTCTGCAATTCGACCACATTTTTCACAGACAACATTCAGATGTTCGTGCCCCATAAAATCAAAATAAGTCGTTTTATCATGGCTAATCTTAATTTCTTCTACAAAGCCCTCTTCCACCAAAACTTTGAGATTATTATAAACTGTTGCTAAACTCATATTAGGAAAGTCAGGAAGTAAATCATGATAAATTGCTTCCGCACTTGGGTGTTCATGCGTCCGAATCATATAGTCAATGACTGCCTTTCTAGTCTCTGTAATACGGACTCCCTTTGTTTTCAATCGTTGAATAACGTTTTCATAATCACCTTGAACCGTGAGTTCTAAATAAGGATGTGACTTCATTTCCTACCTGCTCATAATTTTTTCCTTTATTATATCACGAAAATAGGAAAATGCGTATTTAGAATGATTGCAAATAAATGCAAATGATAAAGTTAGTCTCCTTATCTGCCCTTTTACAAGAAAAAAACCTATTGTTCAACGCCGAAACGTTGAAACAATAGGTTTTTTTAAAAATTGCATTATTTAACAGCGTCTTTAAGAGCTTTACCTGCTTTAAATGCTGGTACTTTAGAAGCTGCAATTGTGATTTCTGCACCAGTTTGTGGGTTGCGACCTTTACGAGCTGCACGTTCACGAACTTCAAAGTTACCAAAACCAATCAATTGAACTTTTTCACCAGCTGCAAGGTATTCAGTTACTGCTGCAAATACAGCGTCAACTGCTGCTGCTGAATCTTTCTTAGTCAATTCTGTAGCTTCTGCTACTTTTGCAATCAAATCTTGTTTGTTAGCCATTTAACAAATCCTCCAAAAAATTTTATGAGTTAGCAGTTACTAACTCTAACAAGTATTATCATATCTAAAAATTACTATTAGGTCAAGCACAAAACGAACTTTTTTCTATCTTTCCGAAAATATCCAACTTATTCATAGCGAATAAGAACTGCCCAAGCATTTTCCCCAGTATGTGTTTGGATAATAGAACCCGTTTCTAAAACAGGAATCGGAGCTGTCACAAATTGTTGCAACACCTGTTTCATCTCATTTGCCAACTCAGCAGTCCCTGCATACGAGATTCCAATCTCAGCCACTTTTTTATCTTTTAAGCCTTCAGCTAAATCATTGACCCATTTTTTAAAGGTTTTTACACCACGCCCCTTAACAATCGGTTGTAATTCGTGGTTTTTCATTTGCATAACCACTCGAATATTAAGCAGCGAACTGAGAAGACCAGTCACACGACTAATACGACCGCCTTTTACAAGATTTTCAAGCGTTGAAACACCAATATACAATTCTGTTTTTTCGCGCACTTCTTCGATTTTTGCTAAAATAGCATCAAAGTCTGCACCTTCTTTTGCTAGTTTTGCAGCTTCAACCACTTGAAACTTCAATGCTTGATCCGTAAAGGAGCTATCAATCACTGTTACATCCACATTTGCCAAGGTTGCACCTTGACGTGCAGCTTCGACCGTTCCAGATAAAGCATGCGACATATGAATAGATATGATTTTATCGGCAGTTTCTCCGAGTGTTTCAAAGATTTCTGCAAAAACACCAACTGGTGGTTGACTGGTCTTCGGTAGATTTTTACTTGACTGCATCAAATGAAGAAATTCTCCTTCTTTTAAGTCAGCGTCTGAATAAACAACACCGTCTACCATTACAGACAAAGGGACGATTGTAATCTCTAAATCCTCTACAACTTGCGGTTCAATCGTAATAGATGAATCCGTTACAATTTTGATTTTTGTCATGGTTTTCCTACTTTTATAAATTTTATCTATTTAATTTATTATATCAAAAAAATAACTTTTTGTGGAATAATTTTTCTGGATAAAATATGTAAAAGTTGTGTAAGAACCTCTTACTTTTCTAAATAGACATAATTATTAAATTTTCAGAAAATAATTGACAGTCTTTTATTTTTTTGTTAGCCTAGTGATGTATCATGCTGAAGCAATTGCTTTTAAGAAAGGGTTGATAAATGAAACAGACAAAATTTTTAGGAATTCTTTGTCTTGCTCAGGTTATGATTTCAATTACAGTTGGTTCTAGCCACTTTTCGTGGTGGCAACTGCTATATGGAGATAAGCAGACCGGGCTGCTATTTTGGGAGTCACGCTTGCCAAGGACAATTAGTATTCTCCTAGCAGGCTCTAGTATGAGCATTGCCGGGCTTCTTATGCAGACTGTTACACAAAATCATTTTGCTGCTCCTAGTACAGTTGGAACGGTCGAGGCTGCGAAATTTGGTATGTTGCTCAGTTTATTTTTCTTTCCGTCAGCCACATTAGCGCAAAAAATGCTATTTGCTTTTGTATCTGCTATTTTTTTTACAATTATTTTTATTAGATTTATCAGAAAATTCTCATTTAAAGAAAAATGGTTGTTACCGCTTGTCGGAATTATTTATAGTGGGGTGATTAGCGCAGCTGGAGAAATCATTGCTTATCGTTTTGATCTTATCCAAAGCATGGCTTCATGGACACAAGGCTCTTTTTCCATGATTCAGAAACATCAATATGAATGGTTATTTTTAAGCTTAATCATCTTGATTGCGGTATGGAAACTATCAGCCACGTTTACCATTATGAATCTAGGGGAAGACGCCAGTCATAATCTAGGCATTTCCTTTTACCAAATGGAGGGAATGACGTTGTTTCTCATTGCATTGACAACAAGTGTGACGATGATTACAGTCGGCTCTCTTCCATTTATCGGAGTCATTGTTCCAAACATCATTCGGAAATTTTATGGTGACCATATCACGCGCATTAAGGGACTGACCGCATTAACTGGTGCCTGTCTCATCTTAGCCTGTGATATTGTAGCGCGTCTAGTCATTCGTCCCTACGAAGTCTCCGTCAGCTTGATTTTAGGAATTTTGGGTAGTTTGGCGTTCGTGTATCTTTTGTGGCGAGGTGCTGCTCATGAATAAAATGAAGAGTCAAACAAGAAATCTCTTACTTCTATTGCTTTTGTTAGCCAGCTTGAGTGGCTTGTTATATCTCATGCCGATGGACTATCCTTTAACAGGTTTTATTATGAAATTGCGCTTGCAAAAGTTACTAGCCTATCTCTTAGTCGCCATAGCTGGAAGTCTTGCTACAATCAGCTTTCAAGCAATCACAGAAAATCGTTTTTTAACACCAAGCATTCTTGGAATAGAATCTCTCTATGTCTTTATGCAGACGATTTATCTTTTCTTTGCTAGCAAATTCATCGGCAATACCAGTCATCCTTTGCTTGAGTTTATCTTAGTCTTACTCATACAGTGCGGCTTCTTTTTCTGCCTGCAACCTGCATTAAAAAAGCTACTCCAGCAAGGATTTCTATTTATTTTATTGATTTGTATGGCACTAGGGACGCTATTTAGAAGCGCTAGTACATTCTTGCAAGTGCTAATGGATCCTAACGAATATGATAAACTGCAGACAAAACTTTTTCCTTCCTTTCAACGAATGAATATGGATATTCTATCTGTCGCTACAATCATCATTGGACTAGCAGGTTTGTATTTGTTAAAGAAGAACGCTATTTTGAATGTTTTTCATTTGGATAAAAAGACAGCGACTATTTTAGGTGTAGAAGTTGAAAAAGAGCAAAAAAAGATACTATGGGCAATTGTTTTGCTGACTTCAACGACAACTGCTCTCGTTGGACCTATGATGTTCTTCGGCTTTATGATGTCCAATTTAGCCTATCTGTTAATCAAAGAATACCAACACAAATGGTTGTTCTCAGTAGCAATTTTACTCGGTTTTCTTTCTCTGACCACTGGGCAAATGCTGGTAGAGCGCGTCTTTCAGCTCCAAATCAATGTCAGCATGGTCATTGAGCTTGTCGGAGGGCTATTCTTCTTTTATCTTTTAGCTAAGGAGGCAAAACGCTAGAATGCAATTTAAAAATGTTGGCAAATCATTTGGAAATCAAGCAATTTTAGAAGATATTCAACTGAATATTTCACCGAGCAAATTCACCGCCTTTATTGGACCAAATGGTGCTGGAAAATCAACGCTGCTTTCTATTATGAGCCGTTTGCTCAAGAAAGATCAGGGGCTTCTCAGTATCAAGGGAAAAGAAATTGAAGCGTGGAACTCAAAAGAGCTCGCCAAAGAATTAACCATTTTAAAACAAAAAATCAATTACCAATCTAAATTAACGGTTGAAGAATTGGTTTCTTTCGGTCGCTTTCCTTATAGTCAGGATCGTTTGACAAAAGAAGATTTCAAAAAAGTAGAGCAAGCACTTGAATATCTGGACATTCTTGATTTAAGAGACCGTTTTATTGATACACTATCCGGAGGTCAATTGCAGCGCGTTTTTATCGCTATGGTGCTCACTCAAGACACTGATTTTATCCTTTTGGACGAGCCACTAAACAATCTAGATATTAAGCAAAGTATTTCTATGATGAAAATCTTGCGTTCTCTCGTTGATGACTTAGGAAAAACGATTATCATTGTCATTCATGACATCAATATTGCCAGTCAGTATGTTGATGAAATTGTCGCCTTTAAAGACGGAAAAGTCTTTTATCAAGGTACAACCAATCAGGTCATGAGAAAAGAAATTTTAGATCCATTGTATGAAATGGACATTACCCTTGGAGAAATCAATGGTAAAAAAGTTTGTATTTACCTATAAATATTAATTTTGGAGGAATTTTAATGAAAAAGAATACAAAAACACTACTTCTATCTCTCTTCGCAGCTGTTGCAGTTGTGCTACTCGCTGCTTGCAGCGACAATAAACAGTCCAATTCAAAAACGACAAACTCTTCATCTGCTTCTAGTGAAGTCACTATCAAAACAGCAAATGGAGATGTGAAAGTCCCTACCAACCCTAAAAAAATTGTAACACTGGATTTAGGTGCAGCTGATACCATTCGTGCTTTAGGTAAAGAAAGCAGCATTGTCGGTATGCCAAAGAAAACTCTTCCTACTTACTTAAAAAATTTACCAAGTAGCATTAAAAATGTAGGTAACATGAAAGAACCAGATATGGAAGCTATCGCAGCTTTAAAACCAGACTTGATTATTGCTTCTGGTCGTACAGCTCAATATGTCAAGAAACTCAAGGAGATTGCCCCTACTGTATTATTCCAAACAGACAACAAAGACTACTGGGGTTCTACCAAGAAAAACATCCTTTCTTTAGCAAGTATCTTTGAGGAATACGGAACCAAAAAAGCTAAAAGTGAATTAGCTAAATTAGACAAAGAAATTCAAACTGTTGCTGCTGCCAATGAAAAATCAAATAAAAGGGCTCTGACGATGATGTTAAATGAAGGTGCAATGTCTGCTTTCGGAGCTAAATCACGTTTTTCTTTTCTTTACAGCACTTTGAAGTTCAAACCAACAGATGCTAAAATTAAGGAATCAAGACATGGACAAGAAGTCAGCTTTGAAAGTATCAAACAAATCAATCCAGAAATTATCTTTGTTCTGAACCGCACTCTTGCTATCGGTGGGGACAATTCAGCCAATAAAGACTTACTGAATAACTCACTGATCCAAGAAACAAATGCAGCTAAAAATAAAACTATTGTAAACTTGACATCTGACCTTTGGTACCTCAGCGGAGGCGGACTCGAATCAACAAAATTGATGATTGAAGATGTAAAAAATGTAGCTGGGAAATAATATAAAAGAGCTGAAGAAAACCTTAAATGAATTTTCTCCAGCTCTTTTATCGTCCCCAACTTCTAATCATCTTCTACCGCGAAACCATCATTTGTGATGAAATGATGTTCTAAAATTCCCTCATTTCCAAATAAAACTCCGTGGAGAACACCGCCATAGACAGCTCCGCCATCCATACCGATTTTTTGATCCTGCGTTTGCCAAAGGCGACTTGTCCCAGGCATCTCAGAAAAAAGATAAAAAGTCGGAGTATGCCCAAATACAATTATCTTTCCTGTTTGATTAAGACCTTGATGAAAGGGCTCACGTATCCAAACCTTTTGATAATCGCTTGTTTCATGCCAATCTTTTAAAGTTAAGTCAACTCCAGCGTGTACAAAAATATAGTTATCTGTTTCAACAAAGAAAGGCATCTGACGAATAAAAGACACGAGGTCTGGCGCTTCTTCCGACACGCGCTTTGCGTCTTCAACTCCATCAACAGGAGTATCTAAAGGTCGCCCCAAAATGGAATTGATTGTTGTGTCTCCGCCATTGCGACGATAATGAGCATAGCCGCTCTCAGGATTGTCCAACCAAGTTAAAAACATGTACTCGTGATTTCCAGAAATACAAATCGCTCCTTGCTTTTCAACAAGTTCTTTCACACACTCCAAAACAGCGCGGCTAGCTTCCCCACGGTCAATCAAATCCCCTAAAAAGATGAGTTGGCTCTCTCCATCCCATTTTTTGAGTAATTCTTTTAGCATTTTTGCTTTTCCATGTACGTCACCAATTACAAAATAATTTGTCATGATTACCTCCTGATAACAACTCATTTAGCACAAGCCAAGAAGTGTTTCATTTTTTCAAGAGCTCTCTAGCCTGCGTGAGGGCTGCTTGGGTCACATTTTCACCCGCCAACATTTTGGCAATTTCTTCGACACGCTCCTCATCTGATAACAAACGAACAGTTGAAACAGTCGAATGTTCATCAGATATTTTCTCAATGAAAAATTGATAATCCGCAATGGCAATCACTTGTGGCAGGTGCGAAATTGCGAGGACTTGTCCGTTTGAGCCAATTTTATGAATCTTTTGAGCAATAGCTTGTGCAACACGTCCCGATACGCCTGTGTCCACTTCATCAAAGACAATGCTAGTCTTGCCTTCCTTACGAGAAAAAGCAGATTTGATTGCCAACATCAAACGAGACAATTCACCTCCTGAAGCAACCTTAACGAGTGGTTTGTAATCTTCACCGGGATTAGTCGAAATATAAAATTCAACGTGTTCATTTCCTTCACGACTAAATTTTCCCTTGGTAAATTGAACTCGAAAATTCGCCTTTTCCATATAGAGGTCTTGCAGTTCTTGCTGAATCTCTGCTTCTAACTGCTGGGCTAATTCGTGCCGAGCCTGACTAAGACTGCTTGCTAGAGAAACCAAGCTTTTTTCCAGCTTTTTCAGCTCTTTGTCCAAATCGTCTGATGAAAGATTTTTCCCAGTAAGTAGAGCATATTCTTTAGAAATCTGATCAAAATAAGCTAGGACATCATCTACTTGACCGCCGTATTTGCGAGTAATGCTATAGATTAAGTCTAGGCGACTTTCTACTTCTAAGAGACGACCGCCATCAAAATCCAAGTCTTCTAGAATATCCTCCAAACGCTTTGTCACATCTTCCAACACATAGTAAGATTCAGAAAGGTTGGCCGCAATTTCTTTGTAAGTGGCGTCGTAGTCTTCAATAGCTTCCATGTCATTCATGGCAGATCGAACATTTGCTAAACTAGAAAATTCTTCATCATCCAGCATGGCATAAGCATTGGTCAAAGTGTCCGCAATCTGCTTATGATTGAGCAACTTATCACGTTCTTGATTTAAAGCTAAATCTTCACCTGCTTTTAAATTAGCTGCTTCAATCTCTGCAATCTGATATTCCAGCATATCAATCCGCGCTTTATTTTCTTCTTGATTCTTTTGAATCATCAAGACCTGCTTGCGCAACTGACGATACTGATCAAAAATCTGTTGATAATCCGCTTTGAGCTTGAAAAATGCGTCATCTCCAAACTCGTCCAGCATGGCAATATGCAGCTGCGGTCGCATGAGTTCTTCTTGGTCGTGCTGACCGTGAATATCCACCAAATGCTGTCCAACAGCTCGCAAGACAGACAAATTAACCATTTGACCATTAATACGACTGACACTACGTCCATTTTGAAAAATTTCTCGCCGAATAATCAGCTCCTCTGTCATATCAAGTCCTTGCTGCTCAAAAATTTCAACCAAAGCCTTACTCTGCTCAATTGCAAAAAGCCCTTCAATCTCTGCTTTTGATGCACCGTGACGAATCACATCTGTTGTCGCGCGGCTTCCTAGCATCATGTTCATAGCATCAATGATAATAGACTTTCCGGCCCCTGTTTCACCTGTCAAAACAGTCATGCCTTGCTCAAAATTGAGGGAAATCTCTTCAATAATTGCAAAATTTTTAATGGAAATTTCAAGTAACATAGGCTATCTACCAATTCCTGATTTGTTCCAATACCTGATGAGCCATTTCTTCGCTACGGAAAATAAGGAGAATCGTGTCATCATCGGCTAAAATACTAAAAATGTCATCAGAGAAGTCTTCTACAATGTGTCGCTTCACAAAAGCTGTGCTTCCAGGGACAAGATTGAGATTGATCATACTTCCCAATAGCTCAAACTTTAAGATATTATTGTCTGCTAACTTCAAACTCGTACTAGCTGATTTCGGTAGTTCATAAATATAAGTGTTATTTTTCAGCGGAATTTTGACAATGCCCAATTCTTTAATATCACGCGAAACAGTTGCCTGTGTTGCTGTAATTCCTGATTTCTTCAAATATTCTACAATTGCTTCTTGTGTTCCAACTTCATAGTCCGACACAAAATGTCTAATTTTTTCTAATCTTTCCTTTTTATTCATCTTTAAATTCCTTATGTGCTGTCTCTACGACCGTTGTAATCATTGTTTTTACTAGATTTTCTGGGTGAGAACTTTTTTCTAAATAGGCTAAAAATTCCACATTCCCATGCCCACCTTGAATAGGGGAGAAATCCAGACCTTGGACAGAAAATCCGGCTTCAACCATAAAGTCCGTTACTTTTTCTAAAACTGCTTGATGCACTTTTTTATCTTTCACAATCCCATTTTTGCCAATTTGCTCTCTTCCTGCTTCAAACTGAGGTTTGATGAGAGCCACAACTTTTCCATTTTCAGCCAAAATCTTATACAGAGCTGGCAAAATGAGACCAAGCGAGATAAAACTGACATCAATGGAAGCAAAGCTAGGTGTCTCCTCAAAATCAGTTACTTTGGCATAACGAAAATTAAACTGCTCCATGCTGATGACGCGTTCATCTTGGCGGAGTTTCCATGCCAGTTGATTGGTGCCGACATCTACCGCATAGACCTGTCGTGCCCCGTTTTGCAGCATGACGTCCGTAAACCCACCCGTTGATGCCCCAATGTCCAACGTAATCTGATTTTCAACTGAAATCTCAAAAACCTGCAAAGCCTTTTCTAATTTTAAGCCACCACGGCTGACATATTTGAGCTTTTCGCCTTTGAGCTTCAACTCAATGCCTTCATCAATTTTTTCGCCAGGTTTATCAAAACGCTCACCATTCGCAACAGCAACGACTAAGCCCGCCATCACACCGCGCTTGGCCTGTTCTCTTGTTTCAAAAAGCCCTTGCTTATAAGCTAGAACATCTACTCTTTCTTTCGTCATTGAGTTTTAAACTTTCTATTATCTTTCTGATAGCCGCGCCTGAAAAAGCAATCTCTGCTTCTACTTCTGCCAATAAATATTCTGTTTCCTCTAGCTGTTCTTCAAAGAATCGCTTTGCTCCATTCAAGCCCAAAATAGCTGGATAGGTGGCTTTTTCTGCTGCCACATCTTTCTGCGGTGTCTTGCCCAAGTCTTCAAAGTTTGCTGTGATATCTAAAATATCATCTCGCACCTGAAAGGCTAGTCCCAGCAGCTGACCTATTACTTTCAATTTTTCCTGCTGTGATTCTCCTACTTCAGCAATCAAACCCGCAGCAATAAAAGGATAGGTCAGGAGTTTACCAGTTTTATTGGCATGAATATTCTGCAGCTCTGCTAAACTGATGTCCTTTCCTTCGCCCTGCATATCAAGGACTTGACCTCCGACCATACCAAAAGTTCCAGCCGCTAACGACAATTCTGCGATTAAGTTTACCTTGATTTGACTAGGTAGTGCCGCTTCTGCTATCAAGGCATAAGAATCCAAAAAGAGAGAATCTCCCGCTAAAATAGCCATTGCTTCGCCAAATTTCTTGTGGCTGGTCAAGCGACCACGACGATAATCATCATCGTCCATAGCCGGCAAATCATCATGAATCAAGCTACCTGTATGAATCATTTCAAGTGCTGCTGCCACTTGGAAATGTGCTTCTGTCAGTTCAAGTCCTAGACCTTCTAACAATTCTAAAAGTAAAAGAGGACGAATTCGCTTACCGCCTGCATTAACTGAGTAAAGAATCGCTTCTATCAAATCAGCAGATACTGCTTTTTTAGCATAAAAAGTCTCAATAGCTTGCCCAATTCTAGCTAATTTTTCGTCTTGTTTCATTCCATTTCCGTTTCTGTGCCATCAGCCTGCATAACTTTTACCAGCGTTTTTTCTGCCTGATCTAGTGTTTTTTGCAATTCTTTTGAAAGCTGCATCCCCTTTTGAAACTCAGAAATCGCTTCTTCCAAAGGAACATCTCCGTTTTCTAACTTTTGTACAATGACTTCTAAGTCTGCTAAATTTTCTTCAAATTTCTTTTCTTTCGACATTTTTTACCTCAACTTCTATCTGACCATCTCGCATCAAAATGGTTAATTGATCTTTTTTATTGACTTTCTCAATAGATTCTAACACCTGTTTATCTTTTTTGACAATAGCATAACCCCGAGCCACAATTCGGCTAGTATCCAGCATGAGCAAAGCGTCAGACAGACGCTTGACTTCAGCCACTTTATGGTCATAAACAACTGCCATATTGCTGCGCAGAAGCCGTTCCAACTGAGCTACACGCTCTTGATAAATCTGAACCTGACTTAAAAGAGCTAGAGCCTCCAAACGATGTTGTAAAAGCCTTGCTCGCTGCACTTCCTCGTTATAATATTCGCGAATTTTTTGCTTGATCCGTAAATTTAGTTGATCTAATTTTTGCAGGTAGCTATCATATAGTCGTTCTGGTTGTCGAAAAATGACGGACTGACTCAGCTTAGCTAGTCGCTCACGATTGTAAGTAAGACGATTAGACATGGCGGCTGCTAACCGATTTTGTTGCTGCTGCAAGTGTGCTAGGAGATCCAACTTTGTTACAGGTGTTGCTAATTCCGCAGCCGCTGTCGGCGTTGCAGCCCGTCTATCCGCAACAAAATCTGCCAAGGTCGTATCCGTTTCATGCCCTACACTCGAAATAATCGGAATGTGAGATTCAAAAATTGCACGGACAACCACTTCCTCATTAAACGCCCAGAGATCTTCAATTGAGCCACCACCTCGACCGATAATAAGGACATCTAAATCATTTCGCTCATTAGCACGACGAATATTTTCAGCTACTTCAGCAGACGCTCCTTCGCCTTGCACCTTCGTCGGATAAAGAATTATCTCAACTCCTGGAAAACGGCGACTAACAGTTGTGATAATATCGCGAATCACTGCTCCACTAGGACTGGTCACTACTCCAATTTTCTTTGGAAATTGCGGTAAAGCTTGCTTAAAGCGCTCCTCAAAAAGCCCTTCCTCGCCTAGCTTTTTCTTGAGCTGCTCAAACTGAATCGCCAAAGCTCCGATACCGTCTGGCTCCGCTTTTTCAATGATAATAGAATAAGATCCACTCGGTTCATAGAGTTGAACACGACCGATGACATTAATCTTCATGCCCTCTTCCAAGTCAAAACCTAACTTCTTATAAACACCACCCCAGATTGTCGCCTGAATGACAGCTTTTTCATCTTTGAGAGAGAAATATTGGTGATTAGGTCGCCTACGAAAATTAGAAACTTGCCCCGTCAGATAAACTCGTTCTAAATAAGGATCTTTATCAAACTTTAATTTTAAGTATTTGGTCAAGCTTGACACGGATAAATACTCAGACATTCCTCTCCTTTCATTTCCTGTAATGCTTCTTTATTCATAATTTTTATTATACCAAACAATCTATAAAAAATCATTTCCAGCCCTCAACGAAAAAGGAAAGACTAGTTTCCCATATCTTAAGCAGAGCCTAGCCCAACAAACTTGCCAAAATATACAAAAGATAGATGTGCGCAGGATAGAAAATGTAGAAAAATAACTTCATACCACGACCCTTTTCACCATTATAAAAATACATTGGAATAACCGCAAAAACCATCATCCATTGCACAGACGTTGGATCTGTTAAATAAACAAATAAAGAGACTAGTGCTAATATCACCATTTGTGCTATGCGGTGTCTGCGGAAGATATAAAAGAAAAGACCAAGGTAAACCATGACATCCCCTCCTTCAACCACGAGAATGTTCGGAATAGCCATGATAAAAAAAGCAATAATTTGAACCATAAGAGGTGATACATTCTCACTCGTTAGATAACTCGATAAAAACAAAGCCGGCAGAGCCAGAAGAATCGGTAAATGAAAAAGGCCCAATCCTTTCCAGAATGAATAAAGTTTCTTTTCTTTCATACCCTCAACCATCAAATCCCAAGCACAGATAGATATGCCCACTAAGAAAAAGGCGCCAAAAGCATTATTCGCCAGCCAAACTTTACCATTAGTGAAAAAGTGACTGACAATCATGTTCCCAATAATCATAAACCATGTCATAAAGAGCAACCGTTTCAAATAAGCTTTTCGATTATGCGTATAATAAAAACTATCAGCTGCCAGAAACATAAAAAGAGGAAAAACTACGCGTCCTAGCATTGTTAGCCATATCGGAGCACCAGAAGCACTAAACATTTCGTGGATATGATCTAAAAACATAAGACAAATAGCTAAAAATTTCAAGTTCGTTGCATTTGACACTTTCTTTAAAGATTGTAACATCATAAAATCTCTATTTCATTTTTTTCAACAAGCATTATCTTATCGAAAATTTCCCGTTCTTTCCATTACATAAACTTACATTTTCAGAAAGAAAAGTGACATTTTTGTAAGGCAAAAAAATAAAGTCAAGATAAGAAATCTCAACCTCATTAAATACAATGGTTTTTCATAAGATAGTGGATATTGAAAAAGATTATTCTTCCTTTCAACTTGTAGTTAAGCCTCATGAGCTAAATATCAAATTCATTACTCCAATAAGCAGACAAGAAGAGCTAAATTTTCTAATTTTTAAATGCTTCTGCAGACTTTTTCATTATAACATATTTTCATTTTTAGCTAGCTTCTTCATCCACTTAGGGATTTCTTTGCTGATTTCTGTTGGCAAGACTACATAGTTTTCTTTACTTAACTCCTCAGCAATGGCTGAATGCAGATAGACTGCGGCAGTTACACGTTCCAGTAAAGAACTACTATTGAACTGCCCTACAAAGCCTGCAATCATGCCTGCAAGAGTATCTCCCATGCCACCCGTTGCTTGATAAGGGCCGCCTATGTTCAGTTGGAAATAATCTGCATTTCCACTTTGGAAAATAATCGTTCCGTGCTTCTTTTGAACAACGATAGTTCCAACAGGAAAGGAATTAACAGCTTCTTGGCTTTTTTCAACCGTTTGCTCAGCTATCTTTAGTCCGCTCAACCGCTCCCACTCTTTTTGATGCGGGGTAAAAATCATCTGCGCTTTCGAAAATGGCAGAGCTTCTTTGCTAAAGAGGGAAATAGCCCCACCGTCCATGATGAAGACTTGATGTTCACTGACAAGTTCCACTACTAGCTGCAAAACGGATTTTTCAAGTTTACTTTCAGCTAAACCTGGTCCAATCAATACTACATCTGCTTTTTGGACTTGCTCGGTCAATAGCTTTTTATCTTGTACATCAAAAGCCATCGCTTCTGGTAAATGAGCGTGAACAGCTACAATATTTTCTCTATCCGTCGCAACCATCACTAGACCAGCTCCGCTATGAACTGCCGCTAAGGCTGCCATGATAATCGCTCCACCAAAAGGATACGTCCCGCCAATCAACAACAAACGACCATAATCTCCCTTGTGACTATTGAGCGCACGTGGCTGAATAATCTTTTTCAATAATGTATAGTCTACTACTTCCATGTTTGCTCCCTTCACCTATGCCAGTAGAGAAGTGACACCCTTGTTTACCTTTGTTTTACCATAAAAGAAATAGACGTGTCGCATTCTATTTCTTCAAACTCCGCTTGCACGCTCGATAGGTTTGCTCCATGAGCATAGTAATGGTCATCGGACCAACCCCTCTTGGTACAGGAGTGATGAGACTCGCGATTTCAGATACTTCATCAAATTTCACATCACCAATCAATTTACCATTTTCATCACGGTTCATGCCAACATCAATCACGACCGCGCCTTCTTTGACAAAATCTTTCGTCACAAAATGCCCACGGCCGATAGCGACAACTAAAATATCAGCTTCTTTTGTAATCTCTGACAAGTGATGTGTCCGTGAATGCGTCAGAGTTACTGTTGCATTTTTAGCAAGTAAAAGCTGTGCCATGGGCTTTCCGACAATGTTACTCCGTCCAATGACAACAGCACGTTTACCTTCTAATTCTACACCGTACTCATGAAACATTTCCATAATGCCAGCAGGTGTGGAGGGAATCATGACAGGATGACCACTCCAAAGGCGTCCCATATTCATTGGGTGAAAGCCATCCACATCTTTATCAGGGTCAATTGCTAACAGTACCGCCTCTTCATCAATATGCTTTGGCAGCGGCAATTGAACTAAAATCCCATGCCAATCTGGATCTTGATTGTACTTTTCAATCAAAATCAGCAGCTCTTCTTGGGTTGTTGTTTCTGGCAGACGCACCACTTCACTTCGCAGTCCTGCAGCCAAAGCTGACCGCTCTTTATTTCTCACATAGATTTGACTAGCTGGGTTATTGCCCACTAAAATCACTACAAGTCCAGGTACCAAGCCTGTTTGGTCTTTTAGTTTACGAACTTTCTCCGCTAATTGTGCTTGTAATTTTTCTGCCAAAGCTTTTCCGTCAATTATTTTTGCCATATAACTCTCATTTCTATTTTCTTCATTCTATTATAGCAGAAATTCATTCATTTGCCCTATAGACTTATTTTATAGAAAGTTATAGAGCGAAACCAACCTTGTCTTTCCCCCTTTTTCTACCATTTTATGAAAATTTACACAAAAAACAGAAAAAAAGGAGCCAAAAAACTTAAAATTACCTTAAACCTTAAAACTATTTTAAGGTAACTGCTTTAACATAGAACACGGTACCGATTTAGTTTAAAATATATAGAAGGGAAGAAAATTATGCAAATAGCCAAGCAGGCTTTGAATTACATCAGTAGAAAAAGAGTTAAAACTCTTCTTGTATTTCTGATACTTACTCTCATTTCAACTGCCTTAACTAGTAGCTTTTCTATTATGGGAACGACTAATAATATCGAAAAGAAAATCTATGACGCATCAAATACTGGCTTTACAATAACTAGCAAAACACTTGAACGACCACTTTCACTAAAAACAGCAGAAAAATTACTTGAGAATAAAGAAATTTCAAAATTCAACTTCAAATACGATGCTTTAGCAAGTTTGACAGATAAAACTGTTGTTAAGAAAAAACAAGGTGTCACAAGAGACAATCAAAACCCTGTCCTCAACAATCTGGTTGCTGCATTAGGAACAAGTGATTCTACTCTAGAAACAACCTTTGCAAGTGGTGTTTTCAAACTTGAACAAGGAAAGCCAATTCGTAAAGGCGATAAATCCAAGATTCTCATCCATGAAAAATTAGCTAAAAAGAATCATTTAAAAGTTGGAGATAAACTAAAACTAAAGGGAACCTCCTTAAAGGATGAGGATGCTAAACAACTCCATGAAGTAGAGTTTGAAATTGCTGGTATCTTCTCTGGAAAAAAAGAAGAGAAACAAACAGGTTTAAGCTCAGATGCGACAGAAAATACTGTCTATATGGACTATGAATCGAGCCAACACTTACAAGGTTACAAACCAGCTGATTATAAATTATCTGCAGCCGTTTATTTCGTATCAAATCCAAATCAAATTGATAAAGTCATCAATACAGTCAAAAAGTCAAAAATTGATTGGAAGCAAACTGATCTTGTTAAAAATTCTAAGGCTTTTGAAGCAGTTTCTTCTTCTGTTACCAGTTTCAAACAGATTATTAATGTTTTAACTTTCAGTATCATTATTGGAAGTATCATCGTTCTTTCCTTGATTCTCATGTTCTGGTTGAGAGAAAGGATTTATGAAATCGGAGTACTATTATCTCTCGGTATTTCAAAAGCGATGATTATCTCTCAATTCATACTGGAACTGGTTATCATATCAGTATTTAGTATGGCACTAGCTTCTATTAGTGGCTCTTATATTTCCACTATGGTATTCAAAGGGTTTATAAAAGGCGGTCAACAACAAGATAGCTCATCCGCTATTTTTGAAAATATCGTTCCGCACTTACATGCCTCTACTATTCTGATGACTTATGGAATACTGCTCATCATTATTTTACTTGCAGTAGTAGGTTCATCTTCTATTATCCTACATAAAAAACCAAAAGATATTTTAACCGATATAAGTTAAGGAGACAAAACATGACAATTTTAAAAATGGATTCAGTTAGTTACCAATACAATAGCCTACAAGAAAATGTATTGAATCAGATCACAGCTTCATTTGAAGAAGGAAAATTTTATGCTATTATAGGGAAATCTGGTGCAGGAAAATCAACCTTGCTTTCCCTTCTTGCAGGACTTGATACTCCTACAAAAGGAAAAATCCTCTTTGAAGATCAAGACATCGCTCAAAAAGGCTATAACCATCACAGACGGAAACAAATCTCCCTGGTTTTCCAAAATTATAATTTAATCGATTACTTAACTCCGATGGAGAATGTTCGACTCGTAAATTCTCAAGCAAATAAAGATAGCTTACTACAACTTGGACTCAACGAAAAAGAAATCCATCGTAACGTATTACGATTATCAGGTGGCCAGCAGCAACGGGTTGCTATTGCACGCGCTCTTGCATCTACAGCACCAATTATCTTAGCAGATGAACCAACTGGGAACTTAGATGAAGGTACTGCCATGGACATCATTGAAGTCCTAATTAAATCAGCTAAACAAAAAAATAAATGTGTGATTGTGGTGACACACAGCAAAGAGTTAGCTAATAAAGCAGACGTCGTCTTAGAGTTAAGCAATAAGAACTTAGTCGAAGTCACTAAGAATTATAAATAAGACCTCCAAGGAGAAGAAATTATATGTTAACGATAAAGAACGCTCTTGCCTATGTATGGCGCAAAAAAATAAAAACACTGATTATCTTTTTAATCCTGTTAGCCATCTCTACTTTAACACTTGGCAGTATTGCTGTTAAAAATGCAACAGACGCCGCTTCAAAAGAGACTTTTAAAAATATCACTAGCAGTTTCTCAATGCAGATTAACCGCGAAGTGAACCAAGGTACCCCTCGCGGAGCAGGAAATCTTAAAGGCGAAGATATCGAAGCTGTGGAAAAAGTTAAAGGTATCTCTGGCTACATCAAACGAATGAATGTTGTCGCTGACTTAATTGATCACCAATTGGTTGAATCTGGAGAAACCGACTTTGAAAGCGAAGATAGAAAACAAAAATTCGGCCGTGCCATTATGGCAACAGGTATCAACGATTCATCGAAAGATGATAAATTTACCGCAGAAACCTTCAAACTAGTTGAAGGTAGACATATCAACAAAAATGACAAAAATGTTGCTTTAATTCATAAAGATTTTGCAGAAAAGAACAAACTTAAAGTCGGCGATACGATTAATATAAAATCGAATACTTATGACTATGATAACGTTCGTAAAGCTAATAAAACGACTAAAGTGACAGTTATCGGGATTTTTGACGGGAAAAATAAAGGAGGCGTTTCTAGTCCTCAAGAATTGTATGAAAATACCTTTATCACAGACTTAGAAACGACTAAAACTTTACAAGGTTCAACAGATAAAAACGCTATTTATCAAGATGCTACTTTCTTTGTAAATGGTAGCCAAGATATTGATAAAGTAATGGCGAAAGTAAAAGAAATATCATCTATTGATTGGGAAGCCTACACCCTTGTTAAGAGCACAAGCAACTTCCCAGCACTTCAATCTTCTATTAACGGTATTTACGGCGTTACTGGAAACCTCTTAATCGGAACTCTAATCTTTGGAGCGATTGTTCTTACGCTAGTCTTGTTCTTATGGATCAATGGTCGTAGAAAAGAAATGGGAATCATGCTTTCAATGGGAATTAGCAAAACAAAGATTTTCTTCCAATTTATCACAGAAGTTCTCTTTGTAAGTATATTTAGCTTCATTGGTGCTTACTTTGCAGGTAGTGCTGTCAGCAAGGTGATGGGAAATAGCATTTTAAAACAAGTTACCAGTGGTATTGCTGAAAAACTAGCTCGAGAAGGTAAGAGCGCCAATCTTGGAGGCGGGGCTGAAGTGGATGGCTTTAACAAGACCCTCACTAGCCTCAATGTACATGTATCTCCTGATGATATGACCAAGGTGGTCATCTTTGGACTTGCGATTATCATCGTTTCCGTCCTCATTGCTTCAATCACGCTCCTTAGTAAGCAACCAAAAGACTTACTAATGGGAGATAACAGCAAATAAGATATCAATGAGTTCAGACAAAATCGGTCCGTCAGCTAAGTTGACGGACCGATTTATTTTATAGACAGCTAGACTGACTCTCGGATGAAATGACGTGAGGTTCGCTTTGTCGACTTGGTCGATAAAATGAACCGCTTTGGATTGGCTCTGTCGACCCGGTCGAAAAGATGAAGCTCTTTTAGTTTGCTTCGTCAGCCCGGCGGACGAGGTGAAACTCTTTTGGTTTATTCCGTCAGCCCGGCGGACGAGGTGAAACTCTTTTGATTTACTCTGTCAGCCCGGAGGACGAGGTGAACGACTTCTAGTTTAATCCATCAGCTCGGCGGATGAGATGAAACTATATTGATTTAACTTACCCAATCACTCAGGTATATTATTTATGTCTCATTTTTTCTTTGATTTCACATTGACAGTCACAATCACCACAGTTCCCCTTTCCCTTAATGATGTGGTGCAGCGCTGCGCCAGCTAAAACTAAAATAATGATAAATACAATAATCGTGGACATAATTTCTCCTATACTGTTTGATGTGCCAGACTATCTAAAGTGATAACCTCTACTTTTTCTTTGCGCGTTTTTCTAAAGATGAAGTACAGACCAGCTACCATAACGATAAGTGCAAAAATACTCCAAACTGAAATTCCTTTTCCATACAGCAAGACTTGCCCGAATTGGTAAATCACAAGACTGACATTATAAGCCAGTAGGGTTTGGAAGGAAATAGCAATCCACGTCCATTTAGCATTGCCCATTTCCCGATGAATAGCACCAATCGCTGCAAAACAAGGAGCGCAGAGCAGATTAAAGATAAGGAATGAGTAGGCGGAAAGTGCCGTATAATGCTGTTGGAGATTGCTCCATAGTTCTTTCGTAGTCTCTGTCGCATCTGTCACTTTATACAAGATTCCAAAAGTCGAGATCACCGTTTCCTTAGCCAATAAGCCCGTAATAGCCGCAACCGTTGCTCGCCAATTGCCAAAGCCAAGAGGGCTAAAGATCCAAGCCAGCCCTTTTCCTAATGCCGCTAGGATACTATCTTCTGTTTCAACCGCCTGCAAGCCAAAGTTATAGGAACTAGCAAACCAAATGAAAATATTGGTCACAAAGATAATCGTTCCAGCACGCTTAATGAAGCTCAAAGCCTTTTGACCAGCATAGCGCAAAACCGTCTTGACTTGTGGCAGGTGGTAACTCGGCAACTCCATGATAAAGGGCGCTACTGCTCCACCGAGACTCGTTGTCTTTTTCAAAGCAATCCCTGATAAGACAATGGCTCCCATTCCAACAAAATAAGCACTTGGTGCAATCCAAGGATTGCCGGGAAAGAAAGCTCCCGCAATCAAGGAAATAATTGGCAATTTGGCAGAACAAGGCATAAAGGTCGTTGTCATAATAGTGATTCTACGATCACGCTCATTTTCAATGGTTCTACTCGCCATGACACCAGGAACGCCACATCCCGTCGAAATCAACATGGGGATAAAGGATTTTCCAGACAATCCAAACCGTCTAAATAGACGATCCATGACGAAAGCAATCCGGCTCATATAGCCGATGTCTTCCAAGATGCCCAAGCAGACAAACAAGACGAAAATCTGAGGCACAAAGCCTAGCACAGCTCCGCAGCCTGCGATAATCCCATCAATAATTAAAGATTGAAGCCAGTCGGCTACAGCTAATTGCTCTAGCAGTGATTTAATACCATTTGGAATCCATTCTCCAAAGAGGACATCGTTTGTCCAATCGGTTCCCATCGTTCCAATCGTTTGAATAGAGAGGAAATACACCAACCACATAACAAGCGCAAAAATCGGCAAGGCTAAATAACGATTGGTCACAATACGGTCAATCTTATCCGACAAACTTAATTTAGTAACATCGGCTTGCAGCGCCATTTTGACTGCCGATTCAATAAACTCATAGCGCGCATTAACAACAATACTCTCTGCGTCTTCTGTGTAGATTTCTTCCGTAATCCGAATCGCATCTTCAATCTCTGTTTTTTGAAAATCAGACAATGCCAGCTGTTCAGATAATTCTTTATCACGTTCAAAAAGCTTAATGGCATAAAAACGAGCTTGTTTTTGAGGTACTGCATTCCCCAAAATACGGATAATTTCTGACAAAGCCGCTTCAAAATGATTGTCGTAAGCTGGATAAACTTCCTCCTCTGCCTGGTTCATCACTCGCATGGCCTGCTGCATGACTTGGTCAATCCCTGTCTTTTTCAAAGCACTAGTCGCTACGACCGGCACACCCAGTTGGTAGCTTAATTTTTCTGTATCAATCCATTTTCCTTGTTTTTCAACGACATCGCTCATATTTAAAGCCAGCACAACCGGAATCCCCGTCTCAATCAATTGCAAACTCAAATACAGATTTCGTTCCAAATTGGTTGCGTCAACTACATCCAAGATCCCGTCTGCATTACCGCTTAAAAGATAATTTCTACTGACCATTTCCTCTGATGTATAAGGAGACAAGGAGTAAATTCCCGGTAGGTCTTGGATAATGATTTCTTTATTTTTGCGAAATAACCCACTTTTCTTTTCAACCGTTACCCCAGGCCAATTTCCCACATGCTGGCTACTACCGGTTAGAATGTTAAATAAACTAGTCTTTCCACTATTCGGATTTCCCGCAAGCGCTAATTCTTTCATCCTTTTGCTTCCTTTTCACCTTTCACAACACTAACCAGACTCGCTTCTGACTTTCTCAATGTCAAATCGTAGCCTCTCAACTTAATTTCTAGTGGATCACCTAATGGTGCAACCTTCTGCAACTGAACTTTTGTATTTTTCGTCAATCCCATGTCCATCAGCCTCCGTTTTAAAGCACCCTCTGCATGAATTGCTTCTATATACGCCACATCTCCAACAGCTAACTCAGATAAAGGAAGAGCTGAGCGATTGCTATCTTTCAGAACAACGTCCAACTTTTCCAAAATAGATTTGTCCAAAGCAATCCTAGCAGCTCGAACTAAGAGAATGGCTGTATCATTTGTTTTTGAAATGATTTGAATAAAACTGCCTATCTTAATCCCTAAATCTGCTAAATGACGGACGCTCGCTTCCTCCAGATCGATTCCGACAATTTCATATTCTGTTAATAATGTTATCCGAGATAAATCCATACTATCTCCTTTTCTGTTTGTCAAGAAATATGCTTACTATCACCATTAGTATACCACTTTTTTCTAAGAATTTCTGACAATTCTAAGGTAGATAGGCAAAAATTATTGCAAAATAAATACCCCTAAGCAGGTGCCTAGAGGATATCTTATTAGAGACTAGCAAATTAATACAACAATTCATAAATTTCCATAGCAATCAAATCAATGCTATCAAAAGTATAGGTTTCACGCGCTGCTACATCGCGAAGAGTGAATACTGAGCCATTTTCTTCGTCATAGCTATAAGCTACTTCTGCTACAACAACTCCATCACGCTCAAAATTGCGTTTCAAATTGCCGCCATCTTTTGTCATAGCATCTAAACGATTGATAATTCTTACTAAATGTGATTCCATTTTCCTTCTCCTATTCATTTATACGTTACTATTTTACCACAAATGAAAGATGAAATACCAGTAAAAGCCCTGTTTTTGATAAATTTAACACAAAATAAAACGCTTCAGTACAAAAATCTGTCTTTTAACACTTTATTCTTGCAATGTTTTAGAATACTGCTATAATGAAAATAAGAAATTTGACTATTATTGACCAATTGATTTCCGTCAAGCAAATTTTAAAAGAAAGAGGTAGCGTATGCTTTGTCAAAACTGTAAAATAAATGAATCTACCATTCATCTTTACACGAATGTGAATGGAAAACAACACCAAGTTGACCTCTGTCAAAATTGTTATCAAATCATGAAAACAGACCCCAATAATGCTCTATTTCGTGGAATGACCAATATGAATAATCAAAACAACTTAGATCCTTTTGATGACTTCTTTAGTAATCTCGGGAATTTTCAAAATCATCAAGAACCACAAACCCCTCCGACTCAATCTGGAGGCGGTTACGGCAATGGAGGTTACGGTTCCAATCAAGGTGGAGGTGCACGCCAGCAAGCTCCGCAACAGCCTAAAGGTCTCCTAGAAGAATTTGGTATCAATGTAACCGAATTTGCTCGGCGCGGTGAAATTGACCCTGTCATCGGTCGTGATGAGGAAATCGTCCGCGTCATTGAAATTCTCAACCGTCGAACAAAGAACAATCCAGTCCTCATCGGAGAGCCCGGTGTCGGTAAAACAGCTGTTGTAGAAGGCTTGGCCCAGAAGATTGTGGACGGTGATGTTCCACATAAACTCCAAGGAAAAGAAGTCATCCGTTTAGATGTAGTCAGCCTAGTGCAAGGAACTGGTATCCGTGGTCAATTTGAAGAACGAATGCAAAAACTCATGGAAGAAATCCGTTCTTGTCAGGATGTGATTTTATTCATTGATGAAATCCATGAAATCGTTGGAGCTGGTGCAGCTGGAGATGGCAATATGGATGCTGGCAACATCTTAAAACCCGCTCTTGCTCGCGGTGAGCTTCAATTAGTTGGTGCCACAACTCTCAATGAGTATCGCATTATCGAAAAAGATGCAGCACTGGAACGCCGGATGCAGCCAGTAAAAGTGGATGAACCAACGGTTGAAGAAACCATTACTATTTTAAAGGGCATTCAAAAAAAATACGAAGACTATCATCACGTTAAATATACAGATGATGCCATTGAAGCGGCAGCTGTCTTATCCAATCGTTATATCCAAGATCGTTTCTTGCCAGATAAGGCTATTGACTTGCTAGACGAAGCAGGTTCTAAAATGAATTTGACACTTAATTTTGTTGATCCCAAAGTTATTGATCAACGCTTGGTAGAAGCTGAAAATCTCAAGGCACAAGCTACTCGTGATGAAGATTTTGAAAAAGCTGCCTATTTCCGTGACCAAATTGCCAAATACAAAGAAATGCAGCAAAATAAAATGGCAGACCAAGATACACCTATTATCAGTGAAAAAACCATTGAGCATATCATTGAGCAAAAAACAAATATCCCAGTTGGTGACCTAAAAGAAAAGGAACAATCGCAACTGATTAGTCTAGCTGATGATTTGAAAGCTCATGTCATCGGTCAAGATAATGCCGTTGATAAAATTGCCAAAGCCATTCGCCGTAATCGTGTCGGGCTTGGCTCTCCTAATCGACCAATTGGTTCCTTCCTCTTTGTCGGACCAACCGGTGTCGGTAAAACAGAACTTTCTAAACAATTAGCGATTGAGCTCTTTGGTTCAGCTGACAGCATGATTCGCTTTGATATGAGTGAATATATGGAAAAACACAGCGTAGCCAAACTCGTTGGAGCACCTCCAGGCTATGTTGGCTACGAAGAAGCCGGACAATTGACAGAGCGCGTACGCCGCAATCCTTACTCTCTCATTTTACTTGACGAAGTAGAAAAAGCGCACCCAGATGTCATGCACATGTTCCTGCAAGTTCTTGACGACGGACGTCTGACAGACGGACAAGGGCGCACAGTTAGCTTTAAAGATACGATTATCATTATGACTTCAAACGCTGGTACTGGCAAAGTCGAAGCAAATGTTGGCTTTGGAGCAGCGCGTGAAGGACGGACTAACTCTGTTCTCGGTGAATTAGGCAACTTCTTCAGTCCAGAATTTATGAACCGCTTTGACGGTATTATCGAATTCAAGTCCCTTGATAAGGAAAATCTCCTAAAAATCGTAGACTTGATGCTTGAAGATGTCAATGAACGGCTTGCAACAAATGACATTCACCTCGACGTGACAGACAAAGTCAAAGAAAAATTAGTTAATTTGGGTTACGATCCGAAAATGGGAGCTCGTCCGCTCCGTCGGACAATCCAAGATCACATCGAAGACGCCATTACTGATTACTACCTTGAACACCCAAGTGAAAAAGAACTCAAGGCTGTCATGACAAGCAACGGTAAAATTGTCATCAAATCAACTAAAAAAGCTGAAAATGAAGCCAACAAAGAAATCCAAACACCAGCAGCAGATGACAATGCTAATTAAACATGAAATTCACTCCTTAGAAGTCTAGGGAGTGAATTTTTAGTTACTGAACACTGTATCTCAAAATTGTCTTTAGTCTCTCTGGAGCGGTGCGATTTTTATTGTTCAAATAAATTTCACGATGATATGCTGTACAGCGTTTTAACCCATTTTCTTGACAGAAAGCATCCATTTTCGCGAAGGTCTGTGGCTCATCGTCAAATGGTCCTACATGAAGCATTGCAACGCTGCTTCCTTCGCTTATTCGTTCAAAGCGAATCTCATTATAAAACGGATTTGGTTTTTTCACTTTTACTTTTACGAGAGCTGTTTCAACTATTTCATTTGTAATAAACTCTGGCTGGGCAATCATAATCGTATAAACTAAGTCGTCTTTTACCAAAGTCTTCTCTGATTCTGTTTGCTGCCAAATCCCTTCCAAAGGGTAAACGGTAAAATCAGTAAATTCCTGATGATGAACAGTTTTTTTATACTCCATTTTAATCGCATAAGCGAGGGAATAAAGAGCAGAAACCCTTTCTGAAAAGTCAGCTTTATTTGGATTTCCTTGACCATTTAACATGATAAATGACTGCACAGGGTGTTCAATGACCACAGAATTTTTTGGAACTTGATAAAGTTTTTTATCTAATTTTCTCCATTCATATTTCATTTGTTTGCTCCTTTCATTTTTCTATCATGAGTATAACAAAAGAAACTTGTCGCTTGATGTCAACTTTTATATAAAAGTAAAATTTATTTGAAGATTTTTCTTCTGTTTTCCCATATTTTTTATAATAGATATTCTGTTTTTTCAAAATAATCAGAAAATTTCAATTTTTCTATTGTTTTTTTGGAATAAGATGTTATAATAGACAACAAGAAAAATAAAAAAGGAGTTACGTTATGTTGATGATAGCTATTATTATCATTATTTATAGTATTTTATCAAGGCGTAGCTACCGTTTTAAAATGGGATAATCATCTCCGTTTTTACATGACTCCGCCTTATTCTCATTTGGGATAGGGCGGATTTTATTTTTCAAAAATAAAGGAGTTTTTTATGACAAAAGAAAACACAACCGCATCACTTACCCCTAAATCATTTTTGCATAAAGTTCTAAACGGAACCGCAATTGGTGTTATCGTAGCCTTGCTGCCTAACTGTATCTTTGCCATTATTTTCTCTTTAGACTTTTTCAAAAATAATGCTTTCTTTGCAACTTGGAATGTGGCTAACGTTCTTTTCCAGGCCACTTTATCTGCCGTAATTGGAACGCTGGTTGCCTTGGAATTTAATTTCAAAGGAATGAAAGCTGCGCTTCTAGCAGCCATTGCTTTTGTTAGTTCTGGTGCTTCTAGCAAACTAGCTGGAGCAACGGAGTTATTAGGATATCTCCAAAAGCAAAAAGCCCCTGCTGAAATTACCGCAACTGCAAACAAAATGGTTACTGGATTCTACACGACTGGTACAGGGGACATTATCAATGTCATGCTAATTTGTGCCCTCAGCGTCCTCGTATTGCTCTGGCTAGAAGGAAAATTTGAATCCTTTAATTTTGTTCTTCTTCCAATCGTTGGATCGCTTCTTGCGACTGTGGGGTTGTTCACACTTCCTTATGTCAAAATGATTTCTAGCTTAATCGGGCAAGGAATCATCTACTTTACGGATCTTCAGCCTTACCTAATGAGTGTTCTCATCTGTGTTACTTTTGCTATCTTAATCGTGGCTCCAATCTCAACTGTTGCAATCGGTCTTGCCATTGGACTAAATGGACTAGCTGCTGGTGCTTCTGCTATGGGAGTCGGAACAACTTGTATCGTACTTGTTGTTCATTCATTCTTTGTCAATAAACCTGGTGTAACTGCTGCTGTCGCCCTTGGTTCAATGAAAATGATGATGACCAATGTCTTTGAGCATCCAATCTCTTATGTTCCTATCGTTGCAACTTCTGCTGTAACTGGGCTGTTGGTTCCACTATTCACTATTACTGGGACTCCTGCATCAGCAGGTTTTGGACTCGTTGGTCTGACAGGACTCTTCGCTTCTGTTACAGGCGGACTTCCCATGGGACTGGCAATTCTAGCTTGGCTTGTCATCCCAACAGTCGTTGCCATTCTTTTCCGTCTTCTCTTTGAAAAAGTACTCAATTTATACACAGCAGATATTTTCAAATTTGAACCTTAAAATGCTTGAAAGCCTTGACAGCGCTTGATTTCTGCATTATGATATTAGTAGCATATAAGAAAGAGTGGAAATGATATGACAGTCGCAACTTTTGGAGAAAAGCAAGAAGACGTGCAATATGTGAATCGCTATGGCGTTTATGCAGTTATTCCAGATGAAAAGCAAGAAAAGATAATTTTAGTGCAGGCTCCCAACGGCGCTTGGTTCTTGCCCGGAGGCGAGATTGAGCAAGACGAAGATCACTTGACTGCCTTAAAACGTGAACTGATTGAAGAGCTTGGTTTTACCGCTCAAATCGGTCAATATTACGGACAAGCAGATGAATATTTTTATTCTCGCCACCGCGATACCTATTTTTATAACCCTGCTTACATTTATGAAGTAAGCCAATATAAGCAATCGCATGCACCTTTAGAAGATTTTAATCAGCTCGCCTGGTTTCCAATCGAAGAAGCTATTTCCAAATTAAAACGTGGCAGTCATAAATGGGGAATTGAAATGTGGAAAAAGAATCATAAAGTATGAGAAATTGTTCACATTTTTTATGAAAAAGTGCTATAATAGGAATAGAATATAGGAGGAAGTCAGATGAAGCTTATTAACACGACAAACAGCCATGCACGCCTTGTACAAAGTCAATTAGAAAGTACAGATGCTACACTAGTTGAGACTTTTTCCGCTGGAAATACAGACGTCGTCTTTACGCAAGCACCTTTTCATTATGAAATTCTGATTTCAAATAAACACCGCGCCATTCGCGAACAAGAAGTTGAAAAAATTCGAGAATTTTTTTTGAAACGAAAAATTGATACAAAATCGATTGATGCTTCTCGAATTAAGACACTCTATTCAACAAACCTCATTGAAATATCCATCCCAACTAAATAAGCCTGTCAAGGCTTATTTTTTTGTTTAAAAAAGAGTGAATTCGCAACTAAGTGCTCAATCCACTCCCGTTTTATTTCTGTCTGACATAGTTCATCATGTCGTATGGTAATGTATTGGCGGTTTCTTTGAGAGAATAATTTTCTAAATTATTGACATTTTGACGGAGAAATTTTGCATAACTAGCTGAAATCAGCTTTTCGTGTTCATATTCAAAAATAATCTTCCGCTCCAAATAATAGCCTCGTAGCATTTCCTTGATATTATTCGGTTTGATACGCGTGATAACTCGCTCAATAAAAGCACCGCTTTCAATAATTGCTGTCTCACGGATACGCGAATCTTGCAAGAAATTGATAAGCGCAGTATTATAAACGCCCTTCAGATTTTCTAAACTGCCGATAATCACTTCTGTATTGGCTAGATACAGTTCGGCAATCTCTTCTCTTTCAGCCTTACTAGGCTTTGCTCTATCTTGATTGAGCCAATTACGGAAAGTAGAGCCAAACGTAACAATCTCATGTAGCAATAAGCGAGTCATTCTGAAAAAGCTAATCAAAAAATAAGTTAAGCGCGAAGCAAGATTGCGGTTGATTCTTTGCTCCATATTCCATAAATAACGTTGGTAAATGGAATAGGCACGGTTACTCATTTTTCTTTCTTCGTAGGCTTGTTCCAAACCGTCACTTTCAATACTCAGCATCAGCAATTGTAAATCTGTCAAATCTTTTTGAACAGATTTGCCTTCCTGCTCCAGAATAAGATGCTCGATTCGTCCATGATAATTATCAATAGCCGCATAAAGCGGAGCTTTGACTTTGGTATGCTTCAAATCTTCTTCTAATTCTTGGACAACGTCATTTAAAATAGCAATATACATGAGGTAGTCTGATGATTCTTCCTTATTTTCTGATAAACGAGGCAACACTACCAGTCCTGTCAAAAAACTAAGCAATGTAACTCCAGCCACCAAGAAAAGCAAAAGAGGATATTCCTGCTCTAAAGCTGTTGGAATCAAGAGAATGGTTGCAATGGATACGGTTCCTTTTACGCCTGAAAAAGTTAACAGAGCAATATCTCTCCAATATTTCGACATTTTCTTTTTCAAACATAGGCTTCTCCAGAAATAAAAGCCATAAATCATGACAAAACGAATGACAAATAGCACAATCGTCAGCAAAAGAATCGTCAGAAGGAGCCAGAGATTATCATAAACCGGACTTTTCAAAATGGGTTCAGCTATCGTTTCCAACTCAATTCCTAAAATGACAAAGACCGCTCCATTCAGCATAAATGTGACAGTTTGCCAAATCGTATCTGTCACGGTATCAACTTGAGCCTCTAATAAAGTAATCCTTTTAAAACGACTAGCCTTAAAAATTCCTGCCACGACAACTGCAATAATCCCTGATACATGGAGTTCTTCGGCTAAGAAGAATGTCAGCAACGGTAAACTTAATTCTAACAACAACTCTCCTGCTGTGTCTGAGGCTCGCACCGTATACAGCAGCTTTTGCAACTGACGATTTAAAAAAGCAGTTAGACCACCCACAATAAAACCGCCAATGATTGAAAGGATAAGTGAGGCGCTGGCTTCCTGAGCTGAAAATTTCCCTGTTGTCCAAGTCGTCAGGGCAAATTGAAAGGCAACCAACCCGCTCGCATCATTTAGCAAGCCCTCCCCTTTCAAAATATTTTCTACACGTTTTGGAAAGGTAAAGCGCTCAGATAAGGACGCAAAAGCCACTAAATCAGTCGGACCCAAGGCGGCTCCAACCGCGATACAAGCTGCAAGAGGAAGGGACACCCATAGCCAATGTGACAAAAAGCCAAGACTCAGAGTTGATAGAAAAATAACTGGAAAAATCAGATAAACAACAATCTTCCAGTGCTTAAGAATACTGGTAATATCGCTTTCTTCTGCTTCTCGAAACAGTAGCGGCCCAATGATTAAAGCTAGAAACAGCTCCGTCTCTAAATGAAACGTTCCAACTGGAATGAAAAATCCCAAGCCAATCCCTAATAGAATTTGTATAAGTGGCGTTGGCAAGCTTGGAAATAGCTTGTTGGTGGCATTTGAAACAATCAGAACAGATAAAAAGATAATAATATAAAGGAGTAAATCCACATTTTCCTCCTTTATTTTTGTTTACAGCATTTTTCAAAAAGCATCTTCTGCTCGGAGATTTTTTGCTCAATTTTCGATAAATCACGATGTTCAATCATTTTTTGACAGCGCTCCATTTCAAGATTGACTAATTTTTTCTTAATCCGAAGCATTTTTTTGCTCATCTGCACATCATTTACTTGCTTTGCTAAGATTTCTCCATTGGTTGAATCTAGATATTGACTGCGTAAGCAGTTCAATTTTTCATGTAGATATTGCTTATCCATTTTTCTCTCCACTTAAGTCATTTTTAATTTCTCAATCATCACTAAAAAGGGGGGCTGATTGATTTGGTTGATTGTTTTATAAAGGGCGACAGTAAATTCCTGCTGCGGCAATTGACTGACAAAGTCTAAAACTGCATCTCGCTCCACATCACCACCTTCATGCCCATAATAAATCATGATTGCAATCCGACCACCAGTTACTAAACGCTGACATAATTTTTCCAAAGCCTGAATAGTTGTATGTGGCTGCGTAATCACTGTTTTATCTGCCGACGGAAGATAGCCTAAATTGAAAATAGCTGCTTTAATGCTTTCAACATATTGATCCACATTTTCGTGACCTGTCAAAAACAGTTCAACATTGTCCAATTTAGCTTCTGCCAAGCGCTTGGTGGTTTGCTCAATGGCTTGCTCTTGAATATCAAAAGCATACACTTTTTTAGCTAATCGTGCCAAGAAAAGCGTGTCGTGCCCATTGCCCATAGTGGCATCAACGACGATGTCTTCATCAGTCACTACTTCCTCTAAAAAAGCATGTGCCATTTGTAATGGTCTTAACATATAAATCGTTGCTCCTTTGCTTTACACCCTTGAACGCTGCCGCGACGGTTCATTTCTTGCTCAATCGCATTGAGCACTTCCCATTTGTTGAGGCTCCACATGGGCCCAATTAGCATGTCCCGTGGTGCATCGCCTGTAATCCGATGAATGACGATATGCTCAGGGATTATTTCTAATTGGTCACAAACAATAGAAACATACTCATCTTGGCTAAGCAGCTGCAAGCGTCCTTCATGATAATCTCGTTGCATCCGTGTGTTGGTCATTAAATGCAAAAGATGTAATTTAATCCCTTGAATGTCATTGTCTGTCACACAGCGGCGAACATTTTCTATCATCATCTCGTGAGTTTCACCAGGTAAGCCATTGATTAAGTGGGAAACTATCTCGATTTTTGGAAATTTCCGCAGGCGTTGAACCGTTTCAACATATAATTCATAGGAATGTGCGCGGTTAATCAATTGCGAAGTAGCTTCATAAGTCGTCTGCAAGCCCAGCTCTACCGTCACATGCATGCGTTCAGACAATTCTGCTAAATAGTCAATCGTTTCATCAGGTAGACAGTCTGGCCTAGTTCCGATATTGATACCGACAACCCCTGGCTCATTGATAGCTTGCTCATATCGCTCACGAATGACCTCCACCTTATCATGGGTATTGGTAAAATTTTGAAAATAAACTAGATATTTCTTGACTTCAGGCCACTTTCGATGCATAAAATCAATTTCCTTGTAAAATTGCTCACGAATCGGTGCTTCTGGTGCTACAATGGCATCACCTGAACCAGATACCGTACAAAAAGTACAGCCACCATGAGCTACCGTTCCGTCTCGATTAGGGCAATCAAATCCCGCATCAATCGGAACTTTAAAGGTCTTCTCTCCAAATAGTTTTCGATAATAAGCATTTAACGAATTATATGGTTTCATAACCTCCATTGTACCACAAAATAAAACAGAACTCGCGCTCGGAGTTCCATTTACACTTTATTCATGTCAATTGGCTTCCATTGGTGCTTTTTCAAATCCACACAGCCATTCGTTTTAAAAGTCACTCCTTCAGCCCAGAGGAGATGTCGCTGATCTTCCCATGCTGGTGCTAAGCGTCCTGCTGCATTGACCACACGGTGGCAAGGAAATTTCCCATAAAGTTCTGCTTGAGACAGCACGCGCCCCACTAAACGAGCATTTCTTTCTCGCCCTATCAAATGTGCAATTTGTCTATAGGTAGCCACTTCTCCTACAGAAATCTGCTCAACTATTGACAAAATTTGAAGAATCAGACGTTTATCTAAAACTTTTACCACCCTGCCTCCTCTAAACTGTCTGCTAATAATCTATTTTTGCTTTCCTGCAAAACGCCATTGGAAGCGCACCTTATCATAGTATGGAAATTCAATATATAAAATCCCCACTCCTAATAAAAGGCTTCCTAAAACATCTGTCGGATAATGCACACCCAGATAAACACGTGACATTGCAATGAGAAGAATCATCGTAATCAATAAACCTTGCAATAAACGTTTTGTCTGTACGGTTTGCACTCGTTGGCTAACAATAATCAACAAAGTACCAAAGATTAAAGTCGAAGCCAAGGCATGTCCACTCGGAAAAGAAAATCCACCTTCTTCTACTAAATGTTGGAGCGTAGGACGAGGACGTTGATAGACATTTTTCAAAAGAGCCACTAAAATTCCCGTCAAAGCAAGATTTCCAGCCAAAAGAATTGCCTCACTCCACCATTTTTTATAAAGGAAAAGACCAACTAAAACTACAACCCAAGTCACAACAACAGGAGTATTGATCAGACTAGTCAAGCTAGAAAAAAACACGGTCAATGCATGTGGCAAATTGCCACGCAAAGTCGTTTGAAGTAGATTATCAATTCCTTTTAATTGACCTGAATGAAACTTAACAACGTATCCTAGAATTACAAAAAGCAAAAGGGCAAAAGAGCCCTTGGTTAAAAAAGTTTGTTTATTTTTCATATTTGATTAAAATCGGTTTTAAAAGCAAATGAATGAGCCAGAAGGCAACTGCAAAAACCACACCTTCTAATAGATTAAATGGAATGACCATTGCAAATAGATAGTTTGCCACGCCCAGAATCTTTGAAATATCAAAATTAGCAAACGTTGCGTATAGCGGAATTGCATAGATATAATTCAAAAGAAGCATTGCCACAGTCAATCCCAGTGTCCCCGCCACAGAAGCGATTAGAAAACGAACGGTGGTTTGCTCTTTTTTCCAAATCAAGGCAAAAGCAATTACGAAAACAGCAACCGCAATGATATTCATCGGCAAGCCAATATAAGTATTGACACCTTGATTGTTCAGCAGTAGTTTGAGCGCCGAACGAACCAATAAAATGCTCAAAGCACCACCTAAGTCCAGCACCACTAATCCCAGTAGGATTGGTAAAATACTGAAATCTAGCTTTAAAAAGCTAGCCCCCGGTAAAATCGGGAAATCAAAGAACATCAGCAAAAATGAAATTGCTGAAAGAATGGCAACAACAGCCATTTTGCGTGTATGTGTCATAACAGGTTCCTCCAATTTATAAAAATTAGAGAAGCTGGAAGGCTTGCTGAAGAACGATTTCTCTAAATCAACGGAACCTTTGAAATAGTATAAGAAAATCTCCTTAAATAAAATTTAAAAGCTGTACTTTTAGACCTTCTTCATTGCCTTTCGTCTTCTCCCATCCAGACTGTACTGTCGGTTGTGGAATTGCACCACATCAGCTTACGCTCGCGGACTTAAAACAGCTATCCAGTTGGCAAAGATTTTGTTTTTAAATGAAGTGGCGTTTCAAAGGTACACAAAGAAACTACAACGCTATATAAAAACAAAAGATTGTCAACGGCTGCAAATTACCGCCGGTCGGGAATTTCACCCTGCCCTGAAGACCCTTTAATCATAACAAAAAAAGCCTGCTAGAGCAAGCATTTTATCCGATGTCGTCCATTCTTTTAAGAAATCCTATTTTAATTTGTCATGTGCATAGTGATGTACTAGCTCCAAACCTGCAAAATTTTGTTGCCGCAGGGCTTCATACACCAGCATACAGACTGTATTTGACAAATTCAGACTTCTGACATGTTCATCATTCATAGGAATCCGCAGGGCTTTTTCAGAATGATCACGCATAAAATCTTCTGGCAAGCCCTTATCCTCACGCCCAAACATGAAATAGTGATTTCCAGCAGTTGCAAAATTTTCTTCTGCATAAACTTTCTCCGCAAACTTAGAAATCAAATACAATTGTCCGTCCATTTTACTCATGAACTCTTCTGAATTGTCATAATAAGTAATGTCCAGCTTATCCCAATAATCCAAGCCAGCTCGTTTCATCTTACGGTCATCAATCGGAAATCCCATTGGTAAAATGATATGAAGAGGCGAATTGGTCGCCGCACAAGTCCGTGCGATATTTCCTGTATTTTGAGGAATTTGTGGTTCAAAAAGAACAATGTGATTTTGAAATGTTGTCATATGTTATAGCCTTCTCATCTATCTTAGTGAACTGTGATTGCTACCAAGCAAAAAAATAGCCACACTACCCGGAGTCAAGCTCAGCAGACAGCGTGGTTTAAGGCTCATTAACTTACATCACAACAGGTTTGAGGTAAATCAATGAGGGTACTTTCTTAGTATATCACTTTCTTAGCACATGTCAACAAAAAAAGCTTTATTTTTTCATATTTTCTAGATTTATATGACGAATTTTCAAGTTTTATCTTTTTATTTTCAATTACTAGACTCTTCTGAATAAAATATCTCTTTTTCTTTCTTCAAAACGATGAAATTTTTGCAAAAAAAGGGTATGATAGAGGGGTATACTTGGGAGGTATAACATGAAAATTATTGTCGTTGGTGGCGGTAAAGTAGGCTCTGCACTTTGTCGTTCACTTGTGGCTGAAAAACACGATGTGATTCTCATTGAGCAAAACGAAGCCGTACTGAATCGCATCACCAAGCGTTATGATATTATGGGCATTGTTGGTAACGGTGCCAATTTTAAAATTTTAGAGCAAGCTGATGTAGAGCATTGCGATATTTTCATTGCCATGACAGAGCACGACGAAGTCAATATGGTATCAGCTGTGTTGGCGAAAAGAATGGGAGCAAAAGAAACGATTGTCCGAGTGCGCAATCCAGAGTATTCTAATTCTTATTTTAAAGAAAAAAATATCCTTGGTTTCTCTCTCATAGTCAATCCTGAATTACTAGCAGCACGCTATATTGCAAATATCATTGAGTTTCCAAATGCGCTCTCTGTTGAGCGATTTTCCAATGGACGCGTCAGCTTAATGGAATTTAAAGTTAAGCAAAATAGTGACCTCTGTCAGATGACCATGTCTCAATTTCGCAAAAAATTTGGCAATGTCTTGATTTGTGCCATTAACCGCAATGGACAATTGCTCATTCCAGACGGTGAAATTACCATTTTGCAGAATGATATTATCTATGTCACCGGAAATCGGGTAGAAGTCATTCTTTTCCATAATTTCGTGCGACCCAAAGTCATTAAAAGTTTGATGCTCATTGGTGCAGGAAAAATCGCCTACTATCTACTTAATATTTTAAAAAATAGCAAAATAAAACTGAAGGTGATTGAAATCAATCCGAGACATGCTGAATGGTTTAGTCAAGAATTTCCGCATTTACATATTGTTCAAGGTGATGGTACTGCAAAAGACATTTTACTAGAAGAAAGTGCTCAACACTATGATGCAGTTGCGACCCTGACTGGTGTAGACGAAGAAAATATCATTTCTTCTATGTTCCTTGAAAGCATGGGGGTTCAAAAAAATATCACGAAAGTCAATCGGACTAGTTTACTTGAAATCATTGACAGTCAGGAATTTTCAAGCATTGTAACACCAAAGAGAATTGCTGTTGACACGATTATGCACTTTGTCCGCGGACGTATGAATGCTCAATATTCTGATTTACAGGCCATGCACCACCTTGCCAATGGACAACTTGAAACTCTGCAATTTCAAATAAAGGAAGAAAATAAAATGACTGGAAGACCACTTTCCAGCCTCAAACTGAAAAAAGGTGTCTTGATTGCTGCCATTATCCGAAATGGAAAACCTGTTTTCCCAACGGGGGAAGACCACATTCAAATCGGTGACCAAATTATCGTCACAACTCTGATCCAAAATATCACACAAATATATGATTTGTTAGAGAGGTAAGCCATGAATAGAAGTATGATTCGTTTCCTCCTCTCAAAATTGTTAATCATTGAAGCAGGATTACTGCTAATTCCACTCATTGTAGCGTTTATCTATCATGAACCCAATCAAAACCTGCTCTCAATTTGCACCACAATTGGTATTCTCTTAGCAGTCGGATTTTTAGGTATTTCTTTTAAACCTAAAAATCATCACATTTATGCCAAGGAAGGGGTCCTGATTGTCGCCTTATGCTGGATACTTTGGTCCTTTTTTGGAGCTCTTCCTTTTGTTTTTTCGGGACAAATTCCTCATCTCATTGATGCTTTCTTCGAGATCAGTTCAGGCTTTACAACAACTGGAGCTTCAATCTTACCAGATGTTTCTGTTTTGTCGCATTCCCTCCTCTTTTGGCGCAGTTTTACCCACTTAATCGGAGGTATGGGAGTACTTGTCTTTGCTCTGGCTATTATGGAAAATAATAAAAATAGCCATTTGGAAGTGATGCGAGCAGAAGTTCCTGGTCCTGTTTTTGGGAAAGTTGTCTCTAAATTAAAGGACACTGCACAAATTCTCTATTTGCTGTATTTAGCACTTTTTGTTATTTTTGTAGTGATTTATTATCTGGCAGGAATGCCTTTATTTGATAGTTTTATCATTGCCATGGGAACAGCGGGAACAGGAGGCTTTAGTGTTTACAATGATGGTATTGCGCATTATCACAGCTCATTGATTACTTATTTAGTGAGCTTTGGTGTGCTCATCTTCGGTGTGAATTTTAATCTGTATTATTTCCTACTACTACGAAAATTCAAAGCCCTTTTTGGTGATGAAGAATTGCGAACTTATCTCATTATTGTAACATCTGCAACTATATTCATCTGTCTCAATGTTTTCCATATTTATCAAAATCTTTCCCAGACCTTAGAAGTTTCTCTTTTTCAAGTATCTAACATTATCACCACTACCGGTTTTGGGCTTGGTGACATTACATCTTGGCCACTCTTTTCTCAATTCATCCTTCTCATTCTCATGTGCATAGGAGGGTCCGCTGGTTCAACCGCCGGCGGTTTAAAGGTGGTTCGTTGCTTAATCTTAGTCCGCATTGCTAAAAATCAAGTATTGTCCACCCTCTCACCAAAGCGGGTATTGACTCTGCACGTCAATCATAGTGTCATTGACAAAGACACCCAGCATAAAATCTTAAAATATCTTGTTCTGTATACGATGATTATCATCTTTCTCATTTTTATCGTCAGTTTAGACAATAATAACTTGATGACAGTCGTCAGTGCTGTTCTTAGCTGTTTCAACAACATTGGACCAATGTTAGGAACAACTGATAGCTTTGCAATCTTTGGTCCTATGTCCAAACTTCTACTCTCTCTTGCCATGATCGCAGGGCGTTTAGAAATTTACCCAATGATCCTGCTCTTTATGCCACAGACATGGTCAAAACGATAGCATATCGCCTGAAACTCACTGGTCATAGAACTAACATCTCAGACTGTAGACAAATCACCATTTTGGTAGGTTTGTCTTTTTTTTAGTGGAAATGCTTCTTTGCTAATTTTTTATTTTCTTTTATCAGCTAAGTCATAAATAAAATCCGTAAGAAACCTAAATTTCCTACGGATTTCGTTTGTATATTCTTTTATAATTACAAGATTTTGTAAGTTAACAGTCTCACAATGTTAAAATTCAAGAGCAAATATTTTGACAGGGTTAAATTCTAGGTGATAAAATAGTTCAAAATAAAAACGTTTTCAAATAAGAAATAATTTTATTCTTTAGCTTCACCAGCTCTGTTTATTAAACTACAAATGATTAAGAAGTACAGAACAATGCCTGTAGAAATAATTACTAAAGAAATATTTAAACAACATTATCAAAAGGCAAAATGGAAATCCTTTATTCAATCCGTAGAAATGTCTATTCTATTGAAAAAAAGAGGGTATAATGTTGAGTTCATTGGCTTCTTTACTAACAATCAATTACAAGTATCAGCATTATTATTTAGTACAAAAATGGCAGGTGGTCTATACCTAGAAATCAACTCTGGACCTGTTGTCACTAATTATGAGTTCTTGCCTAAATGTTATGAAGAATTAAAAATCTATGCAAAAAAATTAAACGCTATGGAGCTTGTTGTAAAACCATATGATATTTACCAAGTGTTCAATAGTAAAGGTGAGCCTATTAGTACAGAAAAAATGAACTTATATCTATGCTTACCAACTTGAATTATCAATTTGATGGATTACAAAAAGACTATCCTGGGGGTGAGGGTGATTGGCATTTTATAAAAGATTTAAATGATTTAACAGAAGAAACATTACTAAAATCTTTTACCAAACAAGGGAAATCATCAGTAAAAAAAGCTAAAACATTTGGTATAGAACTGCATAAAATTAAACGTAATGAGCTTTATAAATTTAAGCAGATTACTTCATCAACTTCTGAACGTCGCAACTATAATGATAAGACTTTAGATTATTATGAAAAATTTTATGATAGCTTTGGAAGCAATGCAGAATTTATCATAGCTAGCATAAATTTCAAAAATTATCTGGAGCATTTACAAATTAATCAGAATGAATTATCCCAAAAAAATAAAACAACTACAAGCTTATCTAGAAAAAAACAATCACTCTCCTGAAAAAAAGTTGAATCAAATTCGAGAACTATCTAGTCAATTTGAAACGTTTGAAATACGAAAAAACGAAGCATACCAACTATTAAAACAGCATGGAGACGAAAGTACAATATTAGCTGGCAGTCTTTTTATATACACTCCCCAAGAAACGGCCTATCTCTTTTCTGGATCCTATCCTGAATTTAACAAATTCTACGCACCCGCTCTTTTGCAAGATTATGTAATGCGAGAATCAATCAAGCGAGGCATTCCACGCTATAATCTTTTGGGGATTACTGGTCATTTTAATGGTTCTGATAGTGTACTTCGTTTTAAACAAAATTTCAATGGTTATGTCCTGAGAAAAATGGGAACTTTTAGATATTATCCTTCCCCATTTAAACATAAAACTATTCAAATAATTAAAAAAATTTTAAATAGATAAATCCTTAAATACCTTCCATGATTTTGCTACACTTGCTTAAAAGACTATGTGATCCAATATAAAGTCTTCATTAGGTGTGTAATCCTAGTGAGATATTTGTGATTAGTAGTTTATTATGTTTATCGCAAAAAGCAACAATAACCCTTACTCATTCTCCACTGAGATTAGTGTACTATCTACTTCTTATCAGATAAGCTATGATGATTCTATTTAAACACAAAAAGAATGTTAGAGACAAACTAACATTCCATAATTTTTCACTCTGATTATATTATAGAAAAAGCATTTTTTCACTTTTTTAAAATTTACCGTATAGGAACTAAATGAAACAACAATTTAGTATATAGTCTCATCTTCGAAACATACTACATGTTATCTTTCACTGCGACTGCTACCATTCTAGCTTTGGCACGCACCTGACCCGCTACTGTCATCTCCATTGCCACAATGGCTTTTCTTTGGCCTAGTTCTTCAAGTCGAGAAATGACCGTAATTTCCTCATCAATGGGTGTTGGACTTTTATAATTTATTTCCAAACGAGCTGTGATAAATCGTCCAATGACCGTTTCTTCTGTCAAATCTAAGCCCTTATTTTGATGAGCAAACCAGGCTGCTGAAGCGGTACCATGACAGTCAAAAATCATGGCAATCATACCGCCAAATAGATTAGCTGGAACACCACCGGTATACTGTTGAGCTGGTGTTATCTTGCTAATGCAGCTAGTTCCGTTTAAACTAGGATAAGTTTTTAAATGCAAGCCTGACTCATTCTTAGAACCACATCCCCAACAATGCCGGAATCGATTACCATAAGTATCTTGAATAGCAATATTTCTTGTTTCCAAAACCATTTGTTCTCCTTTTTAAAATTAAATTTATAAGCGCTTTCATGATTATTATATCAGTCTTTAAATGAAGAGTAAACACGAAGTAGATTCAAGATATTTTAATCGTTCGTCTAAGCTGATTTTATAGAAAAGATAGTTAGATTTCACACAGCGAATGCCTTTAAAACTTTTCAATTTTCATTGAATATGAGATGAACCGGCAACAAAAGGCCCGCGAGAAATACAAAAAACGAGCAATTTTGATTTTCTGTTAGTTAGAATGTCAAAATTGTTCGTTTTTTATATTTTTACTATTAAGTTATAGTATTTTATAAAGAATCTCTGGTTGACCTCTTTATAGAGAATGCGTCTCAACCTCTTTCTTTGTCTTCTGCATAATTACGCTTCAAGCTAAAAACATCCGGCACAGGATCATCTCCTCCTTCTGCCCAAGGATGACAACGCAAAATACGTGCTGTTCCCATTAAGACACCTTTAGCACCGTGCTTTTCAATCGCTTGAATCATATAATTTGAACAAGTCGGCTGATAGCGACAAGAAGGTGGAAAGGCTGGCGAGATAAACTTTTGATAAAAACGCACTGGTGCGATAAAAATTTTTTTCATCATTTTTTCTTCGTCACAGCTAGGTTATGTAACTGGCTGACCTCTTTTTTATTGAGACGGCGAGCTTCACCTGGACGAAGTCCCGTTAAATTCAAATGACCGAATTGCGTACGAGAAAGTTTATCTACTTGCAAACCAACCGCTTCAAACATCTTTTTCACTTGATGATTTCGTCCTTCATGAATGGTCAACTGGACAACCGAACGATTCTTAATCGGGTCTACTTTCAGAATTTCATAAACCGCTGGTTTGGTTTTTTTGCCGTCAACTTCCACACCTTTTGTCAAGGGACGGAGAACTTCTTTATCAGCCACCCCCTTGACACGAGCTACATAGACCTTATCAATTTCATTTCTAGGATGAATCATCTCATCTGTAAAATCGCCATCATTTGTCAAAATCAAAGCACCCGACGTATCCCAATCAAGTCGACCAACTGGATAGATTCTCTCTGTGACATTTGGCAACAAATCAACCACCGTTGGACGACCTTTGTCATCTGTCACGCTAGAAATGACACCGCGAGGCTTGTTTAAGAGATAATACACTTTTTCTTCATTGTAAATCGGCTGACCACTGACCTCAACACGATCACCTGACTTGATCGTCGTCGCCAACTCACGAACAACTTGTCCATTCACAGTGACAAGCCCTTGTTTTATCAACTCTTCTGCCTTTCTACGACTCGCAATCCCTGCGTGAGCAATATATTTATTGATTCTCATCCTCTATCCTTTCGGTAAATAGCTGACTTTCTTCTGCTATTAACTCTGTTTCTTCTACTATTGGCAATTCTTCTAAGCTATTGATTCCCATATAATCCAAAAAATAATCCGTTGTCACATAAAGATTTGGGCGCCCTAGCACTTCTTTTTTTCCATTTTCACGAATCAAGTCAAATATCTGCAACTTTGAAATCGCACCACTAGAATTGACCCCACGAATCTCATCCACTTCCATTCTCGTAATAGGCTGCTTATAAGCAATAATGGACAAAGTTTCCAAGGCAGCTCTTGATAAACTTTGATTGATAGGGGCTTTTGAATATTCCCGCAACAATTCAGCAAAATCTTGCTTGGTAACAATTTTATAAGTATTCGACGTCTCTAACAAGGCAAGACTTGAATCTTCATCTTTTTGATACTTTTCTGCCAGTTTCTCCAAACTCTGTGTCACTCCCGTAGGAGGCATAGAGAGGAGCTCTGCCAGTTGACGGACACGCAAGCCGTCCTCGCCCGCCACAAAGAGCAGGGCTTCAATCTCTGCTAACTTACTCATTTCTTTTTCCTATTAGATAAATATTCCCAAAATTTTCTTCTTGCATTACTTGAATTTCTTGGACTTTTACTAGTTCCAATGTCGCTAAAAATAAGGTAATCACTTCATTCATATCTTTTGTTTCTGAAAAAATGGCTTGCAGAGCAATTTTTTCTTGAGAATAACAGCGTTCACGTATCACATCCATCATGTCTTCGATTTTATATTCATCTTTGACAATCGTTGTATGACTTTGAGCAAATTCTTCTCTTTTTTGCGTCATCAATTTAGAAAAAGCCAAAAATAAATCAATCGTTGTCTTATCATGGAGCAATGTTGCATCTTCATACACCAATTCAATTTTAGGTTTGGAATAATAAAGAGCTCGTTCTTCATGTTGCTCCGCCATTTTCTCACCTAACAATTTGAATTTCCGATATTCCTCAATTTGAGAAAGCAAATCTTGCTCCAAATCTTCTTCAGTTTCTAAGCTATCAGCTACTTTTGGCAAGAGTTTTCGGCTTTTAATCAACATGAGCTGACTTGCCATAACCATGTATTCTCCCGTCACTTCTAACTTCATTGCTTGAAGAGTCGCCACATAAGCCAAATATTGCTCAATGACCTCTGTAATCGGCACATCATAGATATCCATTTGATATCTTGACACCAAATGAAGCAATAAGTCCAATGGGCCTTCAAAATCTTTAATTTTTATGTCCATTATCTGTATTTTTCTAATGTCATCATTGTTTTCAAGCCTAAATTGCGCGCAATTTCATACAATTCAACACCTTGCTCTCGCTGACGTAAAATATATTGCTCTCGCAAACTCTGAGCTGATAAAGTAGCTTGATTTTTTTCAATCAAAAAAGCTTCTAATTGACGAAAGCCCCATTGGCGCGAATAGCTTTTCCCATTCTTTTCTAACAAATAAGTTCCTTCCAGAGTTGTTTCCAGTTCTCCAATCAACTGGTCTGGAATGGGCACAATGCGCTTTTGACCTGCTTTCTCAATGCGAATAATCTGAAAATCCAGATTGACATCTGCTACTTTCAACTGCAAAATTTCGCTTGGTAAAAGCCCCATTTCTAAAATGAGAAGCGCAATCAAGCGACCGTTGTATTGATTTGTATCTGCATAAAAATCAGACAAATCCAAAATTTCCGCATCGTGTTCTTTCGGAATACCAACTTTTGGCAACTCCAAACGATAAAAGTCTGAAATCAACCGTTGCTTGTATAAATAATGCAAAAATTGATTGATAGCAGATAGTTTTCGTTTCTGAACAGATGGTTTGAAGTCAGCAATAGAAGCTTGGTAAATCCTCAGATTGGTCTCTGTAATTTTTGCATGGGTCACATCTATGAATTGCTCTAAATCATAAAAATAAGCTGTTTTTGAATTCTCAGATAAATTTTTTCCTTCTAAAAAGGTTGTTATTTCTTCTTTCATTTTGGATGAATCTCGTATTCATTCGCAAAACTATGCAAAAGGGCATTGACCGCTTTTAAGATAGATTTACGTGTAATAATTCCTTGAAATGTATTGTCCTGATCAACGACTGGCAAGAAGGACTCGTCTACTAACTTATGCAACACTTCTGTCAATGTAAAATCTGGACCAACTGTCAGGTCATCTTTTTTTGCCATGTGAACAATATCCGTTGTCATAAATTCCTCATCAGGAATTTCATGCTGCATTTGGTAAGACAAGATGTCTGTCAGCGAAATAGTTCCAACAAACTTCTTTTGATCTGTCACCACGGGTACTCGTGAGTAGGTCATCTGACTCAACAACAAAATAGCATGATCAGCATTGTGAGTATCAATCAAAACAGCTAAGTTTTCTGCCGGTGTTAAAAAAGTATCTTCTTGCTGTAAGAGAAAATCTTCAAATTCCTTAGCAATCATCGAGCAAACTCCTTTGATAGGCGAGAATAAAGTTCATGGCTACGCGTGTAATAGTCTACTTTAAACATATCATCTGTAATTTCTACTTTAGCATACAGTCGCTCATTGATGACACCGCGTGGTTGACTGATAGAGCCGGGATTTAAAAAGAGTGTTTTTCCTTCCGTCCACGCATCTGGAATATGCAAATGCCCATACAAACAAATATCTGCGTTTACCTCTTGTGCCCAGAGGTCCAATTTTTGAAAACCAAAATTAATCTGTTGAAGGTGACCATGAGTTTGTGCGATAATCGTTCCGTTTAAGTCCGTCACTAAACGGTCTGGATAACCACCATAGAAATCCATGTTCCCAGCCACAACGTAAATTCCTTGCCACACTTCATCATCACTAGGCAACTCAGAATCACCATTATGAAAAATAGCATCTACTTTCCCAAGATAACGATGTTTTATCTCTTCCACAATAGCGCGATTGCCATGAGAATCACTCATTACGATGATTGTTTGTTTTTCCATGCTGGAAATACCTCCACTAATTTTTGAACTGCTTGAGCTCGATGTGATTGAGCGTTTTTTTCTTCCATTGTTAATTCAGCAGATGTTTTACCTGTTTCGCCTACTAAAAATAAAGGATCATAGCCAAATCCATTTTCGCCTTTCGGCTCAAAATTGATATAGCCCGACCAATCAGCCTCTACGACCAGACTTTCTTTGTCAGGACTTGCCACTACCAGAGTGGTATGAAACTGTGCAGAGCGGTCTTTCAAGTCGAAAACCATTGCTAATTCATGTAGCAATTTTGCATTGTTTTCTAAGTCTGTTGCATCATTTCCAGCAAAGCGAGCAGACCAAACTCCAGGCAGACCACCTAGTGCATCCACTTTTAAGCCTGAGTCATCCGCCAATACTATTTTGCCAGTCAGCTTAGAAATGGTCTCTGCTTTCAAACGAGCATTTTCTTCAAAAGTCATTCCTGTCTCTGCTACCTCTGGCAAATCAGGGTAGTCATTCAGGTTTTCAATTTTGTAGCCTAATTTTTCAAATATTTTACGAAATTCAGCAGTTTTTCCTTCATTGCGAGTAGCGACTAAGATTGTATCTCCGACTGTCAAACCTGACAAATCTTTCTGAGAAAAGAAATCATTCAGCTGAACCCCATTTTTAGGCAAATGCACTAAAACTAACTGTCCCTTTTCCGTAATCAGAATAGCACCTTTATGAAATTGTGCCTGAAACTGTGAATCTTGGTTCTCGTTAATCATTTGCAAGACAAATTGAACAAAAGACATCATGGAGTTATATTGAATCACTGCAACAGAAAAAGACTGCTCTTCAACTACTAATTGACGGAGCTCTTCTTCCATGCGACTGAGTTCTTCCGAATCAACATCCTTAAAATGGAAAGTTCCGCCACGAGAAGACCATTCTCCAACATACCAATCTTGGGTATCTTTATACTCATAAATTTTGCTACTCATAAGGTCACATTCTCCACATTTATTTCTTTGTTTAACCACGTTTCTGCAATTTCAGCAAAACTTTTTGCATTTGCTGTGGTAAAAAAGCGGTGTTGAGGAAGTTCTCCTTCTCTGCTGTGATTGATTTCAAAATAATTAAGCAAGACAGAAATGTCCCGCACACACTCTGCTCCACTATCAATCAATTTCACAGTTGGTCCCATTACATTTTGAATGATTGGTTTTAGCAAAGGATAATGCGTACAGCCTAGCACTAAAGTATCTACCTTGCCTTTTAACGGCATCAAGCTCTCATAGACCACTTTTTTCGTAATGCTAGACGACAGCTCGTTAGATTCTACCAGTGGTACAAACTTGGGACAAGAAAGACTTGTCACCTCCACTTCTGGTAAGAGACGCTCGATTTTTTGCCGATAAATATCTGATTGAATCGTCATTGGCGTTCCAATAATGCCAATCGTCCCATGTTGAGAAGCTTTAATTGCTGCGCTAGCTCCCGGTAAAATCACTCCCAAAACTGGAATATCCAATTTTTCTTTGATTTCTTCCCAAACCACAGCAGTAGCTGTATTGCAGGCAAGAACAATCATTTTGACATTTTGGGTTAAAAGAAATTTCACTAATTGCCATGTATACTCGCGAATCTGATCTGCTGGTCTTGGTCCATAAGGCGCACGCGCAGAATCACCGATATAAATCACTTCCTCATGTGGAAGCTGCCGCATCAGCTCGCGAACAACTGTCAAACCGCCCACGCCTGAGTCTAAAAAACCAATTGGTCGATTATCCATAAGTTCTTCTTTCTAAAGAAGGGACTGGGTGCAAGTCCCAAATCCCCATTCGTTTATCTCTTTAAAAATCAAATTTTATACTGTTTTTAACAACTTATTTTTTCTTTTTAGCATTTTCAAGTGCTGCTTTTTGTTGATTTTTAATTTGACGATACACTTGTTGTACCTTTGCTTCATTTGGCTTTTGTCCATTTGCAGATAGCATTGTACGAACCGCATCAATATTCAAACGTGGATTGTCTGCAAATTCTTTTTCAATTTGTTTGCGGACAAGGTACATTCCAGCGAGCATACCACCAAAGAAAGCCAGAATAATCAACAAAATAGCTAATAGTAAATTCATAAATATGTAATCCTCTTTTCCCTTTTTACATCTTCTTATTATATCAAAAATTGTCTATTTTTCAAAATCAAAGCCATACAAAGTTGCGAAGTAATCCTCCGGTATTTCAGCACGCCGAATCATTCGCACACTGCCGTCTTCTTCCAGTAAAATCTCAGCTGAACGAAGTTTGGCATTATACTGATAGCCCATTGAAAAACCGTGCGCTCCTGTATCGTGAATCGCTAAGGTATCTCCAATATTGGTAATCGGCAGTTTGCGCTGAATGGCAAATTTATCATTGTTTTCGCAAAGACTGCCGACCACATCCACTATTTCTGTCTGTCCGTCTGGGTGATCCATATTTGTAATATGATGATAAGCACCATACATGGCGGGACGCAGCAGGTTCACTGCTGAAGAATCTACACCAATGTAAGTGCGGTAAGTCTTCTTTTTATGCAATACTTTCGTCACCAATAATCCATGAGGGGCCAGCATAAAACGTCCCAGTTCCGTAAAAATTTTAACCTTTCCTAAGCCTGCAGGTGTTAAAATTTCCTCATAAACTCGACGAACTCCTTGTCCAATCGCTAAAATGTCATTTGCTTTTTCTTCTGGACGGTAAGGAACGCCTACTCCGCCTGAAAGATTGATAAAATCCAAGTCCACATTGGTCTCAGCCACAATCTCAACGGCTAATTCAAATAGCTGATGGGCTAATTCAGGATAATAATGATTCGTAACAGTGTTAGAAGCCAATAAGGCATGAATCCCAAATTTTTTAACGCCCAACTTTTTTAAATCTTTAAAAGCTTGAATAAGCTGCTCTTTGGTCATCCCGAATTTTGCTTCTTCTGGAGAATCCATAATATCTGTTCCCAATTCAAACACACCGCCTGGATTATAGCGACAAGAAATAACTTCTGGAATGCTCGCCACTTCCTGTAAAAATGCAACATCTTCATAAGCATCAAGATTGATAGTAGCTCCCAATTCACGCGCAAATTGCATTTCTTTTGCAGGCGTGTCATTGGACGAAAACATCATGTCATTTCCTGAAAAGCCTACTTTTTGGCTCATCAAAAGTTCTACATAGCTGGCGCAATCTACTCCACAGCCTTCATCTTTCAAGATTTTCAAAATAGCCGGATTCGGAGTTGCCTTTACTGCAAAATACTCTTTAAATCCTTGATTCCAAGAAAAGGCTTCCTGAAGCGCGCGAGCTGTCTCACGAATTCCTTTCTCATCATACAAATGAAATGGAGTTGGAAATTGAGCAGTGATTTCAGCTAACTTTTCGCGACTGAGAAATGGTTCTTTCATAGCAAGCCTCATACTTTCTTTTCATTTGCTTTATTATATCATAAAAAAAGAAGCTGAAACCAGTCCAACTTCTAATTCTTACTTTTAATTATCTCTTCCAAAAATACGAAGAATACTGAGGAACAGATTGATAAAATCAAGGTAAAGGCTTAAGGCGAGTGAAACTGCCCAACCAGCCGCTACATTTCCGCCTGATTGCTCATAGACATAGCGGATTCTTTGATTATCCCAAGCAATCAATCCAGAGAAGATAATCACACTAATAATGCTAATGATGAAATCTAGTCCAGAACTTCTAAGGAAAATATTCACCAAACTAGCGATGATAACTCCAATCAGACCTGCAATAAAGGCTCTACCCAAGCCAGAAAGATCTTTTTTGGTAAATTTCCCAATCAATGCCATAGCAAAAAACATCGCTGAAGAAGTAACGAAGGCTGCTAAAACCGTTGCTTGTGTGTAAAGAGCCAATACTAAACTAATCGTAAAGCCATTTAAAGCCGAATAAACTAGAAAAGTTGGCAATGCAGCTGGATTGTTTTTAGCAGACATCCCTGAAGCTGCCCATACAAGAACCAACTCAGCAAAAATAGCTAAGTAAAAAATCCAACTATTCGCTATTATTACTGAATAAATCACATCTTGAAATATTGTTAACATTAAAGCCGAGACAAGGGCAGAAATGCCAATCCCCATACCGACTAATGAATAAACTTTAGCGTAAAAACTATTGATACCACTATTTTCTTGAATAACTGTATTGTTCATAAGCTCTCTCCTTTATTATGATATGTTACGATTTTAACATTTTTCGATGAAAAAGTCTTCTTTTAGCAATTCTTTTCCGAACTGGCGCCATGGCTTCCTTGATTGCCCAGTATTTATCCACCATAGTGACAATATAGCCTTCTTTATACCGTGGCGGCGCCAATGTTGCTCCCCACATGTGTTTGAGAATGATGTCTTCTTCTACTTTATTTAAATTGGTTACTTTCCGTGCATTTCGTACTGCTAAGCGAGGGTGTACCCAAGCATGGCTTTTATTAAATTTCGTTTCCCGCCAATCATAATAAAACATATCGTGCAGAAGTCCACCACGTGCGGTACTTTTTGCATCCCAACCTAATTTTTTCGCAATTTTATAACTCGTATAACTAACATGAATCGAATGCTCCAAGCGATTGGAATAAATATGGTGTGTTATGGTTTTTAATTTCTGGACGCGTGGTTGAGCAATCAATTGTCCAACATGCTCCATATACTCTTTATCTTCTTTATAAAGCATAGAACCACCTCCATGTGCTTCTAATTATAAATACATTTCTAAATTTTAGCTTAAAGCGAAGATGAGAATGCCTGCTGCCACGGCGACATTTAAACTCTCAGCTCGTCCTTTCATCGAAATATGAATGAGGTTATCAGCTGCTTCTGCCATTTCATGACTAATACCCTGTCCTTCATTTCCCAACACAAGAGCAAAATCCGACAGTGGTGCTAACTCTCGATAATCCATCGAATCTTTTGAAAGCGTCGTTGCTAATATCGGTAATTGTACTTGTTTAGCAAGCTCAAGAAAATCTGCTGTTTTTACTCGGTAAACAGGCAAATGAAAATGACTGCCCTGCATGGAGCGTAGGGTTTTCAAATTATAAATATCTGCCGAATGCTGCGAAATAAATACCCCGTCATAGCCAGCCGCATCAGCTGTTCGGATAATCGTGCCCACATTCCCCGGATCCTGCACATCTTCTAAAAAGAGATATTTCCCTTTGAGAACTGCAGGAATCGGCGCTTCCTCAAAAGCAATCTCTGCCACGATGCCTTGTGGTGTTTTAGAATCAGCCAAATCCGCTAAAATATCTGCCGTCACTACATGAACTTGAGGAAAATCTTGCACTCTATCAACAAATTCTTCTAAAACAAAGATATTCCGAAACTCAGCCTGTGCTTGGACTGCTTCTTCAAATAAATGCCATCCCTCAATTAAGTATGAGTCTTTCCGATACTTTTTTTGAAGTAATTTCTTGGTGTTTTTTACCACATTATTAGCTTTTGAGGTTATAATATTCATAGAACTATTATATCACAAAAAGGAGGTTCACATGCAAAAAGTAAGAATGATTGCACAAGGTCGCGTGCAAGGAGTTGGCTTTCGTTGGGGTGTTTACACACTTGCCACAGAAATCGGTGGCATCACTGGACGTGTCTGGAATAATGAAGACGGAACTGTAGAGATCTTAGCACAAGCGGAGAATTCTGCACTCATGGCAAAATTTATCCAAGAAATCCGCAAAGGACCAACGCCATTTTCAAAAGTCAGCTATTTAGATGTCACAATGGCTAATTTTGATTCCTATTCAGATTTTAAAATTGCAAATTAGGTCCCAAGAACTATTGTATATTTAGGAAAAAAACAGTAGAATAGAAAGGTATTATTTTTTAGAAAAAGGAAACAAAAACGTGAAAAAATTAAATCGTATTTTATTCTCAGGGTTAGGGCTGTCTATGCTTCTGCTACTCTCAGGATGTGTGCAAGTCAAAGATGGCAAGCCTGCTGGATTTGTCTGGGATATTATTGGAAGACCAATGAGCCTTGCCATTCAGTATTTTGCTAATAATATGGGACTTGGTTTTGGTATGGCCATTATCATCGTCACCTTGATTGTGCGCTTGATTATCCTTCCACTTGGACTCTATCAGTCTTGGAAATCAACTTACCAATCTGAAAAGATGAATTACTTGAAGCCTATTTTTGAGCCGATCCAAGAACGCATGAAGAATGCGGAAACACAAGAAGAAAAACTGGCTGCTCAGCAAGCACTCATGGCTGCTCAAAAAGAAAATGGTGTCAATATGCTCGGAGGTATCGGATGCCTTCCTCTCCTGATTCAATTACCATTTTTCTCTGCCCTTTATTTCTCTGCTCAATACACTGAAGGAGTGGCTAAGAGTGTATTCCTAGGAATTCCACTCGGAAAAGCCAGCATTCTTCTCACCATTATCGTCGGAATTTTGTATTTCATTCAATCTGCTTTGACCCTTGTCGGCGTTGATGAGGTTCAAAAAGAGCAAATGAAGAAAATGATGTACATGAGCCCGCTCATGATTGTCATCTTCTCGTTCACAGCTCCAGCAGGTGTTACACTTTACTGGGTAGTCGGTGGTTTCATCATGATTATCCAACAATTGATTATCAATCATTACATCCGTCCTCAGCTCAGAAAATGCGTAGCTGAAGAATATAAAAATAATCCGCCTAAAGCCATTAAAAATTCTGGTCGTAAAAAAGATGTGACACCTCAAGCACAGGCCGTTATTGAAAATAGAAAACAAAATAAAAAGAAAAATCGTAACGCTGGAAAACAACGTTCAAGATAAGCAAAAAGGCTGGAAAGATAATTTCCAGCTTAAACTGATGAAGAGTCTGTTTCAGGGACTTTTCTTCAGTTTTTCTTTTTATAATAATAATGAATACTCCATTTAGAGTTCCGTTGCTATTTTTAAACATTGAGCAAGCTTGATTACTTGAAAAAGTAGTTTGTCTCTATATTGAAAGAAATAAATTAGAGGGATTGGAGTCTCATTTTATTAATTCAATAGAATAAATTTGTAAAGTTATCGTAAATAGGTCGAACTTGCTAAATATTTTTTCACTCTTAGCTAAATTACCTATACTCTCAATTATCGATATCATATCTCTTTGTCTATTTATTATTGCAAGATAATGAAATTAAATAATCTTGTAGCATTATCATCTATAAAGCAACCGGACAAATCCAAAAGCTAGCCTTACACATATTTGAGTTAGTCATCTTTGAATATATATTATGTTTTTATTACTCACAACATTATTCTATTCAATGATTTCGGCAAATTCTTCAACAGACTTTCTCACATGTGGATAACCCGCCTGTAAGGCCTTTCCCACTGGCAGCATCAAAATTGGTTCCCAATCATTTGGTACTTTGAGATAGATTTTGATTGCCTCAAAATCAACCCCCCGCATAGGTACGCTATCATAGCCAAAAGCTCGCACCACCTGCATGAGATTCATAGCAAATAGACCAACATCCAATCGCAATCCCTCAATCTCCTTGTCTTCAGGGTGAAGAGAAAAATACTGACGAATCCTATTAGTGCGTTCAACAGCATTATCCTCTGTAATGACTCCTTCTTTCAAATGAAAAGCCTGCCATCGCTCTAAATTATAGGACTCTTTATCCCCAAACAGAAGAAATACCGCTGAAGCTGTCTCAACTTGTGGCTGATATGCTGACAGTCTCTTTAACTCTCTTTGCTTTTCTTTGTTTTTTACAACTACAACTCGCCAAGGCTGGAAATTATTGCTGGATGGAGCATAGCTAGCATGCTTTAGCATTTCCTTAATAAGATCGTTTGATAAAATGGTATTAGGATCAAACTGCCGAACGGATGCACGCTCATCTAAAAAGTGTAAATAATCATTCATGATAAGTCTCCTTGTTTTTTTAAGATAGCTTTATTA
>NZ_JAKZJH010000030.1:0-418 GCF_031142795.1 Streptococcus sp. IsoGale021
GTTTCAAATTTGAATTCCTTGAGCTTGCGAATGACGGTTGAGGTTAAGATCGATAGCCTGTGGGCAATATCAGTCATGGCTTGCTTCTCAACTAATAATTGAGCGATTTTCTGTTTGACTGCAGAGGCAATCTGGTGATTTTTCTGGACGAGGGAGGTTTCAGCGACAGCCATTTTTCCACAGTTTTTACAGCGAAAGCGCCGCTTTTTGAGTCGGATAAGGGTTTTGTATCCTGCTGTCTCCAGATAAGGGATTTTAGAAGGTTTCTGGAAGTCGTATTTGGCCATCTGTCCCTTGCAGGCAGGGCATGGAGGGGCATCATAGTCAAGGTGGGCCAGGATTTCTTTGTGAGTACCGGCATCAAAAAGATTGTCTATTTTGATATTTTGGTCTTCAATTCCAAGAAGTTTTGTGATAA
>NZ_JAKZJH010000004.1:0-179617 GCF_031142795.1 Streptococcus sp. IsoGale021
ATTTATAATATTCAATTTATAGCATAAATAAACTGATAGAAAATAATTGAAAATCAATAGCTGATGAGATCGCCCCATGATTGCTAGTGCACAATCAGTCTCAGAAAAATGAAATCTGGGAAGATTACGTGTAAATATTAAAAAGTCGGACAGAAAACCTATCCAACTCTAAGTCTTATTATAAAAATAGTTTCAATAATTGATGAGCGACTCCGTCTTGGTCATTGGTCAGTGGTAGTTGTTCATCTGCATAGGGAAGAAGTGTTTGACTAGCGTTTTTCATGGCATAGCCAGTACCGGCAAAAGCTAACATCTCTGTATCATTGTGCTCGTCACCAAAAGCAATCAAATCTTTCCGATCCACGTTCAGAACCTCTAATAAATATTTCAAAGCAAAAGCTTTATTGACGCCTTTTGGAGTGCATTCGAGGATATTGAGAGGGCCGCCCCAAGTATTGATAGATAATTGTTGTTGATAAAATTGATTCAATTCATCCGCCAAAGCATATTTATCATTGGTATGCGTTTGCAAAAGGATACAGTTGGGATTTTTGGTAACCAATTCTGGATTAAATTGATTTTCAGGTTGAAAAGATTCTACACCAAATAATTTCGGGTCGGCAATCGTTTCATTGGGGGCTGTGATATAAAATTTCTTCCGATATTCCCCAGCAATGAAGTCTGCTTCAATCTCTTCCTTCCTTTTGACAATGTCTAATAGATATTCTTTATCTAAGGTGATACATCTTTCCTGTTGCCACTTTTTCTCCGGAATATGGGTCAAAGAGCCATTAAAGTTGATCATTGGAGTGTGTAGTTCCAATTCTTTATAAAATTCCCGTGCCATTCGATAAGGGCGTCCGGTTGTGATGACAACATGATGTCCTTTTTTAGAAATTTTTTTAATGGTTTCTTTTGTAAATTCAGATAGTTTGCTGTCAGAATTGAGCAAGGTTCCGTCTAAATCTACTGCAATTACTTTTTTTGTCATAGTCTACTCTTTCATTTGTGCTGTTTTCTATTATAGCAGATTTTAAGATGAAAGTGCAGAATTTGTGATATAATGTTTTCTTATATAATGAAGGAGGAAATCGAGTATGCGTAAAACAATTATCATTCATATTTTCTTTGCGATTATTTCTGCTATCGTTTATGCTGAAGGAATTTTGACAAAAGGTCCAGATTTGATTTGGAATATGTTTCTAGCTTTGGTTGCCTATGATGCGGCTTTTCTAGCCATTCAGTTTAAAAAGAAATGGTTTTTCTTACCTGTAGCAATTCTTTGGCTAGTGTTTTATCCCAATACGTTCTATATGATTACGGACTTGGTACACATGCACTGGGTGAGTGACACCTTGTGGAACCGAGAAAGTCTACATCTTTTTATGGCCTTTATTCCAAGTATTTTCTTCGGGGTTCTATGCGGAATAGAGAGCTGGAATTTGATTTCGGGCTATTTGAAGCTCAAATGGTGGCTGGAATATTTGGCTATTGGAGCCGTCTCATTTTTATCGAGTCTCGCAATTTACATTGGTCGCTATGATCGGCTCAATTCTTGGGATCTAGTCAGCCATCCTACGTTAGTCTTTGAGCGGTTGGCAGCTGCTTTGCAGAGGGAGCGCCTGTTATTCATTTTAGGGTTTACCTTTATTCAAATCATGTCCTTGGTCTTTTTGAGTAAAAGTCAGTCTAAATAAAGATTTTCTGTATAAAACATTGAATTAATTTGTTTATTTTTAAAACTTCTGTTGAAAACATGAATATTTTGTGGTATTATATCTATTATCGTTCGTAAATTTTAAGGAGATTTTTAAAAATGGACAAGTTTTTTAAACTAAAAGAAAACGGTACGACTGTTCGTACAGAAGTTCTTGCTGGTTTAACCACTTTCTTTGCAATGAGTTATATCCTCTTTGTCAACCCTGAAATGCTCAGTCAAACAGGCATGCCAGCACAAGGTGTTTTCTTAGCGACTATCATTGGTACTGTTGCAGGGACGCTGATGATGGCTTTATATGCCAACATTCCTTACGCTCAGGCGCCTGGTATGGGACTGAATGCTTTCTTTACTTATACCGTTGTATTTGCACTTGGTTATACATGGCAAGAGGCGCTGGCAATGGTTTTCCTCTGCGGGATTATTAGTATTATTGTCACGCTGACTAGGGTTCGTACGATTATTATTCATGCAATTCCTGAAAGTTTAAAATATGCGATTTCTGGTGGGATTGGAATTTTTCTAGCTTATATCGGAGTGAAAAAAGCGGGACTTTTGAAATTTTCAATCGATCCAGGAACCTATACTGTTGCAGGAAAAGGTGCTGATAAGGCACAAGCAGCTATTACGGCTAATGGAATGGCAACACCGGGCTTGGTAGATTTTAACAATCCAGCTGTTCTTGTCGCTTTGTTTGGAATTCTCATCACTATTTTCTTTGTCTTGAAACGTGTGCGCGGAGGTATTGTGTTATCTATTGCGGCAACCACAATCGTAGCCATTTTGGTGGGAGTTGTAGATCTTTCAAAAATCAATTTTGCTTCCAATAATATCGGTGCTGCTGTTCAGGATTTAGGAAAGATTTTTGGTGCAGCTTTAGGTAAAGATGGTTTGTTAGCTTTATTTGCAAAACCTTCTCGCATTCCAGAAGTGCTTCTAGCCATTTTGGCCTTTTCATTAACAGATATTTTTGATAATATTGGAACTTTGATTAGTACTGGTCGTAAAGCAGGTATCTTTAATATTGCAGATGAAGAAGCTGCTAAAGATTCGTCTGGGCTTCAGACTAAAATGGACAAGGCGCTGTTTTCAGACATGGTTGGGACAACGATTGGTGCGATTGCAGGAACTTCAAATGTCACGACTTATGTAGAAAGTGCAGCTGGGATTGAAGCCGGTGGTCGTACAGGTTTAACAGCACTTGTCGTTGCGGCTTTGTTTGCTATTTCAAGTTTCTTTAGTCCACTTCTTGCTATTGTCCCAACAGTAGCAGTAGCTCCTATTCTTATCATTGTCGGAATTATGATGCTTTCCAGTATGAAAGATATCGAATGGGACGATTTATCAGAAGCAGTACCAGCCTTCTTTACATCCGTTTTCATGGGCTTTACTTACAGTATTACTCATGGTATTGCTGCAGGATTCATCATGTATGCATTTGTGAAAATCATCAAAGGTGAAGCCAAGGAAGTTCACCCAATTATCTGGGTATTGGATGCTTTGTTTATCTTAAACTTTATCAGTCTAGCTTTAGCTTAATGATTGAAAAATCGGGAGTGAGACAAAAATCGGTAATTTCGAAGAAATTTGATTTTGTCGTCCCACCCCCGCACAGTTGAGTGGGGCTGTAAAGGTTGATTTATCAACCGCATAGAACCCACTCAGCCACTGCGACTTGCAAGAAACTCATAAAAATCTGAAGAGGTTAAGGACTTTTGTCCCAGCCTTTTTTCTTTTGTTAAATTTCAGCAGAAAATGAAAACTTCTGGTATAATAAAAGAATGTTTAGCCATAATGAAGATGAGTTGATGGCGTGGGGCGAGAAATTAGGCGCTTTACTCCGAAAACAAGATGTTTTGATTTTAACGGGTGACTTGGGTGCTGGGAAAACAACGTTCACCAAAGGGTTAGCACGTGGACTGGGTATCAAACAAATGATCAAAAGTCCGACCTATACTATTGTACGAGAATATGACGGACGCCTACCGCTTTATCATTTGGATGTTTATCGCATTGGAGAAGATCCAGATTCTATTGATTTAGACGATTTTCTCTTTGGAGATGGAGTGACGGTTATTGAATGGGGCGAATTGTTGGGAGATAGTTTGCCAAGTGACTATCTCAAATTGACAATTTTAAGAAAAAGTGATGGTCGAGAATTGGTCTTTGATGCAAAAGGACATCGAGCTGAGAAACTGCTTGAGGAATTTGTCAATGACTGAGTTAGAGCTAGTTATAAGAGAAGCAGAACCTCAAGACGCCAAATCTTTAATTGATTTTCTTAATCAAGTTGGAAAAGAATCAGATTACATGACATTAGATGCTGCAGGGATTTTGATGACAGAAGAGCAGATGAGCTCTTTCATTCAACATCAAGCTGCGTCAGATAACCAGATTTATCTAATTGCACTATTAGATAATGAAATTGCTGGTCTTGTAAGCATTACAGCTGATTTTCATGAGCGGATTCGACATATTGGACAGGTCTTTATCGTGGTTAAAAGAGCATTTTGGAATCAAGGCTTAGGGAAATTTCTTCTAGGAGAAGCGATAGACTGGGCAGAGAATTCTGGAGTGATTCGACGATTAGAATTAACTGTACAAGTCAGAAATAAGCGTGCTGTTCATTTGTATCAGGCATTTGGATTTGAGATTGAGGGCGTTCAAAAAAGAGGGACCTATCTTGCAGAAGGGAAATTTCTTGATGTTTACCTAATGGGAAAACTGATAGATTAGAATAATATGTTAAAAAAAATTATCTTAATGTTTTTAAGCTTGTGTCTTGTAACGGTTGCAGGACTAGGCGTTTATGGATTTACGATTTATAACCAATCAACGGATGTATTGTCTAAGACTTACAAGAGCTTTGGGAAAGATACAGATGTTATTGCAGCTACCAAACCGCTTACCTTGCTCTTAATGGGGGTGGATACGGGTAGTGGTTCACGCTCAGATCGGTGGACTGGAAATAGTGACTCCATGATTCTCATGACGGTCAATCCTAAGACGAAAAAGACTACGATGATGAGTTTGGAGCGGGATATTCTCACCAATATAAAAAATGGCGACGAAACCATGCAAGCAAAGCTCAATGCGGCTTATGCAAATGGTGGAGCTGAGCTAGCTATTTCCACAGTGCAAAAGATGATGAATATTCACATTGACCGCTATGTGCTTATCAATATGAAAGGTCTGGTGCAATTGGTTGATGCTGTTGGCGGTATCACGGTTAATAACACACTTGGTTTCCCTATTTCGATTGAAGAAAATGAACCAGAATACAAAGCAGTTGTTGAACCAGGTAAGCAACACATCAACGGAGATCAGGCGTTGGTTTATTCTCGCATGCGTTATCAAGATCCAGAAGGGGATTATGGCCGTCAAAAGCGTCAACGAGAAGTCATTCAAAAAGTAGTCCAAAAAGTGCTGAGTTTAAATAGTGTCAGCCATTATCAAGCTATTTTAAAAGCTGTTAGCAACAATATGCAGACCAATGTAGAGTTGTCTTCTGGCAGTATTCCGCAATTATTAGGTTACCAAGATGCTTTTAAAAATATTGAAAGTAAGCAATTGAAAGGTGAGGGTGCTACTTTACCAGACGGTGGATCTTACCAAATCGTAACTTCGGAGCATATGTTGGAAATGCAAAATATTCTGAGAAAATCACTTGGCTTGGAAGAAGTGACTGAATTGGAAACCAATGCAGTTTTATATGAAGAATTGTATGGCAGTGCCGCTCCTAGTTCCAGTCAATCAGGAAGTGGCACAACAACTGGTGTTGCTGATTCTTCTGCGTATTCCAGCAATCCTTATGGAACAGACCAAAATGGACAGTATTACGGTCAATACGGACAATGACATAATAAAAAAGAATTTAGCGTGTGTCTAAATTCTTTTTTATTTCTTAGTTGATGTGAGTGTTCCAGATATCTTGAATTTGTTGAAGTCGAGCAGTAGCGTCTTGCTCAAAAAGTTTGAATTGGTAAGTTAAATCCTGTGAAATTGTTTGGAGATTGTCTTTTTGCTCTTGAACGACTTGGAGATTTCGTTGAATGTTTTGGAGATTGTCTTGAATCCTGTCCATTAGCTCATAATTTTCAACAGCCTCGTTCATGAGTTTTTCTCTATTTTTAACAAGGCAAAAGCTGGCTGCAGCTGCACCGGTGAATAACAATAGATTACTAAGTTTCATGGTTTCTCCTTATGCTTTTGAAATTTTCTCGGCTAATTCTGCAAGAGCAGGGAAGTTTGGTTTGTGCGCCACGAAAGTCAGTTTTAAATCATCATTTTCTGTATAGCGTGGTGCTAAATGGACATGTGTATGGAAGACAGATTGACCGGCAATTTCTTCGTTGTTATTGATGATATTCATCCCCTTTGCACCAGTCGCCTTCATCACTTTACGAGCAATATCTGGAATGCGTGCGAAAAGTTGACTGGCAGCTTCACCGTCCATTTCAAGCATGTTGCGGAAATGTTTTTTAGGGACAACCAAGGTATGTCCGAGCGTTACTTGTGAGATGTCTAAAAATGCTAGAATTTCATCGTCTTCATATACTTTAGAAGCTGGAATTTCTCCTGCAATAATCTTACAAAAAATGCAATCTGCCATCAAATTTACCTCTACTTTGCTAGATTTTGTTATAATATAAGAACATTATACCAGAATTTGGAGAAAATATGTTAGAAATAAAAGGGCTTACAGGGGGCTATGTGAATATCCCTGTTTTAAAAGACATCAGTTTCACAGTAGGAAACGGGGAACTGGTGGGGCTGATTGGCTTGAATGGTGCAGGTAAATCCACTACAATCAATGAAATTATTGGACTTTTAACACCTTATAAGGGTGAAATTTTAATTGACGGTGCTAAACTGCAAGATAGTCCTACAGTTTATCGTAAGAAAATTGGTTTTATTCCGGAAACACCTAGTTTGTATGAGGAATTAACGCTGCGCGAGCATATTGAAACGGTTGCTATGGCTTATGATGTGGAGCAAAAGGTGGCTTTTGCGCGCGTGGAGAAATTATTGACGATGTTTCGCTTGAAAGAAAAATTGGATTGGTTTCCGGTGCATTTTTCTAAAGGAATGAAGCAAAAAGTCATGATTATCTGTGCATTTGTGGTTGACCCCAGCCTTTTTATCGTTGATGAACCATTTTTGGGACTTGATCCAGTTGCTATTGCTGACTTGATAGAGCTTTTGGAGGATGAAAAGGCAAAAGGCAAGTCAATTCTCATGAGCACGCACGTGCTGGATTCGGCAGAAAAGATGTGTGATTCATTCGTGATATTGCATAAGGGAGAAATCCGAGCTAAAGGCAATTTAGCAGAATTACGAGCAGAATTTGCCATGCCAGAAGCTAGTCTCAATGACATTTATCTAGCTTTGACAGAAGAGGCGAGCCTATGAGAGAACTGTTTCAAAAGCGCAAACAAGTATTTCGCAATCAATGTTTGAAGTATTCGCGCTATGTTTTTAACGACCATTTTGTCCTCTTTTTATTAGTTTTTACTGGCTTTTTAGCGGTTCAATACAGTCAGTTGTTGCGAAATTTACCTTCAAATCACCTGCCAATCATTCTTGCTTTAGCAGTTCTTTTGATTTTATTGTTGCCTCTGGGACGAATCGCGACTTATATGGAAAAACCAGATAGTTTATTTTTGTTAGTCAAAGAAGAGGAATTAAAAAGCTACCTACAAGAACAAACGCATTTATCTTATCGATTATGGGCCTTGCTTCAAACCGTTGCGTTGTTACTATTAGCACCGCTTCTTCTTGCTTTAGGCATGCCGCTTTGGGGCTGGTTTATTCTTGTTTTTCTTATGTTGCTAGCAAAATGGTTTATCTTTTTGCAAAAAAGCCAGAAATTTTACCAAGGTGCAGGGGTGAATTGGGGCTATCTCATTGCTTACGAAGAAAGACGAAAACAGACGATTCTGCGTTTCTTTGCTCTCTTTACCAATGTTAAGGGAATTTCCAATAGCGTAAAACGCCGAGCATATCTTGATGGTTTGACGAATATTCTACCAAAAAGACAGTCGACTACTTGGCAAAATATGTATTTGCGTTCTTATTTGCGCAATGGTGATTTTCTTGCCTTGACTATACGGTTGCTGTTTCTGTCTCTTTTGGGAATTGGTTTTATCAGTCAATCGTGGATTGCTGCCATATTTGTGGCATTGTTAAATTATCTCCTGCTATTTCAGTTGACAGCCTTGTACCATGCCTTTGATTACCAATATTTGACGTTCTTATTCCCTTTAGAAATCAACTCAAAGTTAAAAGGAGTGAAACAAGTGATTGTTCTTATTGGCTACAGCGTGCTTTTTGTGGAAACAATAATGGCTTTGCTGTTTTTCCAAGATAGAGTAGCTTTGCTTTTTATGATAGGAATCACATTGCTACTCTATGTCATTTATTTACCATTCAAATTAAGAAGTTTGGTTGACTAAAGGAAGTAAAATTAGTAAAATAGATAGGAAACTTTTTACGGAGGAGAACAATGGACTTGGTTGATAATGAGCTAACTCTGACACCAATTGCAGGTAAAAGTGGGAAAGCCTACATGGGCACCTATCCAGATGGGGCGCGCGTTTTCGTCAAGATGAACACGACCCCAATCTTAGTAGGTTTGGCTAGAGAACAAATCGCACCGCAATTATTGTGGAGTCGTCGCATGGCAGACGGCAATGTCATGAGTGCACAGGAATGGCTATCAGGAAAAATTTTGACGCCGACTGAAATGGACAAAAAACAAATTGTAAATATTTTGACACGGCTGCATCGTTCACGTCCTTTGATGACACAGTTGCGTCGGTTGGGTTATTCCTTGGAGACGCCAGCAGATTTATTGGAATCTTGGTTAGAACACGCACCATTGGCAATTGGAAATAATCATTACTTACGGTCGGTTTTAAATGATATGCGTAGTCATTTACCACAATTTCGCGAGGATCATGCAACGATTGTGCATGGCGATGTGCGTCATAGTAACTGGATTGAGACAGATAGTGGATTGGTGTATTTAGTAGATTGGGATTCTGTTCGATTGACAGATCGTATGTTTGATGTGGCTCATATATTAAGCCATTATATTCCAGAGGTGCGTTGGAAAGAATGGTTGACCTACTATGGCTATCGCTATAATGAAACGGTATTGAAGAAATTATACTGGTATGGTCAGTATGCTTACCTATGTCAGATTGCGAAGTATTATGAAAATGCAGACTTGGAAAATGTGAATCGGGAGATTTATGCCTTGCGTAACTTCCGCTCAAAATACGGAAGAAAGGTGTCATGAGAGTTAGAAATCGCAAAGGCGCAACGGAATTACTAGAAGCAAACCCGCAATATGTGATTTTAAATTCTGCTGAAGCAAAGGGCAAGTGGCATGAGATTTTTGGGAATAAGCACCCTATTCATATTGAAGTGGGAAGTGGGAAAGGTGCGTTTGTTTCAGAAATGGCAAAAGCTCATCCAGAAATTAACTATATCGGAATTGATATTCAAAAATCTGTTTTGAGTTACGCCTTGGATAAGGTTTTAGTAGCTGATGTTCCCAATATCAAGCTCCTTTGGGTAGATGGTTCTGATTTGACCAACTACTTTGAAAATGGAGAGATTGATCGTTTGTATCTGAATTTTTCTGATCCTTGGCCCAAGAAACGCCATGAAAAACGGCGCTTGACCTACAAATCTTTTCTCGATACCTTTAAGCAAATTTTACCAGAACATGGAGAGATTCATTTCAAAACAGATAATCGTGGCCTCTTTGAATATAGCTTGGTGAGCTTTTCTCAATACGGCATGAAACTAAATGGCGTTTGGTTGGATTTGCACGCGAGCGACTTTGAGAATAATGTGATGACGGAATATGAGCAAAAATTTGTCAACAAAGGTCAAGTCATCTATCGGGTTGAGGCAGAGTTTTAAGGTGAAATAGATAATTGAAAGAGGCTGGGCAAAAAGTGTCCCAGCTTCTATCAGATTTAGTAATAAACGAATAACGCAGTAGGTGATTGGGCTCTTTATTCGCTGTTTAAGCTCGGAAGAGCACCTTTGACGAAAACTTCGTTTTCTTCATCTGCAACCTTAAACAGCTTGATAACTGTTTAAGCACCTTTGCGGGGGTGAGTTTGGGACAAAAAGATTTCAATTTTTAAAAATCTTAATTATTAAGCCCTTCTAATCTATAATTAAATGCGAAAAGCGAATAAAGCAGAATTCTGATTACCAGAAAACTAGTTTTGTTCGCTTTTTATATTTGAGGTCGGACTTTTGTCCCAGCCTCCACTCCCTTTTCTGATTTTCAGGAGAAAAGATTGCTAAAAAACAAGAGGAGCAAAAGAATGTCTCAAGCGACAAAATGAACTTTAGAAGCTTCATTTAAACATTTTGTTATAAAAGCTATTAACAAAATTTACGATTCAGGACATTGTAGAAGATTGTGGTATCAATCGGATGACCTTTTATCATAAATATATATATGTGTGATTTGGTAGAATGGTCTTGTTTTGAGTTTGCTAAAAAGTAAAACGTTGCTGTCCAAGTAGATTTTCAAGAAATTTTATTAAATGGTAGAACTTTTCTCATTTTGTTCTTTTCTCTTGTGCTTGATTAAGTTTTTATTTATAATAATTCTAAATAAAGAGAAAAGAGAAGGCTGACGATGATGAGAGAACAAGAGATTTATAAGAATTTTAGCGGTCGGCTTAATATTTTGCGAGCTGGAGTATTAGGGGCCAATGATGGTATTATTTCTATCGCGGGTGTGGTAATAGGGGTAGCAAGTGCGACAAAAAGTATTTGGATTATCTTTCTTTCTGGGTTAGCAGCAGTCTTTGCGGGAGCTTTTTCCATGGCAGGTGGTGAATATGTATCTGTCTCCACTCAAAAGGATACGGAGGAGGCCGCAGTTGTTAGAGAGCGAGATCTTTTAATGAAAAATCCAGATATTGCTAGGCAGTCGCTCTATGCAGCTTATATCCAGAATGGCGAGTGTGAGACTTCTGCCCAGCTTTTAACCAATCGAGCTTTTTTAAAGGATCCTCTCAAAGCTTTGGTAGCGGAAAAGTATGGTATTGAAGTGGAAGAATTTACTAATCCTTGGCATGCAGCAATCTCCAGCTTTATCGCTTTTGTAGCAGGAGCTATCTTTCCCATGCTGAGCATTGTCTTCTTTTCTGCTAGTTATAGAATTCCGGCGACAGTAGTCATCGTTGCTTTATCGCTATTGGGAACGGGATACACCAGTGCCAAGTTAGGAAAAGCACCGATAAAAAATGCCATGATTCGAAACTTAGTCATTGGACTTTTGACTATGACAGTAACTTATCTTGTAGGTCAATTATTTGCTATTTAATTTCGAAATAAAAAACCTTTATGAGGAGTGATTTTGATTGTAAGTTATTCTATTTGACTTTATAGTCAATTCTTTTTAGAATTATCTGTCAACCACAATGCTGAAATCAATCAATTTTCTTACGATTGATAAATATAGCATCAAATAAAATACAGGAATATATTTTCTTGCATTTTATTTTTTCTTATGCTATAATACAAGTAATGAATATGAAAGAGAGGCGAGGAAGTATCTTCGCCTCTTATCTGTGAGGAGGTGTAGTCTTATCGCAACGATTGTAGAATTGGTAAAAGAGGTTGTCGAGCCAGTCATCCAAGAACCGTATGAATTAGTGGATATTGAGTATGGTAAGATGGGGAGCGACCATGTTCTCAGTATTTTTGTAGATAAGCCGGGAGGGATTACCGTAAATGATACGGCAGATTTGACGGACATCATCAGTCCGCTTTTGGACACGATTAAGCCGGATCCTTTTCCTGAGCAGTATTTCCTTGAGGTGACGAGCCCAGGGTTGGAACGTCCGCTGAAAACGAAAGAACAATTAGCAGATGCAGTTGGGCAATATATCCATGTTAGTCTGTATCAAGCAGTTGATAAAAGTAAAACCTTTGAAGGAACATTGCTTTCTTTTGAGGAAGATAGTGTAACAATGGAATATATGGATAAGACGCGTAAGAAAGTTGTTCAAATTCCTTACAAGCTAGTATCCAAAGCAAGATTAGCAGTAAAATTTTAGTAAGAAAAAAGAAAGGATTGCTTTTGTTTTTACAAAAGCGAAAAAAACATGAGTAAAGAAATGCTAGAGGCCTTCCGCATTTTGGAAGAAGATAAAGGAATCAAAAAAGAAGACATTATCGAAGCAGTGACAGAATCCTTACGCTCCGCTTATCGTCGCCGTTATGGTCAGTCAGATAGTGCGGCCATTGAATTTAATGAAAAAACAGGTGATTTTCGTGTCTATACAGTTCGTGAAGTGGTGGACGAAGTTTTTGATAGCCGTTTGGAAATCAGCTTAAAAGATGCTCTTGCCATTAGCTCAGCTTATGAGCTTGGTGATAAAATCAAATTTGAAGAAGCGCCGGCTGAATTTGGTCGGGTAGCAGCTCAATCTGCTAAGCAAACAATTATGGAAAAGATGCGCAAGCAAACGCGGGCGATTACCTACAATAAGTACAAAGAGCATGAAAATGAAATCATGTCAGGAACAGTCGAACGTTTTGACAATCGTTTCATCTATGTCAATCTTGGCAGCATTGAAGCGCAGTTGTCTAAACAAGACCAAATCCCTGGAGAAGTCTTTGCTTCACACGACCGCATTGAAGTTTTTGTTTATAAGGTTGAGGACAATCCTCGTGGTGTAAATGTTTTTGTTAGCCGTAGTCATCCAGAGATGATCAAACGCTTGATGGAGCAAGAAATTCCTGAAGTTTATGATGGAACGGTTGAAATTATGAGCGTTTCTCGTGAAGCAGGTGATCGAACCAAGGTTGCGGTACGTAGTCACAACCCAAATGTAGATGCAATTGGTACAATCGTTGGACGTGGTGGCGCAAACATCAAGAAAATCACTAGCAAGTTTCATCCTGCTAAGTATGATGCAAAATCAGACCGTATGATTCCTATTGAAGAAAACATCGATGTGATTGAGTGGGTAGCAGATCCTGCAGAGTTTATCTACAATGCGATTGCTCCGGCAGAAGTGGATCAAGTCATCTTTGACAGTCAAGATAGCAAGCATGCTCTTGTCGTTGTGCCAGATAACAAATTGTCTCTTGCAATCGGTCGTCGCGGACAAAACGTACGCTTGGCAGCTCATTTGACAGGTTACAGAATTGACATCAAATCTGCAAGTGAATTTGAAGCTATGGAAGAAGCTGGTGAGCTTGGCGGATTTGCTGAAGAAGCAGAAGAATTTACAGCAGTTGAAAGTCCTGTAGAAGCAGAATTTGTAGAAAGTGAAGTTGAAGCAGCAGACTAAAGGAGGGAAAGAATGGCAAAAACAAGAAAAATCCCTTTACGAAAATCAGTAGTTTCTAACGAAGTCATTGACAAGCGTGATTTACTCCGCATTGTCAAAAACAAAGAAGGTCAAATTTTCATTGATCCAACAGGCAAGGCAAACGGACGTGGAGCTTATATCAAACTTGATAATGAAGAAGCGCTTCAAGCTAAGCAAAAACGAGTCTTTAATCGCAGTTTTAATATGGAAGTGGAAGACGATTTTTACGATGAGCTGATTGCTTACGTGGATCATAAAGTTAAAAGAAGAGAGCTTGGTCTTGAATAAACAAAAATTAGCCAGTTTACTTGGATTGGCACAACGAGCAGGTCGCATCATATCAGGTGAAGAACTGGTTGTTAAGGCAATACAAGATAAGAAAGCAAAGTTAGTCTTTTTAGCCAATGATGCTGCTCCAAATTTGACCAAGAAAATTACTGATAAAAGTCATTATTACAAAGTAGAAGTATCAACCGTGTTTTCAACACTGGAATTAAGCACCGCAGTAGGCAAGGCAAGAAAAGTGCTTGCCATCACTGATGCTGGATTTACAAAGAAAATGAGGTCTCTTATGGAATAGAAGAGGAGGACAAGATTTGTCTAAAGTAAGATTGTACGAAATCGCGAAAGAGCTGGGGAAAGAAAGCAAGGAAATTGTGGCGCGTGCAAAAGAGCTTGGTATTGAGGTAAAAAGTCATGCCAGCAGCGTGGAAAGTGAAATAGCAACACGTATCACAGCTAGCTTTTCTCAAGCAGCAGCTCCTAAAAAAGAAACGACTCAAAAGCCGACTCAATCGTTGCCTAAAGAGCAACCGTCAGCTTCAACGGCAGTGAAAGAAACGACCGAGGCTGAGAAGAAAGCAGAGCAGAAGGCAGTAGCTCCGACGCAAAAGTCGGAAGTGGAAATGAAGTCGGCGCCTGCAAAACCAAAAAGTCGTAATTTTAAGGCTGAACGAGAGGCAAGAGCAAAAGAGCAAGCAGAACGACGGAATAAACAGCGAGACAATCGTCCGCAAAAACAACAAAATGTTGAGAAGCGAAATCGAGAAGAGCGCAATCCGCGTAATGATCGAAACAACCAAAACCGAAATGGCCGTGGGAATCGTGGCGAGCAACGTGACAATCGCAATCATCGCAACCAAGATAATCGTCGTCAAGAGCAAAATCGTTCACATGCTACAAATCAAAATCGCCCTCAAACGAATCAAGGACCACGCATTGATTTTAAAGCACGTGCAGCAGCTCTGAAAGCTGAACAAAATGCTGAATATGCTCGTGGTAGTGAAGAACGTTTCAAACAAGCTCAGGCTGCGAAAGCAGCTCAACGCGAGCAGAATAAACGGAAAGAACCTGTAGAAGAATTATTTCAAGCAGCAGCTCCTATCGTGGAAGCAACAAAGCCAGCTCCACAGCCCCAAGTTGCTCCTGAAGCGAGTCAAACTCCCGCAGTTGATACTCGTCGGAAAAAACAAGCTCGACCAGACAAGAAACGCGATGACTTTGATCGTGAAGAAGATGGTCCAAGAAAACAACAAAAGAATCGAAGCAGTCAAAATCAAGTGAGAAATCAAAAGAATAGTAATTGGAATCATAACAAGAAAAATAAAAAAGGCAAGAATAATCGGAACAATAACCAAACTCCAAAACCAGTTACAGAACGCAAGTTCCATGAATTGCCTAAAGAATTTGAATACACAGAAGGTATGACCGTTGCAGAAATTGCAAAACGGATTAAACGTGAACCAGCCGAAATTGTCAAGAAACTCTTTATGATGGGGGTTATGGCAACGCAGAATCAATCGTTGGACGGCGATACTATTGAACTTCTGATGGTAGATTATGGCATTGAAGCACATGCTAAAGTTGAAGTCGATAATGCAGATATCGAACGTTTCTTTGTGGATGATGATTATCTTGATCCAGATGCCTTGGTAGAGCGTCCGCCAGTTGTGACCATCATGGGACACGTTGACCATGGGAAAACAACACTTTTGGATACCTTGCGTAATTCTCGTGTTGCTACAGGTGAAGCAGGTGGGATTACACAACATATTGGTGCTTACCAGATTGAAGAAAATGGTAAGAAAATTACCTTCCTTGATACACCAGGGCATGCGGCCTTTACAAGTATGCGGGCACGTGGTGCTTCTGTCACAGATATCACGATTCTTGTCGTAGCAGCAGATGACGGGGTAATGCCTCAAACAATTGAAGCGATTAACCACTCAAAAGCAGCAAATGTACCAATTATTGTAGCGATTAACAAGATTGATAAACCAGGAGCTAATCCCGAACGCGTTATCAGTGAATTGGCTGAATATGGCGTTATGTCAACTGCTTGGGGCGGTGATTCTGAATTCGTTGAAATCTCAGCGAAATTCAATCAAAATATTGAGGAGTTGCTCGAAACAGTTCTCCTTGTAGCCGAAATTCAAGAATTAAAAGCCGATCCGAATGTTCGCGCAATTGGTACGGTTATCGAAGCGCGCTTGGATAAAGGGAAAGGTGCGGTGGCAACTCTGCTCGTTCAACAAGGTACTTTGAATGTGCAGGATCCAATCGTTGTCGGAAATACCTTTGGACGTGTACGTGCCATGACCAATGACCGTGGACGCCGAGTGAAAGTTGCTGGACCGTCTACACCAGTATCTATCACGGGTCTAAATGAAACACCAATGGCTGGTGATCATTTTGCAGTGTATGAAGATGAAAAAGCAGCGCGTGCAGCTGGTGAAGAACGTGCAAAACGTGCTCTCATGAAGCAACGTCAAGCAACTCACCGTGTTAGTCTTGAAAATCTCTTTGATACCCTTAAAGCAGGTGAAGTCAAGTCTGTCAATGTTATTATCAAAGCAGATGTGCAAGGTTCTGCCGAAGCCTTGACAGCTTCCCTTCAAAAGATTGAAGTAGAAGGCGTTAAAGTCACGATTGTTCACTCAGCAGTTGGTGCTATTAACGAGTCTGACGTGACTCTTGCCGAAGCTTCAAATGCCTTTATCATTGGTTTCAACGTTCGTCCTACCCCACAAGCTCGTCAACAAGCAGAAGCCGATGATGTCGAAATTCGTCTTCACAGCATTATTTATAAAGTCATCGAAGAAGTAGAAGATGCCATGAAAGGGATGTTGGATCCAGAATACGAAGAAAAAATTATCGGTGAAGCTGTTATCCGTGAAACCTTCAAGGTTTCTAAAGTCGGTACCATTGGTGGCTTTATGGTGGTTAGCGGTAAAGTAACTCGTGATTCTAAGGTTCGTGTGATTCGTGATGGTGTTGTCATCTTTGATGGTGCGCTTGCTAGCCTTAAACATTATAAGGATGATGTGAAAGAAGTTGGCAATGGGCAAGAAGGTGGTCTCATGGTTGAGAACTACAATGACATCAAGGTTGACGACATGATTGAAGCCTACATCATGGAAGAAATCACAAAATAAAATATGAATGGAAAAGAGACAGGCTATGGTTCATTAAAGTCTGCCTCAACCTTTTTCTAAAGTAAGTGAAAGGAGATATCATGGCAAATCAATTTCGTGTGGATCGTGTGGGCATGGAAATCAAACGTGAAGTCAATGAAATTTTGCAAAAAAAAGTTCGTGATCCGCGTGTTCAAGGAATTACCATTACAGATGTGCAAATGTTGGGTGACTTGTCAATGGCAAAAGTGTACTACACGCTGATGAGCAAGCTTGCTTCTGAGCAAGAAAAAGCTCAAATTGGTTTAGAAAAAGCCAAAGGAACGATCAAACGTGAATTGGGTCACAACTTGAAGATGTATAAAATTCCTGATTTGACATTTATCAAAGATGAATCCATTGAATACGGGAATAAAATTGACCAAATGCTCCGCGATTTAGAACAAAAATAAAATGTGATTTTAGCTATATCAATATATTTAAAAAGAAAGGAAATTCTATTTTTCTTTCTTTTTTTGATAAAAATGCTAAAAAAGGCTTGTTACTTTTACACTTATCCATTAAAATAGAAAAGGAGATAATCCGCTACATATTTTTCGGAGGGAAAAAGATGTCCATCAATTGGCAGCAAATTATATTTAGCTTTTTAGGCGGTTTAGGACTTTTCCTATATAGTATTAGGATGATGGGGGATGGCTTGCAGCAGGCTGCAGGTGATCGGCTTCGTTATTTTATTGACAAATATACAAGCAATCCATTTTTTGGTGTTCTAGTTGGGATTGGTCTAACAGCTCTCATTCAGTCCAGTTCAGGTGTGACAGTTATTACAGTTGGATTGGTGAGTGCGGGACTTTTAACGCTTAGGCAGGCAATTGGGATTGTCATGGGGGCCAATATTGGAACAACGGTAACCTCTTTTATCATTGGTTTTAAGCTAGGTGATTATGCCTTACCCATTCTCTTTTTAGGAGCAGTCTGTCTCTTCTTTACCAAAAAGCGCTCTATCAATAATATTGGTCGTGTCTTATTTGGGGTCGGTGGGATTTTCTTTGCTTTAAATCTGATGAGTGGCGCTATGGAGCCATTGAAAGATTTAGACGCTTTCCGTGAATACATGATAAAGTTAAGTGGAAATCCAGTCCTTGGAGTGTTTGTAGGAACAGGGATTACATTACTGATTCAAGCCTCATCCGCAACTATAGGTATTTTGCAAAATCTATATGCGAGTGGTTTGATTGAGCTAAAAGGAGCTTTGCCAGTTCTTTTTGGGGATAATATCGGGACAACGATTACAGCGATTATTGCGTCCTTAGGTGCCAATATTGCAGCAAAACGTGTGGCAGGTGCTCATGTAATGTTTAACGTGGTTGGTACCATTTTGTGTTTGATTGTGTTAGGACCATTTACAAGCTTGATTCAGTGGTTTCAAACAGCTCTCCATTTAAGTCCAGAAATGACCATTGCTTTTGCTCACGGAACTTTTAATGTCACCAATACCATTATTCAGTTTCCATTCATTGGCTTGCTGGCTACTTTGGTAACGAAGTTGATCCCAGGTGAAGATGAAGTCGTGAAATACGAGCCGCTTTATTTGGATGTGATTTTGATTAAACAAGCTCCATCGCTTGCTTTAGGAAATGCAAAAAAAGAATTGCTGCATTTAGGAAGTTATGCAATGCGCTCATTTGAGCTAGCTTATGATTATATTGTAAATAACACTGAAAAATCAGCAGATAAAGGGCATAAAACAGAAGAAGCTATCAATAAGATTGATGAAGATTTGACGCGCTATCTGATCGATTTATCCAGTGAGCCTCTGAGTCAAAAAGAAAGTGAAGTACTGACTAATATTCTGGACTCTTCACGCGATTTGGAAAGAATCGGAGATCACGGTGAAGCGCTTATCAACTTGACAGACTATATCCGTCGAAAAAAAGTAGAATTTTCTCCAGCAGCCTTGCAAGAGTTGGAGTTGATTTACAATATGACTCTTAGTTTCATTAAAGAATCTTTAGCTTCTGTAGAAAATAATGATATTGAATTGGCAAATAGTCTGGTGGCTAAGCATGAAGCGATTGATAAAATGGAACGAAAGCTGCGGAAGACGCATATCCATCGCCTGAACAGAGGAGAATGCTCTACGCAAGCAGGCGTAAACTTTATTGATATCATCTCTCACTATACGAGAGTCGCAGACCATGCCATGAACTTGGCGGAGAAAGTGCAAGCGGAACAAATTTAAGATTGAGAAACAGACTGCTGATGTAGTTTGTTTTTTGATGATTTAAAATACGCAAAATAGGTCTATACCATTTACAAAAAAAGAAGAAAGCGGTATAATAAAAGGGACATAATGAATAAATGTGAGAGTGCCTCAAAATATCAATTACAGTTGCTAGAAATTGTAACTTAATATAAACTCTCATCGAATGAAGGAGGTTTTATTATGCCTAAATACATTCAAGCTGATCAATTTTTCTATCCCCACGGTATTCGTCAAGGTGGCTATCTGGAATTGGTCGATGGCAAATTTGGAAAATGGTCCAAGGAAATTCCAGCAGATTCAGATGTGATAGATTACACAGGTTATTCTATTGCACCGGGATTGGTAGATACCCATATTCATGGCTTTGGTGGTGTTGATGTGATGGATAATAATATCGAAGGAACGCTTCACATTATGAGTGAAGGCTTATTGTCAACAGGAGTCACCAGTTTTTTACCGACAACCTTGACCTCAAGTTTTGAATTACTGCTAGCTGTGACCAAAAATATTGGTGATCATTACCAAGAAGCAACAGGTGCTAAGATTCGTGGGCTATATTTTGAAGGTCCGTATTTCACAGAAAAATACAAAGGGGCTCAAAATCCAATTTACATGAAAGATCCTCGAATGGATGAATTTCGTGCTTGGCAAAAAGCTTCAAATGGTTTGCTCAATAAAATCGCTCTGGCGCCAGAACGAGAAGGTGTTGAAGACTTTGTCCGTACCATTACAGATGAGGGTGTAACGGTTGCGTTGGGACACTCAAATGCAACTTTTGAAGAAGCAAAAGTTGCTGTGGACGCGGGTGCTAGTGTCTGGGTTCATGCTTATAATGGAATGCGTGGATTGACCCACCGAGAACTTGGCATGGTCGGAGCTATGTATGAGCTGCCTCACACTTATGCAGAATTGATTTGTGACGGCCACCATGTTGATCCAAAGGCTTGTGACATTTTGATGAAGCAAAAAGGACATGAAAATGTAGCACTTATCACAGATTGTATGACTGCAGGCGGTTTGGAAGACGGAGATTATATGTTGGGCGAATTTCCAGTAGTGGTCGCCAACGGAACTGCTCGTCTCAAATCAACAGGCAACCTCGCGGGCTCTATCTTAAAATTGAAAGATGGACTGAAAAATGTGGTTAAATGGGGCATTGCCAACCCACATGAAGCAGTTATGATGGCAACGCTCAATCCAGCAAAATCAGTCCACATTGATGATGTTTGTGGTCAAATCAAAGAAGGTCACGATGCGGACTTTATCGTTTTGGACAAAGATTTAGAACTCGTTGCAACTTATCTGGATGGTGAAAAACGATACGAAGCGTAAAGATGGAACATTGAAGTATTCATATAGTTTTTTTAGAATCTAGGATAACACCCTAGGTTCTTTTTTGCAGCTTTTTTATAATCAGTATATGTGTATTCCGAACGATGATTCTATAAACAAAATAATTTTATAGTTAAAACTTTATATTTTCTATTTTTTGTATATGTTCATAAAGGAATGTTACGTTTTCATTACAAATGCTGTTTTGTGTGAATATTCAGAAAAATTTACGATATAATAACTTTTAAAAAATAAAAATGAGGAGATTTATATGCAAAAACAGCGTTTTTCATTGAGAAAGTATAAGTTTGGTTTGGCTTCGGTCGTTTTAGGTACATTTTTAGTGATTGGAGCAGCTCAAGTTCAAGCTGAGGAGCAAGTGGCAGCTAAGCCCGTAGTTACACAGGAGACGAACGTTGCTACGACAACAGAAGCGACTACTCAATCAGCAACTGCGTCTGAAAATACAGAATCTGAGGCAGAGAAAACAGATTCTCCAGTAGCCACTCCTGTTGAAACACTGCAACAGACAGCGACTGCTCAAGTTGCCGAAGTGACATCAAGCTCTCCGACTGAAGTGTCTTCCAACACTGAAGAGCAACCAGCTCCAGAAGATACAAGTGCTACAAAGAAGGAAAGTGCACCAGCTTCGCAACCGAAAGCAGCATCGACAGAGGCAGAGTCGACTTCTGTGACGAATTCATCGGCTGCACCTGCTACAAAAGCTGAGCCGGCTAAGACACCTGTGTCAGATGAAGCAAGACCTGCAAGTGTTAGCAGTAATGAAATCATCAAAGTTCCTCAAACCTGGCATCAAGGTTATAAAGGGGAGGGCACTGTTGTAGCGATTATTGACTCTGGTTTGGATGTTCACCATGAAGTATTGCGGATTACAGATCCTTCAAAAGGAAAATACAAAACTGAAGCCGAAATGGAGGCTGTTAAGCGTGCAGCTGGCATTGACTATGGGAAATGGTATAATGACAAAGTAGTCTATGCTTATGATTATATGGACGGTGATGACAATATCAAAGAAAAAGATACGTCATCGCACGGGATGCATGTAACAGGGATTGCTACAGGAAATCCAGATAAGAAAAGTGTTAATGGTGAATATGTTTACGGAGTAGCACCTGAAGCGCAGGTTATGTTTATGCGGGTCTTTTCTGATCGGAGCGGAACTACTAGTTCAGCTATTTATGCGAAAGCCATTGATGATGCGGTTGCCCTGGGAGCGGATTCTATCAATATGAGTCTGGGTTCTTCTACTGGTTCCACTATCAATGCTGATCCAAGCATTGTAGATGCGATTAAACGTGCCCGTGCAAAAGGAGTTTCAGTCCTCATATCTGCAGGGAACAGCAATACTTTTGGATATGGGTATGATAAACCACTAGCAGAAAATCCTGATTATGGATTAGTCGGAAACCCCTCTACGGTAGAAGACTCAATCTCTGTTGCTTCCGTCAATAACACAGTAGTCACAGAAGAAGTCTTTAATGTTCTTGGATTGGAAAACAATGCCGAATTAAATCATGGGAAATTCACTTATGCAGCAGCTGAAACAGAAGGACAGTTTAAAAAAGGAAAAGAGTATGAATATGTAGACGCTGAGCTTGGTCGTGAAGAAGACTTTAGCGGAGTGGATGTCAAAGGAAAACTAGCTCTTGTGCAACGTGGCAGTATTACATTTGCAGAAAAAGCAAACAATGCACTAAAACACGGTGCGACTGGAATAGTAGTCTATAATAATGTCGCAGGTGCGAATGTTACAATGGCTTTGGACGGAGAAGGGAAGAAAAATCCTGCAGTCTTTATTTCCAAAGAATATGGTGAAGCGCTGAAAGCTGGTCAGTATAAGTTAGTATTTAATGGTGCGATGGCTAATCAGCCCAATCCAGAAGCAAAAGAAATGTCTGATTTTTCAAGTTGGGGTGTAACAACAGATGGTCAATTGAAACCAGATGTAACTGCTCCTGGTGGCTCTATCTTTTCATCGCTCAATGATAATACCTATGGCAATATGAGCGGAACCAGTATGGCAGCTCCTCACGTAGCTGGTGTAGCCGCTCTTGTCAAACAGTATTTACTGAAGAAATACCCAGACAAATCTCCTGCAGAAATTTCAGAATTAGTCAAAGCCTTAATCATGTCTACAGCGAAACCGCATGTCAATAAGGAAACTGAAACGTACACTTCCCCCCGTCAACAAGGTGCTGGTATTGTAGACACAGCAGCAGCCGTATCTACAGATTTGTATGTAACGGGCGAAAATAATTATCCTAGTGTATCGCTTGGAAATGTTAAGGATGAATTTACATTTGATGTGACCGTTCACAATCTTTCTGATAAAGATCGGACACTGAAAATGATTGTCAATACGAATACAGACAATGTTAAGGACGGGCGTTTTACACTCACTCCTAGGAAATTAACAGAAACTGTCTGGCCTGAGATTACTGTTAAGGCACACAGTAGTGAACGTGTCACGGTCAAAGTCAATACATCTAAATTTGCAGAAGAATTGACCAAGCTCATGCCAAACGGCTACTTCTTAGAAGGTTTTGTTCGTTTTGTTGATCCAGCGGATGATGGAGATGTAGTTAGCCTGCCATTTATGGGCTTCCGTGGCGAATTTCAAAATCTACCAGCAGCTGAAAAACCAATTTATAATTTAGTCAGAGAAGGCAGGTCTGGATTTTATTACGATGTTCCGCAAGATAAGAGTGTTTCAGCCGGTGACAATGTGAGTGCTATTTTAACGACAGCTAATGAGACCCTTTATTCAACTGGTCAAACAACAGCTCGTAGTCCGATTGTGCTTGGCACGGTGGAAAATGAACAAGGCACAAATGTCTTGCAGTTGGATGCCAATGGAAATGTTCGCCTCGCCTTTTCTCCAAATAATGACGGCAACAAAGACTTGATTCAGTACCGCTCAGTATTTTATCGAAATTTCACCAATCTAACCGCCAGCGTCTATGCAAGTACGGATACAGATTATCGTTCACCAATTTGGAAGAGCAGCAAAGCTTTAGATGGTCGTAAAAATTACTTTGATAGTAAAGGGCCGAAATCTTATGTGGTTGAAAATACCGTATGGGATGGTCGTGATAGTAGCAGAAATGCTGTGAAAGACGGCCTATATACCTATGTAATCCGCTACACACCAGATGTCCCTGGGGCAAATGAACAAGCGGTAGCTTTCCAACTTCAAATTGATACACAAAAGCCAGTCATCACATCAGGTTATATCACAAATACAAATGGAGTAGAAACATTTGTCGCTCGTCAGGTAAAAGATGAAGGGGAGGGTGGAATTCTAAGAAAAAGCCTCTTCTACCTTCAGCCAGATAAAAACAATAGCGTCCTCTATCAAGCTAGAGATGCTTTGGGAAATGTACGCATTTATGAACGCCGTGTTTATATTGCAGCAAATCAAGACGGCAGTTACACTTTGCCAAAAGGTGTAGAAAAGACCAATATTTTCTATTTGGTAGAAGATTTTGCTGGAAATAAAGATGTTATCTCTTTAGCAAAATTAGTAGGAGATGAAAATAGTGGACGAATTCGTGTAGCTTTGGTAGATGCTGAAAGTCATAAAGATTTGGATACGAGCTTTGTATATCGTATCAAAGATGCAAACGGTAACTATGTTAATCTTGATAAAGGAAATGACATCAACTTCTTAGGATTTGGACACTATGTGGCTGAATTGTTCACTTATGACAAAGGCGGTCTAAAACTGTACAGCCCTCAAACGCAAGAATTTGATTTGACAGCTGAGGATAGCTTTAAAACGATTGAATTTTTAGCGAAAGAAATCGCCTATGCTCCATTAAGTGTAGCTTTTGACCAAGCGGTTCCTAAAAATACATCAGTCGTCTTAAAAAATGCAGACGGAGATTTATTGGTATTACCAGTGCAAAAATATGGTCAAAATGCTTTTGGAAAAACGGTTGCAGTAGGTCGTTATACAGTTCTTGTGAAACTTCCTGCGGGTTATGAATTGTGGGATGAAAATCCAATGGTTGAGGTCTTTGAAGGTCAAAATAATCTTCTTAAGTTAGCGGTTATTATCAAAACGCAGCTACTAGCGGCTGTCAATAAACAAGCTAGTCTTGTCGCATCTGCTCAGTATTATAATGCAGCTGCAGAAAAACGCACAGCTTATGATCAGGCTTACGCAGTGGCTCAAGCTGCTGTGGCTGGCAAATTGACTCAAGCTGAAGTGGATAAAGTTTTAGCAAATTTAAATACGGCTTCTAACGATTTGGACGGTAAAGATTCTGATATTGCTTCTGTGAAGCAAGCCATTGCTGCCTATGGTGCTATGACAAAAACAGGACGTTATGCCAACGCTACAGAGAAATACCGTCGCAATTATGACCAAGCTTTCCAAGCAGTTGCTTTGCTGTTAGCACAGGAGCGTGTAACTCAAGAACAAATTGATACAGTTCTAGCCAAATTAAAAGCAGCAGAACAGCGACTGAATGGCAAAGCCACGAACTTTAGCAGCTTGCAAAAGCTAGTGGATAGAGAAGTGGAATTTCAAGCAAGTAACTATCGCTTCATTTATGCTTCTGATGATGTCAAAGCAGCTTACTTAACAGCTTTTGAGCATGCTCAGGCTGTGTTGGAAAATCCAGGAGCAAGTAGGGAAGAAGTGAAAGCAGCTACTGCAAATTTAAGAAAAGCAAAACGAAAATTAAATGGGAAAAGACCCAAAAAGGTTCAAACACTAACTGTTTTGAAAAAAACAAAAGTGCAAGTTGCTTCTAATGAATTAGTTTCTTAATTGAAAGCGGAGGTGGGACGACGAAATCAAATTCTTCGAATGATTGATTTCTGTCCCACACTCTCTTTTTTATCTGCGAGAAATTTCATCAGTATTTCTATTTTACAAAATCTTATTTTCCTGCTATAATAGTTTTTATGAAAGAGGTCTTGTCAGGATACTTTCTAGCGAGTCTGGGATGGTGAAAGCCAGATAGGAACTGAATGAAGATGGAGCTTTCGGTAAATTTTAGTCCTTGATGTTATCTTAAGGCTATATTAACAATGAAGTAATAAACTAGGGTGGAACCGCGTTTTGACGCCCCTATGCAAATCTGTATAGGTATGTGTCAAGTGCAGTTCTGCTTTTTGTTTTGTCAGTCAAATTGAATCACTTGTTGACGCTGGTGTTATTTCTACTATAAACTCAGGTTAGTAAGAATATTATCACAAAAAGAATGGAGTATCTTATGTCGAAGAAGTTAACCTTCCAAGAAATTATTTTAACGTTGCAACAGTTCTGGAATGATCAGGGTTGTATGCTCATGCAGGCTTACGACAATGAAAAAGGCGCTGGTACCATGAGTCCTTATACTTTCTTGCGTGCCATTGGTCCTGAGCCGTGGAATGCGGCTTATGTAGAGCCTTCACGTCGTCCAGCAGATGGACGTTACGGTGAAAATCCTAATCGCCTTTACCAACACCACCAGTTTCAAGTTGTAATGAAACCAAGCCCAAGCAATATTCAAGAGCTGTATTTGCAGTCTTTGGAATTGCTGGGGATTAACCCGCTGGAACATGATATTCGCTTTGTAGAGGATAATTGGGAAAATCCTTCAACAGGTTCTGCAGGTCTAGGTTGGGAAGTATGGCTTGACGGTATGGAAATCACGCAGTTTACTTATTTCCAACAGGTCGGCGGTTTGCCTACCAACCCAGTGACGTCTGAAGTAACCTATGGCTTGGAACGTCTGGCATCTTATATTCAAGAAGTGGATTCCGTTTATGACATTGAATGGGCTGATGGCGTAAAATACGGAGAAATCTTCCGCCAACCAGAATTTGAACATTCAAAATACAGTTTTGAAGTGAGCGACCAAGCCTTGCTTTTAGCTAATTTTGATCATTTTGAAGCAGAAGCGAAGCGCTGTTTAGAATACAATCTCGTCCATCCTGCTTATGATTATGTGCTGAAATGTTCTCATACTTTTAATTTATTGGACGCTCGCGGAGCTGTTTCTGTGACAGAACGTGCAGGCTACATTGCTCGCATTCGTAATTTAGCGCGTATTGTTGCTAAAACCTTTGTGGCAGAACGCAGACGGCTAGGCTATCCATTGTTAGACGAAGCAACACGTGAGAAATTATTGGCTGAGGAGGAATAAAAAATGACGAAAAATTTATTGGTTGAGTTAGGGTTAGAAGAAATGCCGGCTTATGTTGTGACACCAAGCATGAAACAATTGCGCGACAAAATGGCAGCCTTTTTAACAGACAATCGTTTAACTTTTGATAAGATTGAAATGTTTTCAACTCCTCGTCGCTTGGCTGTGCGCGTGTCCAATCTAAGTGAAAAGCAAACAGATTTAACAGAAGATTTTAAAGGACCAAGCAAGAAGATTGCTTTGGATGCAGATGGTCATTTTACGAAAGCTGCGCAAGGCTTTGTTCGTGGAAAAGGCTTGACGGTTGAAGATATCACATTTCGTGAAGTAAAAGGCGAAGAATATGTCTATGTCACCAAGCAAGAAATCGGAAAACCTGTTGAGGAATTGATTGACGGAGTTGCCGATGTGCTGACCTCTCTGAGCTTTCCGGTCAATATGCACTGGGGCACCAATACATTTGAATATATTCGCCCCGTTCATACCCTAACTGTGTTGTTGGATGATGAGTCCTTTTTGATGAATTTGTTCGATATTGAAAGTGGACGGACAAGTCGGGGGCATCGTTTTCTCGGCCATGAAGTGAAGATTCAGTCAGCAGATTCTTACGAAGAGGACTTGCGTAAAGTTTTTGTCATTGCCAGCCCAATGGAACGTGAAAACATGATTTTGGATCAAATCAAAGAAATCGAGAAAATGCATAACGTTCATGTGGAGATTGACGAAGATTTGCTGGACGAAGTGCTGAATTTGATTGAATACCCAACCGCTTTTATCGGGCGTTTTGACGAGCGTTACCTAGATGTACCTGAGGAAGTTCTTGTGACTTCCATGAAAGTCAATCAACGCTACTTTGTTGTTCGCAATGAAAATGGCAAGCTTCTTCCATATTTCGTATCGGTACGCAACGGAAATGTAGAACACCTCGAAAATGTCGTCAAAGGAAATCAGAAAGTGTTGGTAGCTCGTTTGGAAGATGCAGAATTTTTCTGGCGCGAAGACCAACGATTGGTTATTTCTGATTTGGTTGAAAAGTTGAAAAATGTGACCTTCCATGAAAAAATCGGCTCTCTAGCAGAGCACATGGAGCGAACAGCAAAAATTGCAGCCCTTTTAGCAGAAAAAGTTCAGTTATCTAAGCAAGAAATGAAAGACGTAGCGCGAGCTGCAGCTATTTACAAGTTTGATTTGTTGACTGGTATGGTTGGTGAGTTTGATGAGCTGCAAGGTATCATGGGTGAAAAATATGCCCTGCTTGCAGGAGAAAACACAGCAGTAGCTAAAGCTATTCGGGAGCATTATTTGCCAACTGCCAGTGATGGTGAATTGCCAGACACGAAAATTGGTGCCATTTTAGCCATTGCAGACAAGATGGATACGATTCTTTCTTTCTTCTCGGTCGGACTCATTCCAAGCGGTTCAAATGACCCTTATGCTCTTCGTAGAGCAACGCAAGGTGTCGTGCGTATTCTTGATAAATTTGGTTGGCACATTGCTTTAGATGAATTGGTAGAAGAGATTTATGCGCTGCAATTTGACAGTCTCACATATAGCAATAAAGAACAGGTGCTTGATTTCTTCCGTGCACGTATTGAAAAAATGATGGACAGCGATGTTCCAAAAGATATCGTGTCTTCTGTTTTAAATAGTTCAACCTTTGTTGTGCGGGACTTGGTTGAAGCAGCAAGTCGTTTGGCAGAAAAAGCACAAGAAGATTCTTTCAAATCGTCGGTCGAAAGTTTAGCACGTGTCTTTAACTTGGCAGAAAAAGCAGAAACGGCTGGTGTTGTGGACGAGAGTCTCTTTGAAAATGCCGAAGAAAAAGCCCTTCATGCAGCAGTAGAAAACTTAACGTTATCTGATGACTTAACAGATAATATTGAGCAACTCTTCGCTTTAAGTCCAGTGATTGACGCTTTCTTTGACAATACTATGGTTATGGCTGAAGATGAAGCAATCCGAGCAAATCGTTTGGCACTCTTAGCTGCCTTAATGACGAAAGCCAAAAAAGTGGCACAATTTAACCAAATCAATACAAAATAATCCAAGGAGGGAAAAATGGAACCAAAGAAAATCGAACGTATCAACGAACTTGCCAAAAAGAAAAAAACAGTTGGCCTAACGCCAGAAGAAAAAGTAGAGCAAGCTAAATTGCGTGAAGAATACATTGAAGGCTATCGTCGTAGCGTTCGCCACCACATTGAAGGGATTAAAATTGTGGATGAAGAGGGTAATGACATCACACCGGAAAAGCTCCGTCAAGTCCAACGTGAAAAAGGCTTGCACGGTCGAAGTTTGGATGATCCAAATTCGTAATAAAGGTAACAAAACATCGCTGAGAAAAATTCTCAGCGATGTTTTCATCTATTTTGTAATATCTTCAAAGTGGTCAAATGTTTGACTGTCAATAACCGCCATCAACAGTTCGTCCTTTTTAAAGGTATAGTCAGGTGATGTATCAATGTTGAGAACACCGTCGGGTGTTTCTCGAAAACCAATGATATTGAGGTTGTGGTTTTGACGAAGTTTTAATTGGACTAAATTTTTACCAATCCAAGACTGAGGTGGATAAAATTCAATAATAGATACATTTTTATCTAGTTCAATGACGTCAGTCGTAGCTTGATGCAGGATATTTTTTGCAAGTGAAATCCCTGTTTCACGCTCAGGGGAGATGCAGCGGTCTGCTCCGACCTTTAGCAAGACTTCTCTGGTTGTTTTACTTTTCACCTTGGCAATTACTTTTTCAACGCCTAACGATTTGCAGTGCATAACAGCAAGGACACTCGATTCTAGATTGTCTCCAGTAGCGACCACTACCGTATCACAGGTATCAATCCCTGCCGCCTGAAGCAAATCATGGTCTGTAATATCGCCGACCACACCTCGCGCTAAAATAGCTTCAAAATGATTGATGACATCTTCATGGTCATCGACAGCTATAATATCGCAGTTGTATTTGCGAAGTGTGTTAATGATACTGCGACCGAAAACTCCCAGCCCCAGTATACCGATTGTTCGTTTATCCATAAAATTCCTTCCTATCCAATAATAATATTTGCATTGGCAAATTTAATTGTGTCTTTCTTCTTCGGTTTTCGATTGGAAAGACTGACAATTAAGGTCAATGGTCCGATACGCCCGATAAACATCAAAAACATAATCACGGTTAAAGCGGCATGATTTAAAGTAGGTGTTAGATTTGCCGTTACGCCCACCGTTCCAAGAGCAGACATGGCTTCAAACATTAAGTAAATAAAACGATGTCCATTATCAGCGACCATAGTCAAAAAAGTCAAGCCAATGATAAAGGTTGTTGTAAAGACAATCAAGACACTAAAGGATTTTTGAATGGTAGAGGGAGAAAACGTATGGTGACCAAAATTAGTATGAGGCAAGCCAAGGATTTCCGTTCGGGCAAAGGCTAATACGACCAAAAAAGTAGTGATTTTCAGTCCCCCTGCCGTTCCTCCGGGAGCACCTCCTAGAAACATCTGAATGATGTAAAGGAGCAATGTAACTGGGCGAGCTTGTGTATAGTCAATTGTTGCAAATCCAGCCGTCCGCATGGTGACGGTTTGAAAGAAGCTGACTAAAAGTTTCTTTTCAAAGGGAAGTCGACCAATCGTAGCTGTATTTTGGTATTCTGTTAGAAATGTCAAGCAGGTTCCACTGATTAAGATGAGAGCTGTTAAAGCAAGAACCAATTTTGTGTGAAAGCGCAATTTTCGCTTATGTCCTTTTGTCTGGATATTTGTTTTTAAGTCAAACCAAACTGAAAAACCCAAGCCTCCCATGATAATCAAAGCAGCAATGGTCAAATTGACCAAGGCATCTGTTTTGTATGCCAATAAGCTAGTGCTTCCTAAGTTGTCAAATCCAGCATTACAAAATGCAGAGATAGCAAGGAAAATGGAGGTTAGAAGTCCTTTTCCCCATCCTAAAAGGGGGACAAAGCGAAAACTGAGGATAAATGCTCCAAGAGCTTCAATGCTGAAAGTAATAAGAAAAATGGAGCGAAGAAAGTCGCGAATAGAATTTGTCTCATCTCGACTAAGACTTTCTTGTAAAGTAGTACGATTGGAAAAACTGAGCTTTTGATTGGAACGTACATAAATCAGCCCAATAAAGCTAATCAGCCCCAATCCGCCAATCTGAATGAGGAGCATGCAGATGATTTGCCCCCAAATATTGTAAGTATCTGCAACAGACTGCGTAAAAAGCCCCGTCACACAAACCATTGAAACTGATGTAAAGAGGTGGTCAAAATAATTAGCTTTAGAGGTCGCTGTCTGCATAATAGGCAGATTTAAAAGAAGAGAGCCTACCACAATCACAAGGGCAAAGCTCAATAAAATGCGCCTAGCAGGAGATAATCTGGATAAGAAACGTGACATTTGTAATTTCCTTCATAGAATAATGACTTTATTTTACCACAAAGCAGCTTAAAAGACGAGAAGGAAGGCGCAAGAAGTCTAGTCCTTCTTTAAAAGTTTTCGACCGAAAAATATGCAACCAGCAATCACTGCCACATCTACCCAGAACAAGATTGGATCTGTCAAGGTGAAGAAAAAGTAGAAGGAAATGATAAGGAGAATAGCTAGAAGAGGTAAGATAATTTTTTTGTATTGTTGAAGATTCATTTAAGTTTAGCCTTTCTATTTTCTTTCTTTTTTTCTAGAGTTCTATTTGTGGAAAGTAAATCATACCGCCAACGAGTGGTTCGATAATGAGGAATCCCACAATGAGCAAAATGACAAGTGGACTAGTTAGGGAACGCCAGAGAGCATGTAAATAGTTTACTTTCCAGTCTAGCGATTTTTGAAACACTATCCATAAAAAGATAGCAAGGGGCAATAAAATAGCTGTCAGAATCGCTCGCCTTTTCAGTTGCTTTGGCGTGATTGGTAAGGTTGAAAGTTCTTCTTTATCAAACTTTTGCACACCTCGGTCTTCAGTCTTTAGGTAGACGATTTCTTGTGTTAAAAGTGCTAGCAATAATATAAATATAGGAAATGCGATTGCAATCACTTTTGGGAAATAAATTCCCAAAATAGAAGCCATAAGACTAGAGAATAGCAAAATATAATAAAGCCAGATAAAAGTCGCGCTGCTGGCTTTGCCAATCGCTCGCCGTCGATATTCATCTAGTGGTCCGACAATTCAAAATATACGTTTGATTAGTTTGTCAGTTAAAGATTCCTTTTTCATTTTTGTATCCTTTCAAATCGTTCTTGTCATTCCAAAAAAGTGTGTTTAGGTCTGTCTTCAAAGCTAGTGCTAGGTTAATGCAAAGTTCTAGTGTGGGATTATATTTGTTGTTTTCAATCATGTTAATCGTTTGTCGTGAAACGCCAATTTTTTTAGCAAGTTCTAATTGTGATAGTCCAAGACTATTTCGAAATTCTCTCACATGATTCATGCATTCCCCCTTATTTTGATGTCAAATATAACTGACATTTGTGATTTTATTATAAAAATCCTTGGTTGATATGTCAAGTATAATTGACAAAAAACTTTACATGATTCTAAAATTCTTTTTTTAAATCTTTGTGGTATAATAGTAAAGATATGACAAATGAATTTCATCATGTGACAGTTCTTCTGCACGAAACCATTGATCAACTTGATATAAAACCAAATGGAGTCTATGTTGATGCAACATTAGGTGGGGCAGGACATAGTGAATATTTATTGAGTAAATTAGGGGAAAACGGTCATCTATATGCTTTTGATCAAGATCAGACTGCTATTGAGCATGCTCAAAAACGCTTAGCATCGTATGTTGAACAAGGAATGGTGACTTTTATCAATGACAATTTTCGTCATTTAAAAGCTCGCTTGAATGAGCTGGGTGTTGAAGAAATTGATGGTATTTGCTATGATTTAGGAGTTTCGAGTCCGCAACTTGATGAGCGTGAGCGTGGCTTTTCCTATAAGCAAGATGCTCCGCTTGATATGCGAATGAATCGTGAGGCAAAGCTAACGGCTTACGAAGTAGTTAATCAATATAGCTATCATGATTTAGTGCGGATTTTTTTTAAATATGGAGAAGATAAATTTTCAAAACAAATTGCTCGTAAAATTGAGCAAATGCGTGAAAAGAAACCGATTGAAACCACTACGGAGTTGGCGGAGATTATTAAATCTGCTAAGCCTGCCAAGGAATTAAAGAAAAAAGGTCATCCAGCTAAACAGATTTTTCAAGCTATTCGTATTGAGGTCAATGATGAGTTGGGAGCGGCAGACGAGTCTATTCAACAGGCGATGGATTTGTTAGCAGTTGATGGGCGGATTTCTGTGATTACTTTTCATTCGTTAGAAGACCGCTTGACCAAGCAACTTTTTAAAGAGGCTTCAACAGTGGAAGTCCCGAAAGGTTTACCATTTATTCCAGAGGATTTACAACCTAAAATGAAATTGGTTACTCGGAAACCTATTTTACCAAGTAAAGAAGAACTAGATAACAATAATCGCGCGCATTCAGCCAAACTGCGTGTGGCACAAAAAGTACATAAGTGAGGATTGAGATGGCAAATAATAGACCAAGAACGACTAGTCAGATACTTCAGGCGCGTATTCAAAGATTTTCTCGTGTTGAAAAGGCATTTTATGGCGCTATAGTCTTGACGGCAGTTATCTTAGCGACAAGTGTCGTATTTATGCAGACAAAATTATTGCAAGTGCAGCGTGATTTAACAACTGTCAATTCAAAAATCGAGGCGAAGCGAACAGAGTTAGATGATGCCAAGCAAGAGGTTAATGAATTGATCCGTAGTGAACGTTTGTCAAAATTAGCGAGTTCGCAAGAAATGACTCAGAATAATGAAAATATCAGAACGGCGGAGTAGAGCATGAATGGACTCAGAAGACGAATTTTAAACCATGCTTTGAAAAATCGTAGGAATCCTAGTTACAACCGTAGACGAGTAGGGAAAAATCTAAGCGTTTTGACGGTTTTTGTCTTTTTTGTTTTCCTAATCAATTTTGCAATTATCATTGGAACGGGAAAGAAATTTGGCGTGAATTTAGCTGAACAGGCAAGTCAAGTGCATCAAATCACAAAGATCGTCCCAGCTAAACGTGGAACTATTTATGACCGTAATGGTTTGCCAATAGCTGAAGATGCAACTTCCTATAATGTTTATGCTGTTATTGATAAAAGTTATAAGTCAGCAACAGGAGAAATTCTCTATGTAGAAGAATCTCAATACGATAAGGTAGCTGATGTATTTAACAAGTATCTTGGTATGGATAAGGACTACGTCAAAAAACAACTATCTCGAAAAAAATTACAACAAGTTTCGTTTGGTGCTCAAGGGAATGGTATCAGTTATAGTAATATGAATACCATTCGTGAGGAATTGAAAAAAGCAAAAGTAAAGGGAGTTGATTTCACAACTAGTCCAAATAGAAGCTATAAAAATGGGAATTTTGCTTCTGTTTTTGTTGGATTGGCTCAGTTACAAGAAAATAAAGACGGTAGCAAAATGCTTGTTGGGACGACAGGTTTAGAAGCTGCTTTAAACAAGACGTTAGCCGGAACAAATGGTGTCATCACCTATGAAAAAGATAAAAACGGAAATATAGTACCGGGATCAGACAAGGTTTCAAGGCAAACACAAGATGGAAAAGATGTTTATACAACCTTATCCTCAGACCTACAGTCTTTCCTTGAAACGCGGATGAATGCGTTTGTGGAAAAAGCTAAGGGAACTTATGCCAGTGCCACATTAGTTAGTGCAAAAACTGGAGAAATCCTTGCAACGACGCAGCGTCCAAGTTTTGATGCTGATACAAAGCAAGATCTGACAAAAGACTTTGCTTGGTCTAGTGCTCTCTATCAAAATCAGTATGAACCTGGCTCAACGATGAAGGTTATGACACTAGCTGCAGCTATAGACAATAACACTTTCCCAGAAAATGAAACGTATAATAATAGTGGGCTGCAAATTGCAGATGTAACGATTCGAGACTGGAATGTCAACATGGGACTTTCTGAAGGACAGACATTAACCTATGCTCAAGGTTTTGCTCTTTCTAGTAATGTGGGAATGGCTTCTCTTGAGAAAAAAATGGGTGACGAAAAATGGCTAGACTATCTTAGCAAGTTTAAATTTGGACTACCTACACGCTTTGGAATGAATTATGAAGATTACGGCGGTCTTCCGGCAGATAATATCGTTACATATGCAATGAGTGCTTTTGGTCAAGGAATTTCGGTTACTCAAATACAAATGTTACGTGCTTTTTCTTCTATCGCCAATGATGGTGTAATGGTTGAACCAAAATTCATCAGTGCCATTTATGATTCCAAAAGCGGGAGTGCGCGTAAGGCTTCTACAGAGATTGTCGGGCACCCCGTTTCCGAAGATGCTGCTAAGTCAACGAGAGACCATATGGTGACTGTCGGTACAGATCCTATTTACGGAACATTATATAGCAAGGCAGAGGGCGGTCCAATTATCAAAGTACCTAATCAAAATGTGGCGGTTAAATCCGGTACAGCGCAGATTGCAGGAGAAAATGGCAGTGGTTATCTGACAGGGGCAAATGATTACATCTATTCTGTTGTGGCAATGACACCAGCAGAAAATCCTGATTTTATCATGTATGTAACTCTGAAACAGCCCTCAGAATCTTTCCAACCAATCTTCTGGAAAGAGGTGGTCAATCCGGTGTTAGAAGAAGCTGCAGCGATGAAGGATACGTTGAACTTGACGACGCAATCACCTGTTTTAAAGTCAGTTTCAAAAGAAATAACTTATAAAATGCCATCTACTAAAAATACCAGCCCTGGTGATTTAGCAGATGAGTTACGACGCAATCTTGTACAACCTATTATCCTAGGTACTGGTAAAAATATTAAGAAAGTTTCTGTAAGAACAGGTGAAGCACTGAAATCCAATCAGCAAATCCTTGTCTTAACAGATCACTTTACTGAAATGCCGGATATGTACGGTTGGACCAAGAAAAATGCTGAAACATTCGGTGAATGGTTGGGCATAAAAGTGCATGTTAAGGGTAAAGGCTCTAAGGTCGTTGCCCAAAGTGTCAAAACCAACGCATCACTCAAGAAAATAAAAGAAATAACAATTACATTAGGAGATTAGCATGTTACAAGCTATCGTCGCAGGTGTTGTGACCTTTATTCTAACTCTGGTTGGAATACCTGCTTTTATTCGTTTTTATCATAAAGCTCATATTTCTGGGCAACAAATGCACGAGGATGTGAAGCAGCACCAAGCAAAAGCGGGAACTCCAACCATGGGTGGGACTGTTTTCTTGGTAGCTTCCGTTTTGTCCAGTTTTGTGATTACACTTATATCAAGAGAACTCTCAAGCGCTGCTTTGATGATATTGTTTATTCTTGTTTTGTACGGTATTGTTGGTTTCTTGGATGACTTTTTAAAGATTTTTCGCAAAATAAATGAAGGCTTAAATCCCAAACAAAAATTGGTTCTTCAAATTATTGGTGGTATTGTTTTTTACTTTTTCTTTGATACTCATGGTGGCGGTGACTTACTCAATGTTTTTGGTTTCCCAGTTCATTTAGGTTATCTTTATATCGCTTTTGCCCTCTTTTGGCTGGTCGGTTTTTCCAACGCAGTCAATTTAACAGATGGTATTGATGGGTTAGCTAGCATTTCTGTTACAATCAGCTTAGCAGCTTATGCAGTTATTGCGACTGTTCAGCATCGTTTTGATATTTTAATTGTCATTTTGAGTATGATTGGCGGTCTGCTTGCCTTCTTCATTTTCAATCATAAACCAGCTAAAATTTTTATGGGTGATGTAGGGAGCTTAGCGCTTGGCGGTATGTTAGCAGCCATTTCGATGGCGCTTCATCAAGAATGGACGCTTCTCATCATTGGAATTGTCTATGTCTTTGAGACAACTTCGGTTATGATGCAGGTTTCTTATTTCAAATTGACCGGTGGTAAAAGGATTTTCCGGATGACACCAGTTCATCACCATTTTGAATTAGGTGGTTTGTCAGGGCATGGTAAAGCTTGGAGTGAATGGAAGGTCGATTTCTTTTTCTGGGGAATTGGTCTTGCAGCTAGCTTACTAACACTTGCAATTTTATATTTATAAGAGAAACGAGGCGGGGACAATATTATTTCTGCCTCGCTTTTTTATGACGAAAACTTCGTCCCTACCTCACTAGCCTTCTAGATTGCTGAATAACCACCCTTCTGAGAGATGAGGTTAGAAACTAAAAAATGCAAATTTTATCTCTGGATGTCTCTTTTTTTGTTTTTAAAGAGCAGAAAATCCGAAAAATATATTAAAAAATCATGATTTTTCTTGTACTTATACGAAAAAAGTGTATAATAGGTTCAATATTTAGTTGAAGGAGGGGAGTAGTTGATATCTTCATAAAGTAGAATGGCTTATTTTTTAACTTTAAAAGAATGTTTATTCAATTTTAGTCAAAAGATAAATTTATTGTTTTTGCTTATTTATGTATTTTGCGGCTTATTTTAATCATATTATGCAGTGAATAACTAGTATTTTGAATAAATAATATTTTCTGTCAAAAACAGCTCTTTACTTTTTGAAACTATTTCGGTATAATATTCAATGTAATAAGATGTGACATTAGAGGAGGTTTATCTATGAAATCATCAAAATGGATTATTGCAACAGGAGTTGTGCTAAGCGCTGGAATCCTATTATCAGGTTGTGGCAAGTCAGCTTCTAGCACATCAACTTATTCATACGTGTATACACAAGATCCAGACACGCTAAATTATCTGATGGCGAACCGTGCGACAACTTCAGATGTTGTGACTAACTTAGTTGATGGATTATTGGAAAATGACCAGTACGGAAATTTAGTTCCGGCGCTTGCTAAGTCATGGACAGTCTCCAAAGATGGCTTGACATATACGTATAAATTACGTAAAGATGCTAAATGGTACACATCAGAAGGTGAAGAGTACGCAAGTGTAAAGGCGCAAGACTTTGTAACTGGCTTGAAATACGCCGCAGATAATAAATCAGAAGCCCTTTACCTCGTTCAAGATTCTGTCAAAGGTTTAGATGCTTACATCAAGGGTGAAACGAAAGATTTTTCAACGGTTGGAGTAAAAGCTCTAGATGACTATACAGTACAGTATACACTCAGCCGTGCAGAGACTTATTGGAATTCAAAAACGACCAATAATATCCTCTTCCCAGTTAATGCAGATTTCTTGAAATCACAAGGAAAAAATTTTGGTTCTGTAAAACCAACCAGCATTCTATACAATGGTCCGTATCTGTTGAAATCTCTGACGGCCAAGTCTTCTATGGAATTTGCTAAAAATCCTCATTACTATGATAAAAAGAATGTTCATTTGGACAATATCAAATTGACATATTATGACGGCTCTGACCAAGAAGCTCTTATCCGTAACTTCACAGATGGTGCCTATAGTGCAGCTCGTCTTTATCCAAATAGCTCTAGTTTTGCTTCTGTTAAGAAACAATATGCTAACAATATCATCTATAGTTTGCAAGATGCGACCAGCTACTATTATAACTTTAATTTAAATCGTCAGTCTTACAACCATACATCTAAGAAAACAGATGCTCAAAAGGCTGCGACACAAGAAGCGGTGCTAAATAAAGCTTTCCGCCAAGCTATCAACTTTGCCTATAATCGTACTTCTTATGGTGCACAAAGTAATGGGAAAGACGGAGCGACAAAGGTATTGCGGAACACACTCGTGCCACCAACATTTGTTTCTATCGGTGATAAAACGTTTGGTGATGTTGTGTCTTCTAAATTGGTAAACTATGGCTCAGAATGGTCAAATATGAATTTGGCCGATGCACAAGATGCTTATTACAATCCAGAAAAAGCCAAGGCGAAGTTTGCTCAAGCTAAAGCAGAATTGCAAGCAAAAGGTGTTCAGTTCCCTATTCACTTAGATGTACCGACTGATCAGACAAGCAAAATTGGTGTTCAATGGGAAAGTTCCATGAAGCAATCTGTTGAGTCTGTCTTGGGCACAGAAAATGTTGTCATTGATATTCAACAAATGAGTTCAGATGAATTAAATAATATCAGTTATTTTGCTAATACGGCTGCTCAAAAGGACTATGATCTGTATAATGGTGGCTGGTCTGGTGACTATCAAGATCCATCTACTTATTTAGATACTTTGAATACAAAAAATGGTGGTAGTTTACAAAACTTTGGTCTGGAACCAGGTCAAGAAAATGATAAGATTAAGGCAGTTGGACTGGACACATATACAGAGATGCTAGCAGAAGCAAATGCTGAAACCAACGAAGCTACACGCTATGAAAAATATGCCGAAGCGCAAGCATGGTTAATCGATAGTGGCTTGACAATGCCAAACCTCTCTCTTGGAGGAACACCGTCCGTGACGAAAACAGTTCCATTTAGTCGTTCTTATTCATTAGTTGGAATCAAAGGTGCTTCAAGCAGTTATTTCAAATATGTCAAACTGCAAGACAAGATTGTAACAACAAAAGAATACGAAAGTGCTAAAAAGAAATGGCTAAAAGAAAAAGAAACTTCTAATAAAAAAGCACAAGATGACTACGAAAATCATGTGAAATAAAACAAATGCAAGAAACTTCTATGAACGACAAGCTTCGTAGGAGTTTCTTTGTGTTGTGTTCATATCTAAAGAACCTATATCGAAGAAGTTTCAAACAAGAGTTGGCTTTAGGGAGTGATTTTAAGTGCTGACAGATACATTTTTTCAAAAAATTTTCTTGACAAGGAGTTTCTATCCTGTTATACTAATAAGGTACTCAATAGCGGGGATGGCGGAATTGGCAGACGCGCAGGACTAAGGATCCTGTGACCGCTTTAGGTCGTGAGGGTTCAAGTCCCTCTCTCCGCATCAGATAAGCTGGCTTCGGCCAGTTTTTTTGTTGATGTTGTTACATTTTATGTTATTATTTTTGCGATGTAAGGAAAGAGAAACAATTTCATAAGAGAAAATGCTTAAAAGATTAGGAAACACTGGTATTTTTTCCTAAAAAGTGATAAAATAAACAATGTAAATGGGGAAACCCATAAAAATAAATAGGAGGCCTAATACTAATGGCAATCGTTTCAGCAGAAAAATTTGTCCAAGCAGCTCGTGACAATGGTTATGCAGTTGGTGGATTTAATACAAACAACCTTGAGTGGACTCAAGCTATCTTGCGTGCAGCAGAAGCTAAAAAAGCTCCAGTTCTTATCCAAACTTCTATGGGTGCTGCTAAATATATGGGTGGTTACAAAGTATGTAAACTTCTCATCGAAAACCTTGTAGAATCAATGGGAATTACTGTACCAGTTGCTATTCACCTTGACCATGGTCATTATGAAGATGCACTTGAATGTATCAAAGTTGGTTACACTTCAGTTATGTTTGATGGTTCTCATCTTCCAGTTGAAGAAAACCTTGAAAAAGCTCGCAAAGTTGTTGAATTTGCGCATGCAAATGGCGTGTCAGTAGAAGCTGAAGTTGGTACAATCGGTGGCGAAGAAGACGGTATCATCGGTGACGGTGAATTAGCTCCAATCGAAGATGCAAAAGCAATGGTTGAAACTGGAATTGACTTCCTTGCAGCAGGTATTGGTAACATTCATGGACCATACCCAGCTAACTGGAAAGGTCTTCACCTTGACCACTTGCAAAAATTGACAGAAGCTGTCCCTGGATTCCCAATCGTACTTCACGGTGGTTCAGGTATTCCTGATGACCAAATCCAAGCAGCTATCAAATTGGGTGTTGCTAAAGTAAATGTAAACACTGAATGTCAAATTGCTTTTGCAAAAGCTACTCGTAAATTCGTTGCTGAATACGAAGCAAACGAAGCAGAATACGATAAGAAGAAACTTTTTGACCCACGTAAATTCTTGAAACCAGGTTTTGAAGCCATTACAGAAGCTGTTGAAGAACGTATCGATGTATTTGGTTCAGAAGGTAAAGCTTAATTAGGCTTACCAAATAAACAAGAAAATCTCGCCTTGTGCGGGATTTTTGTTGATTGTTGAATACATAAACATAAAAGATAAAAATTTGTTGGCAGGAATGGGAGAGAGGAATGGCTCAGATTAAAGAAATCAAGAAAGAGGAGCAGAAGTTAGCGATTGCAGCTGAGATTTTGGCTGATTTACCAGAGTGGTTTGGTATTCCAGATAGTACTCAAGCCTATATTGAGGCGGCTGGGAAACTTCGTGTCTGGGGAGCTTATGAAGGTGATGATCCGCTTGGTTTTATTAGTTTGTCCTATTCCAGTGAAGACTGTGCAGAGATTGACTGCCTAGCTATCAAGAAAGACTATCATAGACAAGGGATTGGATCAAAGTTAGTGAATATCTTGGAAATGGCAGCAAGACAACAGGTTGACTATTTACAAGTCAAAACAGTGGCACCGGGTCATTATCCAACCTACGATAGAACGAATGCTTTCTATCAGGCTCAAGGTTTTAAAAAATTAGAAATCTTCCCTCGGCTGTGGGATTCACATAATCCCTGCATGGTTTTAATCAAGAAAATTTCCTAAAAACTTCTTGACAAAAAAATTTGACGTGTTAGAATAAGAATGTGTTGAATGCCGATTTAGCTCAGTTGGTAGAGCAACGCACTCGTAACGCGTAGGTCGTAGGTTCAAGCCCTATAATCGGCATCATTGAAGGTCTTCATTGATTGAAGGCTTTTTGTTTATTGTTAAGCATTGTTGTGTAAAAAAAGCTAATCGCATCTGACCAGCTTATGAAAAACAAGTAGGATATCCAAATTTTACAACCACTTGCGTCTCGAAAGGAACCACTTACTGAAAATCACTTGAATTTCACGAACCAATTGTTATAATAAAATAAAGAAAAACGAGGGAGTGTTTATGAAGATTCGAGTAGAGCTAGATTCTAATCTAGAAGAAGCAGAAATTGTCATTAAGGCACCTCGCTTTGATGAGCAGATAGAGCGCGTTCAGCGTTCTCTGGAAGAAGTTGCTAAGCCGTCTATTCTTTTTTACAAAGATACGAGCGAATACTATGTTGATTTAGCGGATATTCTCTTTTTTGAGACAGAGGGAAATAAGATTTTTGCACATGCTCGAAATAATGCTTATGAAGTAAAGCTGAAATTGTATGAGCTGGAAGAATGCTTGCCACGCTATTTCTGCCGTATTTCTAAGTCAACGATTACGAATATTAAAGCAATTTATTCGTTGGAAAAGTCTTTTTCAGGGACTAGTAGCATTCGCTTTTATGATACTCATAAACAGGTGCATGTGTCTCGGCATTATTTTCAATTTTTAAAAGAAAAATTAAGTGAAATGAGGTAAATATTATGAGAAAAACATTGTTTGGAATGGGGCTTTTGGTATTGGCAGGCTGGGTACTACTACAAGGAAATTTTGGTATTCCGCTTATTGATTTCAATTTTTGGCCGATGCTTGTTGTGCTTGGCTTTGCTTACTTTGCAATTGAAAATTTTTGGAGAGGAAATTTATCTGGTGGGGTTATTTTAGCCATTATTTCCTTAATCGTTGCAAATAGTAGCTATCACTTTTTGCCCATCTCATCTGGAACGATTTTCTTAGCAGGGATTCTGGCTTCTATTGGGATTGGCTTGATTTTCAAACCAAAACGAATTTGGGGTGTTTATCGTGGTTCAAATGCTCATCGCATTATAAATGGGGATATTAATTTTGGAAGTGGTACGCGCTACATCAATTCGGAAGATTTTACCTATGAAACGCTAGATTGTACCTTTGGTAATGCCACAGTTTATTTTGACAATGCCACGATAAAAGGCGATTCTGCTACCTTTGATGTTGATGTATCTTTTGGGAATGCAACGTTATATGTGCCTAGTAATTGGCGTGTGGAGTTGGATGTAGACAATGCTTTCGGCACAGTTACCAATCCCCGTAACATCAATGAGAAAGACAAGACCCTCTATGTAAAGGGAGATGTATCTTTCGGTCGTTTGGGAATTATCTATATTTAAGACTGACGGATTAGACTGCCTTGGCTAAATTTTGAAATATAGAGAAAATAGTCTTGCAAAATCATAGAAATTGTGATAAAATTTTACGGTATGTGGTATAAAACCCGTGAAACTAATCAGGAGGACAAGTATCAATGGCAAAAGTATGTTACTTTACAGGTCGTAAAACTGTATCAGGAAATAACCGCTCTCACGCAATGAACCAAACAAAACGTACTGTGAAACCAAATCTTCAAAAGGTGACAATCTTAGTTGATGGTAAACCTAAGAAAGTTTGGGCTTCAGCACGTGCCCTTAAATCAGGCAAAGTTGAACGCGTTTAATTTATGAAGAATCGGACCTCTGGGGTCCTTTTTCTTTTTGCACAAGAAAATAGATTTTTTACGACAAGGAAAATCCCCAACATTGACTGAATCCTTTCTAATTATGTACTCTCTCTTTTACAGTCCGCGTAAAATATGGTAAAATAAACTATAAAATACTTTTGAGGTAGAAACTATGACTGTAAAAATCAATACAAAAGATGGTCAAATCGAACTGACAGATGATGTCATTGCGACAATTGTTGGTGGGGCAGCAACTGAAATTTTTGGTGTTGTCGGAATGGCCAGTAAAAATGCCATTAAAGATAATTTCCAAGCTTTATTAGGCAAAGAAAATTATGCGAAAGGCGTTGTAGTAAAGACCACGGACGAAGGTAGCATTGCTGTTGATGTGTATACAGTTTTGAGCTATGGTACCAAGATCAGTGAAGTGTCTAAAAATATTCAAGAACGTGTGAAATTCAGTCTTGAAAATCAGCTTGGAATTACTGCCGAAACAGTAAATGTCTATATCCAAAATATTAAAGTTGTAGGAGAATAATCGTGTCAAATATTACTACTAGTTTATTTCAAGAAATGGTGCAGTCTGCATCTACTCGTTTGAATAAACAGGCTGAATATGTCAATTCTTTAAATGTTTTTCCTGTGCCAGACGGTGATACAGGTACCAATATGGGAATGACCATTGAAAATGGGGCAAAGGAAGTTGCAGATAAATCTGCTTCTACTGTCGGTGAAGTAGCTGGGATTTTTGCAAAAGGTCTATTGATGGGAGCGCGTGGAAATTCTGGCGTTATCACTTCTCAGCTGTTCCGTGGTTTCTCTCAAAGTGTGAAAGAAAAGGAAGAATTAACAGGACAAGATTTAGCCCTTGCTTTTCAATCTGGAGTGGAAGTAGCCTACAAAGCTGTGATGAAGCCAGTTGAGGGAACGATTTTGACAGTTTCTCGTGGAGCTGCGATCGGTGCTAAGAAAAAAGCAGAAGAGACAGATGATGCTGTTGAGGTCATGAAAGCAGCTCTTGATAGTGCTAAGGTGGCTCTTGCTAAAACACCAGACATGCTTCCGGTCTTAAAAGAAGTTGGTGTTGTGGACTCTGGTGGTCAAGGTCTTGTTTTCATTTATGAAGGCTTTTTGTCAGCATTGACAGGCGAATACATTGCATCTGAAGAATTTCAAGCAACGCCTGCAACTATGACAGAAATGATCAATGCAGAACACCATAAGTCGGTAGCTAGTCATGTGGCAACAGAAGACATCAAATATGGCTATTGTACGGAAATCATGGTCGCTTTGAAAAAAGGTCCAACGTATGTAAAAGAATTTGACTATGATGAATTCCGCAACTATTTGAATGAACTGGGCGACTCACTTCTTGTCGTAAACGATGATGAAATCGTAAAAGTTCATGTTCACACGGAAGACCCAGGTTTGGTCATGCAAGAAGGTTTGAAATATGGAAGCCTTGTCAAGGTCAAAGTAGATAATATGCGCAATCAGCACGAAGCGCAGGTTGAAAAAGAAGAACGTGAAAATAGCCAGCCAACAGAAGAAAAAGAATATGCTATTATTGCGGTAGTTGCAGGAGAAGGATTGTCAGATATCTTTAAGGCACAAGGTGTGGACTATATCATCTCTGGCGGGCAAACGATGAATCCTTCAACAGAAGATTTCATCAAGGCTGTTGAACATGTGAATGCTCGTCATATCATTATTCTGCCAAACAACAAAAATATTTTCATGGCGGCGCAATCGGCGGCGGAAGTGATTGAACAACCTGCTGCAGTGATTGAAACAAGAACGATTCCGCAAGGTTTGACTAGCTTGCTAGCTTTTGATCCAAGCAAATCCATTGAAGACAACCATGATCGTATGACGGCTGTTCTTGCTGATGTTGTCAGTGGTAGTGTGACGACAGCTGTTCGTGATACAACGATTGATGGTCTTGAAATTCATGAAAATGATAACCTTGGTATGGTGGATGGAAAAATTGTTGTTTCCAATCCAGACATGTTGACGACATTGAATGAAACTTTTAGCAAAATGCTAGATGTAGATAGTGAGATTGTAACGATTTATATCGGTGAAGACGGTAGTGAAGACTTGGCTAATGAACTAGCGCAAGATATTACTGAAAAATTTGAAGATGTAGAAGTAGAAATACATAATGGCGGACAGCCAGTTTATCCATACCTTTTTAGTGTTGAATAAAACAGAAGAATTATTGCGAAGGGCGACTCGATGGAGTCGTCTTTTTTATGACATTTGTCATGTTGAGTGATGACAAAATCATCTAGTGGCGATAAAAGAGTTGAGCTATAATGAAAGTAACAAGAGGAAATGTAGAGTTAGAAGCCAAGTCTACAACCTGTTTTATTCTTCTTGCTGCAAGTAACTTTGTGGTAATCTAATCGTTGACCAGAAACTTCCTGAGCCAATTGCTAGGACTTCTGTATGTGTTGCATTTCCACCAATAAAAATAATGAGGAGAAAAAGATGAAGCTGATTGAGGTGAACCGTTTATCTAAAAAGATTCGTGGGAAAGAAATTTTGAAAGATATCTCTTTTACTATTAACGAGGGAGAATGTGTGGCGTTGATTGGTCCAAATGGAGCTGGGAAGACCACGCTCATGGATTGTTTGCTAGGCGATAAATTTCTTACAAGTGGGCAGGCTAGTGTTCGAGGATTAAAGCCAACAGATGAGCAATTAAAGCAGATTGTTGCTATTTTACCACAAGAAAATACAGTTGTGGCAGATTTGAAGGTAAAAGAACTACTGAACTTTTTTCAAAGTATTTACCCACGTAGTTTAACTAATCAAGAAGTTGATGCCCTTTTGACATTTACGGATAAGCAAAAAGATCAGCTAGCCAGCAAATTATCTGGTGGGCAAAAACGGTTGTTTTCTTTTATTTTAGCTCTTATTGGCCGACCTAAAATTCTCTTTTTAGATGAGCCGACTTCTGCTATGGATACTTCCACTCGGCAGCATTTTTGGGAAATTGTGGATGAGTTGAAGAAAAAGGGTGTGACCATTATTTACTCTTCTCACTATATTGAGGAAGTAGAGCATACAGCAGATCGGATTTTGGTTTTGCATAAGGGTGAATTGATTCGTGATACAACGCCTTACGCTATGCGCAGCGAAGAACAAGAAAAACACTTTACTATTCCGCTTTCTTACCAAGCTATTTTGGAAAGGTTACCTGAAGTGACCGAAATTGAAATCAAGCAAAATGCTCTCTCCTTTGCAACTAGAAAGGCTGGTCAAGTGTGGCAAGTCTTGGTAGAGAATGGTTGTACGATTGAGGAAGTAGAAGTGCGCAACCGGACACTATTGGATAGTATTTTTGAGACAACGCAAGAGTAAAAGGAGATCTATCATGAAAAATATGAGAAGTTTAATGAAGGTTGAATTGATTTTAATGAAGCGCCAAGCGGCTTATTATCTATTGTCTATTGGATTGCCTAGTGTCTTTTATCTGATTTTCTCAGGTATGATGTCTGGGAGTGCCACCCCTACACTTGTACTCCAAACCTATCTCTTTTCTATGACAGTTTTTAGTATTATGTCCAGTGCTTTCTTTAGTATTCCAAGCACCTTGCAGTCTGATAAAACTAATAATTGGCAAAAAATGCTTCAACACTCACCTGTTTCTATGATAGAATATTATATATCCAAACTTTTCAGTGCTTTACTGACTTTCCTTCTTTCCATAGTCGTTGTATTTTCTATTGGACATTTCGTTCGTGGAGTCAATCTTCCTGCAATGGATTGGTTAATCATCGCCCTAATTATTTTGTTTGGAAGTTTGGTTTTCATTGCTATGGGAGTACTAGTGAGTTTACTTCCTAGCGCTCAGCTTATGTCTGTTGTGGGGAATATTGCCTATATGGCTTTGGCAGTCCTGGGTGGTCTTTGGTTTCCTTTGACCATGTTTCCAAAATGGCTCCAATCAATCGGTAAGTTGACTCCTAGTTATCAACTCATGCAGATTGTATCTTCTTATTTGGAACATCGCGAGTTTAATGCCATTGCAGCACTGATTGTTCTGGTTTACACAGTTGGTGTCAGTCTGGTGGTTCTTCAACTTAAAAAACGGATTGAGGTAAAATAAATTTATGTGGAAAAAACTAAAAAATATTCACTATATGTTTCATATTGCTTTAGTTTTTATTGTCTTTCCAATAGCGGGTGTCATCGGTGGGGACTACTCGCTTTTGCTCTTGTTGTGGACAGTATTTTTTATCGGAGCTTATTACAATCTTCTACTCGATAATCATCCGTTTCATCAGTGGCTGTCTTGGTGGATAATGATTGCCTACATTTTTTATAGTTCTATTTGGCTAAATCCAAGTTTTGTTTGGTACATCTTTTATCTATCAAATCTACTAATCTATCACTTTAATGAAATTCCATTTAAATCTTGGCGCTTTTGGACCTTTTTTACCTTACAGCCAATCATTCTGTTTTCTATTTTTCTGAAAAATCCGAGTGATTTATCCTATCTGATATTTTTGATTGCGACCTTTTTATTTGCTGATTTATTGACCTTCGGATTGTATCGCATGCAGGTGGCTGAATTGCTTCAGGAGGAAAAAAGAAAGCAGAATGCTCAACTCAATCTGTTCCTAGCTGAAAATGAGCGCAATCGTATTGGACGAGACCTACATGATAGTCTAGGGCATACATTTGCTATGCTCAGTGTCAAGACAGAATTAGCACAACAGTTTCTTCAAATGAAATCCTATGAGAAAGCTGGTAAAGAATTGCAGGAAGTGCATGAAATTAGCAAGCAGTCTATGGCAGATGTGCGACGGATTATTGATAATCTAAAAACACGAACCTTGGATGAGGAGTTAGTGACTATTCAGGCGATGCTGGAAATGAGTGGGATTCGGGTACAAGTACAGCATCAACTCAATATTGCTAGCATCGCACCGAATATTCAATCAAGCTTAAGTATGGTTCTACTAGAATTAGCAACAAATATCATCAAGCATGCTCAAGCAAGCAGTTGCCAAATTCATCTGTATTCTGAAAAAAATAGGTTAATAGCAGATGTTGAGGATAATGGGAAAGGTTTCAAAATTGCCACAGGAAAAGAGTTGCATTCTATTCGGGAGCGTGTGGAATCATTGTCTGGACACGTAGAGATTTTAAGCTGTAAACAGCCAACTAAGATTCGAATAAACTTACCAATGGAGGGATACAAATGAAATTGTTAGTTGCCGAAGATCAAAGCATGCTAAGAGATGCTCTGTGTCAATTGCTAGAAATGCAATCAGATGTGGAAACGGTTCATCAAGCTTCTAATGGGCAGGAGGCAATGACTCTGTTGCAATCTAAAAAGATAGATGTGGCTATTTTAGATGTGGAAATGCCTAAGCAAACAGGTCTGGATGTGTTGGAATGGGTCAAGGAGAAGCAGCCAACTGTCAAAGTTGTTATTGTCACCACATTTAAACGTCCTGGTTACTTTGAGCGAGCGATTAAAGCAGATGTAGATGCTTATGTCTTAAAAGAACGCAGTATAGCCGACCTTATGAAAACGATTCATACTGTGTTAGACGGAAAAAAAGAATATTCTCCTGAGTTGATGGAAGTCATGATGACAAGTAAAAATCCCTTGTCCAATCAAGAAATTTTGGTTTTGCAAGCGGCAGCAAGAGGTCTGTCCAGCAAAGAAATCGCTCAAAAGCTTTATCTGTCAAATGGTACCATTCGTAATTATATGTCAAGCATTCTAACGAAATTAGCAGCAGAAAATCGATTGGAAGCGGTTCGAATTGCGCAAGAAAATGGTTGGATATAAACTAGATATTGTGAGATATTGAAGAGAAATTTAACATAGTGATTTAACTAGTTTTTATCGCTTTTGTTTGATAAACTCTTATAAGTATGCTATAATTTTGAAAAAGAAGATAGGAGTTTCATATTATGCTATTTTTAATAGTGCCAATTATTATTGTCGTGCTGTTTCTCATTCTTTTTAGCTCGTTGTATGTCGTTCGTCAACAGTCTGTAGCGATTATAGAACGTTTTGGGAAATATCAAAAGTTAAGTAATAGTGGAATTCATTTGCGTTTGCCATTTGGTATTGATCATATCGCAGCGCGTGTGCAATTGCGCCTCTTGCAAAGTGAGATTGTGGTTGAAACGAAGACACAAGATAATGTATTTGTCATGATGAATGTTGCTACACAATACCGTGTTAATGAAAATAATGTAACAGATGCTTACTATAAATTGATTCGTCCAGAAGCTCAAATCAAATCTTATATTGAAGATGCTTTGCGCTCATCTGTTCCTAAATTGACATTGGATGAATTGTTTGAAAAAAAAGATGAAATTGCACTTGAAGTACAAAAACAGGTAGCAGAAGAAATGTCTACTTACGGTTATATCATCGTAAAAACCTTAATTACCAAGGTTGAGCCAGACGCAGAAGTCAAGCAATCAATGAACGAGATTAACGCTGCCCAACGGAAACGTGTTGCTGCTCAAGAATTGGCTGAAGCTGATAAAATCAAAATTGTAACTGCCGCAGAAGCAGAAGCGGAAAAAGACCGCCTTCATGGGGTAGGGATTGCAGAGCAACGGAAAGCGATTGTGGATGGTTTGGCAGATTCTATCAAAGAGCTGAAAGGTGCGAATGTTGAATTGAAGGAAGAACAAATCATGTCCATTCTTTTAACCAACCAATACCTTGACACGTTGAATAATTTTGCAGACAATAAGGGAAATAATACAATTTTCCTACCAGCAAATCCTGACGGAGTGGAAAGTATCCGAACACAAATATTATCAGCACTTAAAGCTAAATAAAGAATATTCTGAATTGCTTTATTCATCAAAATAGGCATCCTTTTCCGTTGACAAAACAAACAAAAACCTTTACAATATTTATTTAGAAATAATAAAATAGGAGAAGGAAATGGCTAAATCTAACTTTGAAAAAGTAGAATCAGTTGTTAGCTGGGTTCGTGATAAGAAAATCACGGGTTATCGCATCAGTAAAGAAACGAACGCTCGTGAAATGTCTATCATTGCCCTTGCTCAAGGACGTGCTAAAGTGAAAAATATTTCATTTGAAACCGCTCTTGGATTGATTGATTTTTACGATAAAAACCACGAAAAGTTTGAAAACTAATCGTTGTATTTTTAGCAGGCTATCAGCCTGCTTTTTTTGTTTGCGATTGTAAAATAGTATGATTTTATAGGTAAATAACAAATAATTATAAAATATAAAGTTTATTTATTCGACAGATGACTGATTCTTTAGAATGAATATTTTTACAAAAAAATGATAAATTGCTTTCTACAATACAATCTGTTTTAAAAAATATTCTTAAAAATTAGAGTTTTATTTTTCACAAGAAAATGTTCTAATGAATGTGTATTCAAACATTCTGTTTTGTTTGAATAAAAATTAGTTTTTCAATTGAGTTCCTAAAGATTTTGGAGAGAAAATAAAGACGAGACTGGGACAAAAGTCCTTAACCTCGTCAGATTTTTATGAGTTTCTTGCAAGTCGCAGTGGTTGAGTGGGTTCTATGCAGTTGATAAATCAACCTTTACAGCCCTACTCAACTGTGCGGGGGTGGGACGACAAAATCAAATTTCTCCGAAATTACCGATTTTTGTCCCACTCCCGTCGGTTGTAGATTATCGTAAGTAACGTTGTAAAAATTCTTTTGTGCGTTCTTTCTTAGGGTGAGTAAAAATGTCTTCAGGTTTGCCTTCTTCAGCAATGATGCCTTTGTCCATGAAAATGACACGATTGGAGACATCACGCGCAAACTCCATTTCGTGCGTGACAACAATCATGGTTAAGCCTTCTTGAGCAAGGTCTTTCATGATTTTCAGCACTTCGCCGACCATTTCAGGGTCAAGGGCTGATGTTGGTTCGTCAAATAAAATGGCATCTGGGTTCATGGATAAGGCGCGTGCAATAGCAACCCGTTGCTTTTGTCCGCCAGAAAGTTGTTTTGGCTTTGCTTGCCAGTAAGGTTGCCCCATGCCAACTTTTTCAAGATTTTCTTTGGCGATTTTTTCGGCCTCTGCTCGTTCTCGCTTGAGAACAGTCGTTTGTGCGACAATGGTATTTTCAAGAACGTTGAGGTTTTCAAAAAGGTTAAAGCTTTGGAACACCATACCGAGTTTTTCACGGTAATGAGTGAGGTTATAGTTTTCTTCTAGTACATTTTCACCACGATAAAGGATTTCTCCTCCACTTGGCTCTTCAAGGAGATTGATAGAGCGTAAGAAAGTAGATTTTCCACTACCAGAGCTTCCGATGATAGAGATGACTTCTCCGGAGTGGACGGTAAGGGAAATATCTTTTAAGACTTCATTTTGTCCATAGGATTTTTTAAGATGCTTGATTTCTAAAATGGTATCACTCATGCCTTTACTCCTTTCGTTTGCATTTGATTAGCGCCCGTTGTGTAATCATCTGTGTCAAAACGCCGTTCTACATAGCGGAGAATGCGTGTTACCGTAAATGTTAGGACAAAGTAGATCACGGCAATAATCGTAAAGGTTTGGAAATATTGGTAAGTTTGGGTGGCAATAGTATTTCCTGAGAAATAAAGTTCAACAACGGAGATAACATTCAGTACGGAAGTATCTTTGATATTGATGACAAATTCATTCCCTGTAGCAGGTAGAATATTGCGCACGACTTGAGGAAGGACAACTTTGCGCATGGTTTGGTTATGTGTCATTCCCAGAGCAGTTGCGGCTTCAAATTGCCCCTTATCAACAGCAAAGATTCCTCCGCGGACAATTTCACTCATATAAGCACCCGTGTTAATGGAAACGATAAAGATGGCTGCGATTGTACGATCAATGGAAACTCCAAATGCCTGTGCTGTTCCGTAGTAAATAACCATAGATTGAACAATCATAGGTGTTCCACGGAAAATTTCGATGTAGACATTCAGGAACCAACCGAATAAAGTTTGTAGAATAGCGAGAGCTTTATTTTTGGCTGTAGGAGCGGTGCGGTAAACACCGATTAAGAGACCAATGATGAGCCCTGCAATTGTACCAGTAATGGAAATGAGAAGGGTTAAGCCAGCTCCGCGCAGAAATTGGGGCCAGTTGTCTTTCAGAATCTTTGTCACTTGTCCAAAGAAAGTAGTTTTATCTTTGCTGGTGTCAGTTTCAACAGGTTGGTTTTGAATCATCTTGTCCATTAAAGCGACTTGGTCTTTGGCACTGATTTTAGCGATAGCAGCATTGACTTGTTCTAGACGATTGTCGTTTTTGCGCATTCCGATTGCAATCGTAGCATCCTCTTCATTAACTTCAAACCCCTTTTTGAACTGAATCATTTTAAATTTCGAGTTGGCAGATTCTGCTGTGAGGGCTTCGGGACGCTCAGAGATGTAGCCGTCTATCACTCCTGACTCAAGTGCTTGGCGCATTTGAGCGAAGTCGCCCATTGCAGTTTCTTGCTTAGCGCCTGTCAGTTGGGAAATCAAATTATAGAGGTAGACACCTTGTTGAGAGGTGATTTTTGCTCCTTTGAAGTCCTTCAACGTTTTTGCATTAGCATAAGCCCCGTCTTTGTTGACCAGTACTACAGGCTCACTGGTATAATAACTATTGGAAAATGCGATTTCTTTTTTTCGCTCAGCAGTTGGGCTCATACCTGCTATAATCATGTCCAATTTTCCTGATGTTAAAGCAGGAATCAAACCATTCCAAGACGTTTTGACCACTAACGGTTTTTTACCTAATTCTTTTGCGACTTGTTTTGCAATTTGGACATCATAACCGTTGGCATATTGATTGGTACCTTCGATTTTGACTGCGCCGTTTTTGTCATCGTCCTGAGTCCAGTTGAACGGAGCGTAAGCTGCCTCCATTCCGATACGTAAATATTCATCGGCATGAACGGTATTTACAAATCCTAGACTGAACAGAAAAAGTGTAAATAGAGATAAGCAAATTTTCTTCATATTATTCTCCTAATTTTAAAATAGGTTCCTTGTATTATATCGAAAAAAGCAATGCTTTTCAATATTGGGGAAACCCTTACTTGAAAAAATGGTATAATAAATCTAACCAGTAAAAGGAGGTTGTCAGATGAAAAAGTTCTTTTGGAGTATGGTGATTTTTTTCTCGTGTTTGTTCATTAGCCAGCGAGTTTTGGCAGTGAGTTACGATATTGAATCCTATAAAGGCAATTTACAGATTCATTCTGATAATACAGCGACATTTGTTGAAACAGTCAATTACCATTTCTCAAGCGGTTACAGAGGACAAATCATTACTTTGGGGACATCTGGTAAAGTTCCTCTGGGCTTTGATGTGGAAGGAAAGCCGACGATTCTAGCTTTAAGGAATGGACAACCAAAAACGGATATTACTGCTGTTCAGGAATACATTGCGGGTGGTTATAAATATAAAATTTATAATGCTGGTAATAAAGGAGACCGTGTAACCATTACGGTTACTTGGAAGTTGAAGAATATGTTGTTTGTCTACAATGATATTGTAGAATTACACTGGATTCCAATCAGTGATTGGGATAAAAAATTAAATAATGTAGAATTTCGGATTACTCCTCCAGCTACTTCACAACAGACTGAATTGTATGCTCACACGGGTTATTTTATGAAGCCAGCTCAAGTGACACGAGAGGGAGATAGCTATCTGATCCGTGTCGCTAGTATTGCTAAAAATAGAAATTTAGAATTTCATGCATATTGGGATCGATCGCTAGTAACTGTTCCTGAAAATAGTTTAGCTGTTACAAAACGCAATCGGTTGCAAGAGTTTCGTCAAGTTGAAAAGGAAGTTGCCACCAGTACAAAAAAATACCAGAGATTAGTAGACTGGGACTTACCACTTGCTTTGGTATTGGTTGGTCTAATTAGTTTGGTTTTTTACATTATTTTTCATCTTAGAACAAAATCCCGTGTAACGTTTCCTAAGCATGCTCGTTTGTATGAAATACCGCAAGATTTACCACCAATGGTCATTGCTTCAAATGTTTATTCAGTAGATTTGACAGAATTGGATCCGACTGAGCGACAAGCTACATCTCTGAAATTTGAAAATCTTGTCCAAGCTACTTTATTAGATTTGATTGATCGAGGCAATCTTGTTTTTACAGATGATACGAAACAGCCAAAATTACAAAGAGTGACAGATAAGGGTTTAGCTGATTTTGAAAAAGAATTTTTAAAAATGGCTATGGGAAACAACAAGCAGTTGCTTGTGAAAAATTTGTTTTCAGATTTTAAAATTGACGATAAGATATATAATAGTGGCGAGAAAGCTGTTCGTAGCGCGGGCAATAGAGTGAGAAAACTATTAAAATGCTATTTAAAACTTATTACAGAAAATATACATGAAATTATTGAGCGTGAGCAATTGCCAAATAATTATCGCCCTGTTTCTAAAAAGGAGCTCTTGTGTTTATATCTTTCAATGCTCCTTATGAATCTTATTGTGTTTGCTTCTCTTGGCATCTTAGCTTGGATTTTCTTGGAGTATGGACTCGTATTTTATCAATTTGTAGTTAGCTTCTTCATTGCCGGCGGAATGCTGTATTACCTTTTGAGAAAATGCAAAATGGTGAAGCGTGATGGCGTTTTAAATGAAGAAGGGGCAGAAAACTATTATTACTGGAAGAGTTTTGCCAATATGTTGCATGAGATTGCTCATTTAAAGAATACAGAAGTAGAGGGAGTGATTTTGTGGAACAGATTATTGGTTTATGCTGCTATGTTTAATTGTGCAGATAAGGTGACTAAGACGATGAAACTACGCAAAATCACAATTGATAATCCATCAATGAATGCTTTTGTTTATCAGGATATGGTGTATGATTTCCATGCGAGCTCACATGCTTTTGTTGGCTATGGGGCAGCAGCTAATTCGGCTAGCAGTTTCTCTGTTTCATCAAGTGGCAGTAGCGGTGGCGGCTTCTCTGGTGGTGGCGGAGGCGGAGGAGGAGGTGCTTTTTAAAAAGTGCCTCTATTCTCTCACTTGAAATTATGCTATAATGAAACAAATCAACCTTAGGAGAAGAAAATGTTTATCATTGAAATTTTAAAATCCATCATCTTTGGGATTGTGGAAGGAATTACAGAGTGGTTGCCTATTTCTAGCACAGGTCACTTGATTTTGATACAGGAGTTTATCAAGTATAAAAATCAGAATGCTGCCTTTATGGAAATGTTCAATGTCGTTATCCAATTAGGAGCGATTTTGGCGGTTGTAGTGATTTATTTTGATAAATTAAATCCATTTAAACCGGGAAAGACAGCGCGTGAAGTGCAGAAAACATGGCAATTGTGGGCAAAAGTACTGATTGCAGCTGCGCCGGCTGCCATTATCGGGCTGCCTTTGGATGATTGGTTTGATGCTCATTTTTATAACTTCATTTCTGTTGCCTGTATGTTGATTATCTATGGTGTTGCTTTTATTTTGTTGGAAAAACGCAATAAAAGCGTGGAACCAGTGATTACTAATTTAGAGCGTTTACCTTATAAAACCGCTCTCTACATTGGATTGTTCCAAGTATTGTCACTTTTCCCAGGAACAAGTCGTTCAGGAGCAACCATTGTAGGTGGGCTTTTGAATGGGACCAGTCGTTCTGTGGTGACAGAGTTCACTTTCTTTTTGGGAATTCCTGTCATGTTTGGTGCCAGTGGTTGGAAGATTTTGAAATTTATTATCAAAGGAAATACACTTGGATTTGGTCAGTTTTTCTTGCTGCTTGTAGCAATGGGCATTGCATTTGGGGTCAGTCTCTATGTCATTCGCTTCTTGACAGACTATGTGAAAAAGCACGACTTCACAATCTTTGGGAAATACCGTATTGGACTTGGTGTCTTGCTTATCATTTACGGCATTTTTAAAGCCATTTTTTAAGTATTCAAAACTCAACAGTTTTTGTTGAGTTTTTTATTGGCAAAAGAAAATGAGGTTGTCTATTTTTTGTAAAAAAACCGAAATTTTAGTATAATGAAAAGACTAGAAGTATGAGGTAATGCGATGGAAATGAAGCAAATTAGTGATACAACGATTAAGATCACAATAAAATTAGAAGATTTAGAAGAACGTGGGATGGAAATGGCAGATTTTCTCGTTCCGCAAGAAAAGACAGAAGAGTTTTTCTATGCAATTTTAGATGAGTTGGAAATGCCAGAGAGCTTTTTGGATAGCGGCATGCTCAGTTTTCGTGTGACACCAAAGCCCGACCGATTGGATGTCTTTGTCACCAAGTCTAAGATTGATAAGAATCTGAACTTCGATGATTTGGCAGATTTGCCAGATGTAGAAGAGCTGTCTCAAATGTCTCCTGATGAATTTTTAAAGACATTAGAAAAAAATATTTTTGAGAAAAGTAAAGACGATATGGAGGCTGTTCGTTCTTTGGAAACGGCGGAAGCAGACGATAACACAAGCACTTCTGATGTGGAAGAACAAGAGGAAAATAGTGACGAGCTAACGCAAAAATATATCTATTACATTTTGAAATTTTCCAGCCTGAAAGAAGCGATTGTCTTTTCTAAAACAGTAGACTATGCTGTTAACACTTCGGAGTTGTACAAAATGGATGGTTACTATTATTTAACAATCTTGGTTGATATTGAAGGACATCCTAAGCGTTATCCAGCTTGGCTTCTGGCTTTGATGCGTGAACATGCAGAAGACACAGATGTGACAAGAGCTGTTTTACAAGAGCATGGTTATTTATTGCTTGTCAACGAGGCAGTTGCCAGTCTTAAAAAGGTTAAATGCTTATGATTCCCTTCCCTTTAAAATTCATTTTGGTGTTGCTTGGAACCTTTTTCATTGGTGTGATTCTCACACCTTTGGTGCGTCTATTAGCATTTAAGATAGGCGCAGTTGATTATCCAAATGCTCGGAGAATCAATAAAAAACCGATGCCAAGCAGTGGCGGTTTAGCCATTGTCATTGCTTTTTCGGTTGCTACGCTTGTTTTTATGCCGATGATTGTACAGGCGACCTTTCATGGAAAAAGTTATTTTGATTATATTTGGCCTGTTGTCTTAGGAGGCGGAATCATTGCTCTGACAGGATTGATTGACGATGTAAAAGAGTTGAAGCCCTTAGCCAAGATGTCAGGAATTGTGTTAGCTGCCAGTTTGATTTGGCTATTGACGGATTTCCGTTTGAATCATTTTAAAATTCCTTTTGGTGGGCCGCTGCTGCACTTTGCTCCTTGGTTGTCTTTCATCTTAACCGTTATCTGGATTATTTCGATTACCAATGCTGTTAATTTGATTGACGGGTTGGACGGATTAGTGAGTGGTGTATCCATTATTTCGCTGGTGACAATGGGGATTGTTTCCTACTTTTTCTTGCCAGATCACAATGTTTTTCTAACCTTAACTATTTTCGTCTTGGTCATGTCTATTGCAGGATTTTTCCCTTATAATTATCATCCAGCTATTATTTATCTAGGAGATACAGGAGCGCTGTTTATCGGTTTTATGATTGCGGTTTTGTCATTGCAAGGCTTGAAAAATGCGACAGCTGTTGCTGTGATTACTCCGATGATTATTCTGGGGGTGCCGATTACAGATACCTTTTTAGCAATTGTCCGTCGAACTTTATCTGGGCAAAAGTTTTACACACCAGACAAGCGGCATCTTCATCATCGGCTGTTATCCTTGGGCTTAACACATCGTGGGACAGTCTTGGTTATTTATGGCATTTCTATGATTTTTGCCATGATTTCTCTTTTGCTAAATGTTTCGAGCCGTATCGGTGGGACACTGTTAATTATTGGACTACTTTTTGGAGTGGAACTTTTGGTAGAACTAATTGGTGTTCTGGGGCCAAATCGAACACCGCTACTCAATATCCTTCGTTTTATCGGAAATTCTGCTTATCGGGAAGAAATCCGAACAAAGTTTAGAAATAGAAAAAAGAAGTAGACTCGCACTTAAACAAAATAAAAGCCTTTTTGGCTTTTTTTTGCTATACTTATAAGGTAAATGAATGGTTACAAAGAAAGGAAAGTTTGCCATGTCTGTGTTAGAAATCAAAGACCTCCATGTAGAAATTGAAGGAAAGAAAATCTTAAAGGGAGTCAATCTGACTCTTAAAACAGGAGAAATTGCCGCCATTATGGGTCCAAATGGGACAGGGAAATCCACCTTATCAGCAGCGATTATGGGGAATCCAAATTACGAGGTAACCAAAGGAGAAGTTCTCTTTGACGGTGTCAATATTTTAGAACTGGATGTGGACGAACGAGCTCGCATGGGGCTTTTTCTTGCTATGCAGTATCCAAGTGAAATTCCAGGTATTACCAATGCAGAATTTTTGCGTGCAGCCATGAATGCAGGTAAAGAAGATGATGAAAAAATCTCTGTCCGTGATTTTATCATGAAATTGGACGAAAAGATGGAATTGCTGAATATGAAAGAAGAAATGGCAGAGCGTTATCTAAACGAAGGTTTTTCTGGCGGTGAAAAGAAACGTAATGAAATCTTGCAGTTGTTGATGTTGGAACCAACCTTTGCGTTACTGGACGAAATCGACTCTGGACTAGATATTGATGCACTGAAAGTGGTGTCTAAGGGCGTCAATGCTATGCGTGGTGAACATTTTGGTGCTATGATTATTACGCACTATCAACGTCTGTTGAATTATATTACGCCTGATGTGGTCCATATCATGATGGATGGGCGTGTAGTTGCTTCTGGTGGTCCGGAATTAGCTGTTCGTTTGGAGCAGGAAGGTTATGCCAAATTGGCTGAAGAACTTGGTTTTGATTACCAAGAAGAAGTCTAGTCAACCTTTCTTTTTGCTTAGAAAAGATAGGAGAATAAAATGACAAAAGAAACCATTAAACATTTTTCACAAATGCATGCGGAGCCTGAGTGGTTGGCAAATCTCCGTCAAGCTGCCTTTGATAAAATAGATAAGTTGGAACTGCCTGTTATTGAGCGTGTGAAATTTCATCGTTGGAACTTGGGAGACGGCACGCTGTCAGAAAGTGAGGATCTTGTAAATGTGCCTGATTTTACAGCACTGAATGACCATTTGACATTGGTTCAGGTTGGAACACAAACTACTTTAGAGCAATTGCCGGCTGACTTGGCGGAGCAGGGCGTCGTCTTCACAGACTTTTATTCTGCTCTTGAAGAAATTCCAGAAATTATTGAGAAACATTTTATGTCTGCTGTCAAATATGACGAAGATAAGCTTGCTGCTTATCATACAGCTTATTTCAATGGTGGAGCGGTGCTCTATATTCCGGATAATGTTGAAATCAATCAGCCCATTGAAGGCATTTTTTACCAAGACAGTGAGAGCGACGTGCCATTTAATAAGCACATTCTGATTATTGCAGGGAAGCATGCCAAGTTTACCTATTTGGAGCGTCTGGAGACTTATGGCTCTGGGACTGTTCCCGTGACTGCTAATATCACGGTGGAAGTGATTGCACAGGCTGGTGCACAGATTAAGTTCTCAGCTATTGACCGTCTGGGGGAAAATGTGACAGCTTATATCAGTCGTCGGGGCAAGTTGGACGATGATTCAATGATTGACTGGGCAATCGGGGTCATGAATGAAGGCAATGTGATTGCTGATTTTGACAGTGATTTGTTTGGTCGTGGCAGTCATGCGGATATGAAAGTGGTGGCTCTCTCTCGTGGTAGACAGATACAAGGGATTGACAGTCGCGTCACCAACTACGGTTGCAATTCAATCGGCAATATCCTCCAACATGGAGTTATTTTGGAAAAGGGGACTTTGACCTTCAATGGTATTGGACACATTATTAAGGGAGCTAAGGGAGCAGATGCTCAACAGGAAAGTCGAGTACTGATGCTATCTGATCAAGCACGTTCAGATGCCAATCCTATTCTTTTGATTGATGAAAATGATGTCACAGCAGGGCATGCGGCTTCTATCGGTCAGGTAGATCCAGAAGATATGTACTATCTCATGAGTCGGGGACTGGATAAGGCAACTGCAGAACGATTGGTCGTGCGTGGATTCTTAGGATCTGTTATTGTTGAAATTCCAGTTAAAGAAGTCCGTGCTGAGATGATTGAAAATATTGATGAAATTTTGGCTAAGAAATAAAAGATAGGAAAAGAAATGTCTAAACTTGATGTAGAAATCCTTCGGAGGGATTTTCCAATTTTGGATCAAATCGTCAATGATGAGCCTTTAGTTTATTTGGACAATGCGGCTACAACCCAAAAGCCTACGCAGATATTAGAGGCGATTGCAGCTTATTACGAAAAAGACAATGCCAATGTTCATCGTGGTGTTCACACACTAGCAGAACGGGCAACGGCAGCTTATGAAGCTGCGCGGGAACGAGTGCGCTCCGTTATCCATGCCGCTTCGACGAAAGAAGTTCTCTTTACGAGAGGAGCGACGACTAGTCTCAATTGGGTGGCGCGCTATGCTGAAAATGTCTTGCAGCCAGGTGACGAAGTGCTGATTTCCGTTATGGAACATCATTCCAATATCATTCCTTGGCAGGAAGCCTGTAAGAAGACAGGTGCTAGATTGATTTATGCTTATCTGAAAGACGGTATGTTAGACCTCGCTGACTTTCGGTCGAAATTGACTGAAAAGACGCGATTTGTTGCTTTGGCGCATGTTTCTAATGTACTAGGTGTGGTGAATCCCATAAAAGAAATAGCAGACTTAGTGCATCAGGCAAATGCTCTTTTAGTGGTGGACGGAGCTCAATCAGTCCCTCACATGAAGATTGATGTACAAGACTTGGACGTTGATTTCTTTGCATTTTCAGGTCACAAGATGCTAGGTCCGACTGGTATCGGTGTTCTCTATGGCAAAGAAGAGCTACTTGAGCGAATGTCGCCTGTCGAATTTGGTGGGGAAATGATTGATTTTGTCTATGAACAAGAAGCGACATGGAAAGAGTTGCCTTGGAAGTTTGAAGCAGGCACACCCAATATAGCTGGTGCTATTGGTTTAGCTGCCGCTATTGATTATCTGGATAAGATCGGAATGGAAACTGTTTATCAATATGAGCAAGAATTGATAGCTTACGCATTTCCAAAATTACAAGCTGTTGAGGGGCTTACCATTTATGGTTCGGAGGACTTGGCTCAGCGGTCGGGTGTTATTTCTTTTAATCTAGCTGGGCTTCACCCTCATGATGTAGCAACAGCTCTGGACTATGAAGGCGTGGCTGTACGGGCTGGACATCACTGTGCTCAACCTTTGTTGAGTTACCTAGGAGTAGCAGCAACTGTACGGGCTAGCTTTTATCTGTATAATACCAAAGCCGATTGTGATAAGCTCGTTGAAGCTTTGCAGAAAACAAAGGAGTTTTTCAATGGCACTTTCTAAACTAAATAGCCTTTATAAAGCAGTTGTGACGGACCATTCAGCTCACCCTCATCATCAGGGTCGATTGGAGGGCGTAGAACAAGTTAGTCTCAACAATCCTACGTGCGGTGATGTCATCAGCTTGTCGGTTCAATTTGATGAGCAGGGCGTGATTGAAGATATTGCCTTTGTGAATTCTGGCTGCAGTATTTCTACAGCTTCAGCCAGTATGATGACGGATGTAGTCCTAGGGAAGACGAAGGATGAAGCGCTAGCTTTGGCAGAAATTTTCTCCCAAATGGTTCAAGGTAAGGAAGATAAGCAGCAACAGGAGCTAGGAGACGCAGCTTTTTTAGCTGGTGTTGCTAAGTTCCCTCAACGCATCAAATGCTCAACCTTAGGTTGGAACGCTCTTAAAAAGGCGATTGAGGAAGCTGGAAATTCTGAAAAGTTGAGTAAATGAAGCTAAAATAAATAAGCTGAGACAAAAGTGCTCAGCTTTCTTTGTTTATATCGTTAGCATTACAGACGCAGTAGCTAATTGCTCAAAGTACTGCGTTGAGGTTACGGATAGAGCTTGAAAAGCAAGTCTCAAGGCGATTCGCTTTTCAAGCTTGGAAGAGTACTTTTGACGAAAACTTTGTTTTCTTTATCTGCCACCTCGACAGTCTCTCAGGCTGTTGAGCAACCTTGTGGGAATGAGACTACAAACTAAAAATTTTTGATTTTGAGTTTTGTCACATTCCCAATTACTATTGAATGAGCTATAATATGTTGCTATATCAACTTTTACAGCCCATTTTGCCATCAAGTTACATTTGCTTTCCAACTATAAAAAGTTCCTCAAGTCTTTCGAGCTATGCGGAGATGAACGATGAAATCAAGCATCTACGAATACTGATTTTTATTTCGCTCGTTTATAATTTTTCATTGACATATTGGACGAATTCATTCCACCATGATTTGAGGAAGAAAGGACGACCAATTTTATCTGCTGAAAGCATGGAAATAGTTGGTGGTTTCTTGTCAAGATAGCCTTTTCCAATCAAATCATTATCAGTATAGGTCAATTTCCCAACAACGACACCCTTTTTTAAAGGAGTGGGGTAACCGTTTTTATCAGTTGAAAAATGGACAGTCGGTTTTTTATGATTGTATCTCCGCACAATGGTGAGTTTTTCACTAGCAACAGCAGTGACTTCATCTTTTTGCCCGTTAATGACGCGAGCAGAGCTTTTATTGTAGGCTTCGCCTTTTTTCATAAGAGTTTGGACTGTGAATTGTTGATAAATATAGGTCATAAATCTAGAGGTAGCCGTAAAGCGGGCATTCTCATCCTCATCTGCATGATTAACATTGAGGAGAACCGTAATCAAACGCATCCCTCTTTGCTGGATTGTTCCGACAAAGGAAGAGCCTCCTTTATCAGAAGTTCCAGTCTTGAGGCCATCTACTCCCGCTCGAAAGGCGGGCATGTTTTTGAGCATGTGGTTGGACGATGTAAGCGTCATGCCTGCAAAGTTAGACGTAGCTTTTTGGGTGATTTCTAGAACTTCTGGGTAATCAAGGATTAAACGCCGAGCAATAATTGCAACATCGTGGGCGCTCATTTTATTTTCGTCTTCTTTTCCCGAACCAGGATAAATATGTTCTTCTCCTAAAACAGAATTATTCAGTCCAGAAGCATTAACGATAGTAGCATCTTTGATTCCCCATTGCTGCAATTTAGCTTTCATCAAGTCAACAAATTTTTTCTCACTGCCAGCGACTTTTTCAGCTAAGGCAATCGCTGAGCTATTGGCACTTGCTATTAAAGAAGTTTCTAACAGTTCTTCGACAGTATATTTTCTAGCTTCCAACGGAACGTTACTGGCATCTGGATTAACGGTTAGTTGATAAGGATAGTCAGAAATATCTACTGAAGTTTGTAAAGTGAATTTTCCTTGATGAATCGCTTCATAGACTAAATAGGCTGTTAGTAGTTTAGTAATAGAAGCAATTTCAACTGGCTGATTAGCATCTTTTTCATACAAAATTTTTCCGGTTGCAACGTCAACTGCGATAGCATGCTTAGCACCTACTTCAAAGTTGTCCGCTAAAACTGTAGGAGCTAGGAAGATCAAGAGAGTCGTTACAAGAGTAATAATAAATTTTTTCATGGTCATCCCTTTTTTGTAAACTTATTATTATTGTATCATAAAATAAGGAGAGCTTCATAGAAAAGGGAGGAAATAAGAAGAGAAAAACATGATTCATTTTTATTTTTAAAGCAAGTTCTGGTATAATAGATAGAATAAGAGACGAATAGAGGAAAACATGAAATTTACAGAATTTAAGTTTAAAGATTATATCCAAGAGGCACTCAAGGATTTGAACTTTGTTGAGGCAACAGAAGTCCAGGAAAAACTCATTCCGGTTGTGCTTGCTGGTCGTGACTTGGTGGGAGAGTCCAAAACAGGTTCAGGGAAAACCCACACTTTCTTACTGCCGATTTTTCAAAAGCTGAATGAAGATGCAGATAGTGTTCAGGTTGTCATTACCGCCCCTAGTCGTGAGCTGGCTAGGCAGATTTATCAGGCTGCGCGTCAAATTGCTGCTTTTTCTGATAAAGAAATCCGAGTGGCTCATTACGTTGGTGGAACTGATAAAAATCGTCAGATTGGGAAATTGAGTTCCAGTCAGCCGCACATTGTCATTGGTACGCCGGGACGTATTTATGATTTGGTTGAATCTGGTGACTTAGTCATTCATAAGGCGCATACTTTTGTCGTTGACGAAGCTGATATGACACTTGATATGGGATTTTTAATGACGGTGGATAAGATTGCATCCAGTTTGCCGAAGGATTTGCAATTTCTAGTCTTTTCTGCGACCATTCCGCAAAAATTGCAGCCATTTTTAAAAAAATATCTATCCAACCCGGTCATTGAGCAAATCAAAACCAAAACGGTTATTTCAGATACTATTGAAAATTGGCTGATTTCAACAAAAGGACGTGATAAGAATGCGCAAATTTATAAAATCACACAGCTCCTACAGCCTTATCTAGCGATGATTTTTGTCAATACTAAGACACGAGCGGATGAATTGCATAGCTATCTGACAGCGCAAGGTCTCAAAGTGGCAAAGATTCATGGGGATATTGCACCGCGGGAGCGAAAACGGATTATGAATCAGGTGAAGAACCTAGATTTTGAATACATTGTTGCGACAGATTTAGCTGCGCGGGGAATTGATATTGAAGGCGTTAGTCATGTCATCAATGATGCGATTCCGCAAGATTTGTCCTTCTTCGTTCACCGAGTGGGACGAACTGGCAGAAATGGTCTACCGGGAACAGCCATTACACTTTATCAACCGAGCGATGATTCAGATATTCGTGAGCTGGAAAAATTGGGCATTCACTTCATTCCCAAGATGATTAAAAACGGAGAATTTCAAGATACCTATGACCGCGATCGTCGTGCCAATCGTGAAAAAACGCAGGAAAAATTGGACACGGAAATGATTGGTCTGGTTAAAAAGAAAAAGAAGAAAATCAAACCGGGCTATAAGAAGAAAATCCAGTGGGCTGTCAATGAAAAACGTCGAAAAACGAAGCGAGCTGAAAATCGAGCACGCGGTCGTGCAGAAAGAAAAGCCAAACGTCAACAGTTTTAGTCTTAAAATTTCTTTATCACTCCCATAAATAAAAACAATTATTCTTTAGAGAACGAATGTGATAGACTAGTCTTGCTAGTCTATTTTTATCGTAGCAAATAATTGGTAAAATAAAAAAATTGTGATAGAATTAGACATTATCGAGAAAGGGAAGTTACTATGATTGTTACAACAGTGATTTTAGCCTCTAATTGGTATCAAGAATTGGTTCAGAAGATTCCAGACGGACAGCTTTTTAGCTGGCGATCTGTGTTTGACGGACTACCCAGAATTATTGAAAAATTACCGACAACTTTGCTATTGACTTTGGGAGGAGCTTTTTTTGGCTTGATTTTGGCTCTCATTTTTGCTATTGTCAAAATCAACCGTGTGAAAGTTTTGTATCCTTTGCAGGCTTTTTTCGTTAGTTTTTTGCGAGGGACACCAGTGCTTGTTCAGCTCATGCTGACTTATTATGGGATTCCTTTGCTCCTGAAGGCCATCAACTTGCGATTTGGAACGGGCCTGAATATCAATGCTATTCCAGCCTATCTATTTGCCATTGTAGCTTTTGCTTTTAATGAAGCGGCTTACGCTAGTGAAACCATTCGAGCGGCGATTTTGTCTGTTGATGCTGGAGAAATTGAAGCAGCTCGTAGTTTGGGGATGACAAACGGACAGGTTTACCGCCGTGTTATTATCCCCAATGCAGCTGTGGTTGCCACACCGACCTTGATTAACTCTTTGATTGGCTTGACAAAGGGAACTTCTCTGGCTTTTAGTGCAGGAGTTGTTGAGATTTTTGCTCAAGCGCAGATTTTGGGTGGTGCAGATTACCGTTACTTTGAGCGCTTTATCTCAGTTGCTCTTGTCTATTGGGGCGTGAATATTGTGATTGAAGCACTTGGGCGGTTTATCGAAAAGAGAATGGCGATTGAAGCGCTTGATAATCTCAATCCACAAATACAGGCGAAAGGAGATGTTCGATAATGATTCGTATTTCAAATCTCAGCAAATCCTTTTCTGGACAAATGGTTTTAAACAATCTTAGTTTAGAGATTCAAAAAGGAGAAGTAGTTGCTTTAATTGGCTCATCTGGTGCGGGAAAATCTACTTTCTTACGCAGCTTGAATTATCTGGAACAGCCAGACAGCGGCACGATTGCCATTGATGATTTTACTGTCGATTTTTCTAAGATTAGCAAGGAAGAAATCCTAACCTTGCGACGAAAGTTAGCTATGGTGTTTCAGCAGTTTAATCTTTTTGAGCGCCGAACGGCTTTGGACAATGTCAAAGAAGGTTTATTGATTGTAAAAAAATTCTCAGACCAAGAAGCAACGAGTCTTGCCAAAGAAGAATTGGCAAAAGTTGGTCTGTCAGACCGTGAAAATCACTATCCGCGTCATTTGTCAGGTGGACAAAAACAGCGTGTTGCTTTGGCGCGTGCGCTTGCGATGAAGCCAGATGTTCTGCTTTTAGACGAGCCAACATCAGCACTTGATCCTGAATTGGTAGGGGAAGTTGAAAAATCCATTGCAGATGCAGCCAAGGCTGGTCAGACCATGATTTTAGTCAGTCATGACATGTCTTTTGTTTCGCAAGTGGCAGATAAAGTGCTGTTTTTGGATAAGGGACACATTATCGAAACAGGCACTCCTGATGAAATAATGAACCACCCTAAAGAAGAACGCACAAAAGAATTTTTTGCCAGTTACAAACGGACATATATTTGATATAATAGAAAAAGAAGCCCAGTTGGCCTTGCTAGCTGGGTTTATTTTCAAGTTTGCGGCATCCGTTTTGAATGCCTTCAATCATAAAGTTATGAAATAGGGGAGTGGCTATGCTGTCTCAAGTTTTTTTACTCTATCTAGAGAGTTTACTGATTACGGCGCTATTGGTGGGGAGTTTTCTCGGATTATGGATTGGGCTTCGTGCTGTTCGACGTGTTGATAAAACAATCAAAGAACGACAAGCTCATCTGTATGATATGCTATTGATTGCAGTGATGACGATTCCGATTTTATCCTTTGCAATGATGGGGATTCTGCTTATCCTCAGAGCATAATGTTTGAAAAAAGAGCTTAATAACGTTAGAATAACAGTGATTACAATAAAGGAAGTAAATTTTATGTACGACACAATTATTATTGGAGCTGGACCAGCAGGCATGACAGCTGCGCTTTATGCTGCTAGAAGTAATCTTAAAGTTGCTCTTTTAGAAGGAGGCATCCCCGGTGGTCAAATGAACAATACCTCAGATATTGAAAATTATCCCGGTTATGCTAATATCAGTGGTCCAGAGCTAGCCGAAAAAATGTTTGAACCGCTCGAAAATTTGGGAGTGGAGCATTTGTTTGGCTCTGTTGAAAAAATCGAAGATCAAGGAGCAATAAAAAAAGTCTTTACAGAAGATGAGGTTTTTGAAACGAAGACACTTATTATTGCGACTGGTGCCTTTCACCGTCATCTAGGAGTACCTGGTGAAGAAGAATTAAACAGCCGCGGGGTTTCTTATTGTGCAGTCTGTGACGGCGCCTTTTTCCGAGATGAAGACCTACTTGTCGTGGGTGGAGGCGACTCTGCGGTAGAAGAAGCGATTTTTTTGACTCGTTTTGCAAAAACGGTGACCATTGTTCATCGGCGTGATGAATTGCGAGCCCAAAAGTTACTGCAAGAACGTGCATTTGCCAATGAAAAGATTCATTTTATCTGGGACTCAGTGGTAAAAGAAATCAAAGGTGACAACCGCGTTAGCAGCATTGTGGTAGAGAATGTCAAAACAGGTGAAGTGTCGGAGCGTAAATTTGGCGGTGTCTTTATTTATGTTGGTTTAGACCCAGTTAGTGAGTTTGCCAAATATTTGGGCATTACCAATGAAGCAGGCTGGATTGTAACCGATAATCATATGGAAACGGCTATTTCTGGCATCTATGCTATTGGAGATGTTCGCGAAAAAGACCTTCGCCAAGTAACGACAGCTGTTGGTGACGGGGCAGTCGCAGGGCAAGAAGTCTACAAGTATATCACAGAGAATTTTTAGAGCGAAAGACCAAAATCATCTTGAAAATTTTTAGTTCATAGTCTCAGTCTCTCAGACTGCTGAGGTGGTGGATAAAAAACGAAGTGTTTGACAAAGTCATTCTTTCGAACTTGCTTCGCAAGTCCTATTTGCCACCTCAAAGACGTGCTTTGAGCAATCAGCTATTGCGTCGCTGGTTTATTGCACTATATACATTGGAGCTGGAGACTTTCGTCCCAGCTTCTTTTTGTTTAATAAAAACACAGTGATGCATTGGAGGATTGGGAAAGGAAAAGGTTCTTTTGATTTGTTCAATTCTCGTGCCCTCATAAATGACTAGTGAAATTGTCAGAATTGTGGTACAATGGAAAAGTTCATGTGAAAAGGAGGCTTCGTATGAGTGAAAAGAATTCTGAAAATAATAAGAATAAAATGGAACGTGGCTTAAAAAATCGTCATGTCCAAATCATTGCTATTGCTGGGACAATTGGAACGGGGCTCTTTTTGGGAGCAGGACGTTCGATTAGTTTGACAGGGCCATCTATTATCCTCATTTACATGTTGACCGGCGTCTTTATGTATTTGATGATGCGGGCGATTGGAGAGATGTTGTATTATGATCCAGACCAGCACACATTTATCAACTTCATTACCAAGTATCTTGGGAATGGCTGGGGCTATTTTTCCGGTTGGTCCTATTGGATTTCCCTCATTTTTATTGGTATGGCAGAAATCACGGCAGTTGCACAGTATGTCCAATTTTGGTTTCCGACTTGGCCGGCATGGCTGATTCAAATCGTCTTCCTTGCCGTTTTGAGTATGGTCAATCTGATTGCAGTCCGAGTCTTTGGTGAAGTTGAATTTTGGTTTGCTATGGTTAAGATTGTAGCGATTATTGCTTTGATTGTGACAGCGATTTTTATGGTGTTGACAGGCTTTAAAACGCCCAATGGTGTAGCCAGCATCAGCAATATCAGTCAAAATTTCCAATTATTTCCTAATGGTTTTATGAGTTTTGTCATGGGCTTTCAAATGGTCTTCTTTGCTTATCAAGCTATTGAATTTATTGGAATCACAACGTCTGAAACAGCCAATCCTCGGCAGGTATTGCCAAAGGCTATTAAAGAAATCCCCTTGCGGATCGTTCTTTTCTACGGTGGCTCTTTGCTTGCAATTATGGCGATTATCCCTTGGCGGGATTTAGCAACCACAGATTCCCCCTTTGTGATTGTTTTCAAGTTGGCAGGTCTCAAATGGGCTGCAGCTTTGATTAACTTTGTCGTATTGACTTCAGCTGCTTCAGCTTTGAATTCTACTCTGTATTCGACTGGGCGTCATTTGTATCAAATTGCACATGATTCACCTAATCGCTTTTTGAATGGGATCGGTGCTGGGAAATTATCTAGACAAAATGTTCCGCAAAACGCTATTTTGACCTCAGCGGTAGTGATTGCATTAGCTGCTTTTATTCAGGTGTTACCAGGAGTATCAGACTCCTTTGCTTTGATTACTGCTTCTTCATCAGGAGTTTATATTGCTATCTATGCACTCACTATGATTGCTCACCTGAAATACAGAAAATCAAAAGAATTTATGGCAGATGGCTATCTAATGCCAGCCTATAAGTTTCTCAATCCTCTTACTTTGCTCTTCTTTGCCTTTGTATTTATAACCCTCTTTTTACAAAAATCAACCGTTGTAGGAGCGATCGGTTCAGCTATTTGGATACTTATATTTGGTATCTATAGCCAATTGAAATTTAAAGATAAATAATAATATAATAAAACCAAGGATAAATTTGCGACTTTTTTAAAGTTGTTCCAAATGCACCTTGGTTTTTAAGATGTTTTAAAACTGAAAATTTAAACAGCGCAATACAATAGAAAACTTGAGAATAGTTATTTAAACACCTAAAGTTGAACAAGATTTCCTCTTGCTCTTTTGATTTGTGGTATAATAAGTAAAAATACATCTTACAAGGAGTCGTTATGTATCCAGATGATAGTTTAACCTTGCATACGGATTTGTATCAAATCAACATGATGCAAGTTTATTTTAGAAGAAATATTCATAATAAACGAGCTGTTTTTGAAGTTTATTTTCGGAAAGAGCCCTTTCATAGTGGCTATGCTGTTTTTGCTGGCTTGGAGCGGATGGTTCATTATTTAAATCATTTGACATTTTCAGATAGTGATATTGCCTATCTTCGTTCTCTTGGCTATGATGAAGAATTTTTAGACTATTTGGCAAATTTGAAATTGGAATTAACAGTGCGGTCTGCACAAGAGGGAGATTTGGTCTTTGCCAATGAACCCATTGTTCAAGTAGAAGGTCCTCTTGCTCAATGTCAATTAGTGGAAACTGCCTTATTAAACATTGTCAACTATCAAACCTTGGTAGCGACAAAAGCAGCTCGGATTCGCTCAGTCATCGAAGATGAGCCTTTAATGGAATTTGGTACACGCCGAGCACAGGAAATGGATGCGGCTATCTGGGGAACTCGTGCGGCAGTGATTGGTGGAGCAAATGGAACCAGTAATGTTCGTGCTGGAAAGCTCTTTGATATTCCAGTCTTAGGAACGCATGCTCATGCTCTCGTCCAAGTCTATGGAAATGACTATGAAGCTTTTAAGGCGTATGCTGAAACGCACCGTGACTGTGTTTTCTTGGTGGATACCTATGATACATTCCGCCTCGGTGTTCCTGCAGCGATTCAAGTAGCGCGTGAAATGGGGGATAAAATCAATTTCCTTGGAGTGCGGATTGATTCAGGTGACTTGGCTTATATTTCTAAAAAAGTCCGGCAGCAACTGGATGAAGCTGGTTTTCCAAATGCCAAAATCTACGCTTCTAACGACTTGGATGAAAATACAATCCTCAACTTAAAAATGCAAAAGGCAAAGATTGATGTGTGGGGCGTTGGAACTAAGCTCATCACGGCTTATGACCAACCAGCACTGGGAGCCGTTTATAAGATTGTGGCTATTGAAGATGAACATGGCAATTTGCGTAATACAATTAAGCTCTCTAATAATGTGGAAAAAGTATCAACACCGGGTAAAAAACAAGTTTGGCGGATTACTAGCCGTGCAAAAGGCAAGTCAGAAGGAGACTATATCACTTATGATGGCGTAGATGTGAATGCTATTGCCGAGTTAGAAATGTTCCACCCAACTTACACCTACATCAATAAAACAGTGACAAATTTTGATGCAGTGCCTCTTTTGGTAGATGTTTTTAAACAAGGGCAACTCGTATACCGATTGCCAACCTTAACAGAAATCCAAGCATATGCTCGCAAAGAGTTTGATAAGTTGTGGGATGAATACAAACGGGTTCTCAATCCACAAGATTATCCTGTGGATTTGGCACGTGATGTATGGCAAGATAAGGTGGATTTGATTGATCAAATGCGCAAAAAAGCAAGCCAAATGGGAGAAACAAAATGACCTTACAGGAAACGATTGTCCAGCAATTAGGTGTGAAACCTGTCATTGATCCACAAGAAGAAATCCGTAAATCCATTGATTTTTTAAAGGATTATTTAAAAAAACATTCCTTTTTGAAAACCTATGTTTTGGGAATTTCGGGCGGACAAGATTCCACTTTAGCAGGACGTTTGGCGCAATTAGCAATAGAGGAAATGCGAGCTGAGACTGGCGATGCTAGCTATCAATTTATCGCAGTGCGCTTGCCGTATGGAGTGCAGGCTGACGAAGACGATGCACAGCGAGCTCTTGCTTTTATCCAGCCGGATGTCAGTCTTGTGGTTAACATCAAAGAAAGTGCAGACGCTATGACAAAAGTGGTTGAGGCTACAGGAGCAACTGTCTCAGACTTCAATAAAGGCAATATTAAAGCTCGTAGTCGCATGATTGCGCAATACGCTTTAGCAGGCTCTTATAAAGGAGCAGTGGTTGGAACGGATCATGCCGCAGAAAACGTCACAGGATTCTTTACGAAATTTGGTGATGGTGGTGCAGACATTCTGCCCCTTTATCGTCTCAATAAACGGCAAGGTAAGCAACTGTTGGCTGCCTTGGGCGCTGATCCTGCCCTCTATGAGAAAGTACCGACTGCGGATCTGGAAGAAGAAAAGCCAGGCATTGCAGATGAAGTCGCTCTCGGTGTCACTTATAACGAAATTGATGACTATTTGGAAGGTAAGACCATTTCTGACCAAACGAAAGCAAGGATTGAATCTTGGTGGCATAAAGGGGAGCATAAACGCCATTTGCCGATTACAATCTTCGATGATTTTTGGAAATAAGCAGGAGAATTGTTCTGACTCACGTTTTTTAGAATACGAAGACTACTAAAATTAGTTGTATAACAAAAAGTTAGGTGCGCCTAACTTTTTGTTTGAAGAATTTTGAAAATAAGCTATAATAGTGTTTAGAATTAGAAGGAGGCATCTATGAATTCTATAGATCAACAATTTACAGATAAATTATATGCAAATTATGAAGCAACTGCTAAGTATGCTGCAATTGAAAATGCAGTTAGCCACAATGGTTTATTAACATCGCTTGAAAAGCGCAGTAGTGCGATTGAAAACAATCCTGTGTTTTCTATTGACTTAACCAAAGATAAAGTCAGCAATCAAAAAGCATCTGGACGTTGCTGGATGTTTGCAGCACTCAATACTTTCCGTCATAAAATGATTGCAGGCTTTCAATTGGAAGAATTTGAATTGTCGCAAGCATATACATTCTTTTGGGATAAATATGAAAAATCCAACTGGTTCTTAGAGCAAGTCTTAGCAACAGCTGACCAAGACTTAACCAGCCGCAAAGTGAAATTCCTCTTAGATACGCCTCAACAAGACGGCGGACAATGGGATATGGTTGTGGCACTTTTTGAAAAATATGGAGTTGTTCCAAAATCAGTTTACCCAGAATCCATTTCATCTAGCAATAGCCGTGAGCTCAACCAATATCTCAATAAATTACTCCGTCAAGATGCACAAATCTTGCGTGACTTGGTTACTAGTGGAGCAAACACAGCAGCTGTCCAAGCTAAGAAAGAAGAGCTTTTACAAGAAATCTTTAATTTCTTAGCAATGTCACTTGGACTCCCACCTCGTACTTTTGATTTTTCTTATCGTGATAAAGACAACAATTTCCACAGTGAAAATGGCTTAACACCACAAGCATTTTACAAAAAATACGTGGATCTTCAATTAGATGATTACGTTTCAATCATCAATGCTCCTACAGCTGACAAACCATACGGTAAATCTTACACTGTTGAGATGTTAGGAAATGTCGTAGGAGCGCGCGATGTCCGTTATTTGAATGTTAATATGGAGCGTTTGAAAGAGCTGGCTATTGCTCAAATGCAGGCTGGAGAAACGGTTTGGTTTGGTTCTGATGTCGGTCAATCTAGCAACCGCAAAGCAGGCGTTATGGTTAACGATATGTACGATTTCACATCAAGCATGGATATTGAATTGACACAAGATAAAGCGGGACGTTTGGATTACAGCGAAAGTCTCATGACCCATGCTATGGTCTTGACGGGTGTTGATTTGGATGAAAATGGAAAATCAACAAAATGGAAAGTGGAAAATTCTTGGGGAGATAAAGTTGGAGACAAAGGTTATTTTGTTGCCAGTGATGACTGGATGGACGAATACACTTATCAAATCGTTGTCCGCAAAGAATTTTTAACGGCTGAAGAATTAGCTGCTTATGAAGCAGAACCAAAAGTACTTGCTCCGTGGGATCCAATGGGAGCTTTGGCTAGCAAATAATAAGAATTAAAAAGAAGCGGGATAAAACTTTTAATCTTGCTTCAAAAGACTCTGCAAGAGAATGAAATATTAAAAACACGAGCAATCAAGACCAGTAAATAACTGGCTATAAGATTGTTCGTGTTTTTTAATTTTTACAAAACTCTGATTTGAAGGTGTTAACTTTTAAACGGCTTGGCTTTCAGAAACTTCTTCATTATCGATTTCGTGCGGGAGGAGTTTCCGAATTTCTACTGTTATTAGGAGAATTTGTAGATGTGGAAGCACTGGGTTCCGTACTTGATGAAGAACTGCTTGATGAAGAACTACTTGATGACTCTTGAGTAGAGCTTTCTTGACTATTTGAAGATGTAGACGATTCTTCTAAGCTAGAACTTGAAGTAGAATTATAATAATTTTGTTGATATCTATTAGTTGCATTGGCTAAAAAGACATAATTTCCGCTACGATAAAGGCCGCTAGGCATTTCCCAGTCTTCTGTCCCACTTTCAGACAAGTAAGACATCATCGCACGGTAAACATCTGTTGCAATTTTCACACCGTCATCCAGAACAGGAGTAAGACGATTAGTGTAACCTGTCCATACCGCCATTGAATATTTCTGCGTATAACCAACAAAGAGTTCATCAGGAGTCACAACACTAGAGCCACCATAAGGCTTCGTTAGTTTCGCTAATTCATCATCGGAATAGTTGGAAGTTCCCGTTTTACCAGCTTGATAGACACCAGATATAGCTGCATTGGTCCCAGTACCAGATGTAAGAACTGTTTTCAGCATATTTGTCATCATGTAAGCTGTTGTTTCTTTCATTGCGGTTGTACCTTGATTAGAGAAATCTTTTGAGGTTCCATCGCTAAAGACAACACGGCTGACATATTGTGGTTTGTAATAAGTTCCACCATTTGCAAAAGCAGCATAGGCAGCAGCCATTTTTTCACTGCTGGCACCATATTTTCGATCGGATTTTGTCGTGTTACTTGAAATGGCATTTGCATATACCATATCTGGATAATTAATGCCCAGTCCGCTTAGGAATTTCTTAGACTTGCTGAGTCCGACAGCTTCTAACGTCTTGACAGCTGGAACGTTCCGAGACTCTTGAAGTGCATACTGAATGGTGATGTTTCCAAAATAGCGCATATCCCAGTTGTAGACTGGAGTAGTTGTTCCAGGATAATTATAAGGAGCATCACTAATATAAGCAGCCGTAGAAGTGTAAATGCCATTTTCAATGGCTGGAGCGTAATCCGTGATCGGTTTCATGGTTGATCCCCAGTCGCGATTGGTTTCAACTGCTTGGTTAGTACCAAAAGAAACATTTGAAGCTTGATTTCGGGCTCCTAGTTGAGCAATTACCTTACCAGTTGTAGCATCTATAATGGTAGAAGCTACTTGTAGTTCATCATCTGGATAAGCAACATATTCATTGCTATTATAAATATTCCAAAGGCGCTCTTGAGCTGCTCTGTTTACGTTTGTATAGACTTCCATTCCCGTCGTCAGCAAGTTATAACCCGTTTCTTCTTGGACTTGCTCAATAACTTGCTTTAAGTAGTTATCCATGTAAGCAGGATAAGAAGCTGAATTTTTTAAGCTTTGCAGACCATCTGTGACGGGTGTATTGACTGCTTTTTCATATTGCTCAGCAGAGATGTATTTGAGTTTATACATTTCTGACAATACAAGATTGCGACGATTTTTAGCAGCTTCTGGTTTTGTATAAGGGTCGTATTGGTTTGGTGCCTGAGGCATCCCCGCCAATAAAGCAGTTTGAGCTAAGCTCAAATCTTTCAAATCTTTGCCGTAATAACTTTTAGCAGCTGTTTGCATACCGTAGTTACCATTTGACATGTAGACCTTGTTTACATAATACGTAATAATTTCTTGCTTAGTGGCTTTCCGCTCTAATTGAACTGCTAACCAGGCTTCTTGAATTTTCCGTGATAGTGTTTGGTCGGCACTTGAAGTGGAGAAGTAGGTTAGTTTAATCAACTGTTGCGTCAACGTTGACCCTCCTTGTCGATTTCCTCTGCGCAGATTATTCAAGAAAGCACCAAAAATACGAACAGAATCCACGCCGCGATGATTGAAGAAACGGTGGTCTTCAATTGCAACGATAGCTCGTACTAAGTCAGTTGGAATATCACTTGTTGCCGCATTGACCCTTTTTTCAGAACCTAAGTCAGCAATAAGATTGTTTTCACTATCATAGATTTTACTGGAAGTTGTGGCGACTAGTTTCTTTTCTGACAAGGCAGGTGCCTTGTGAACTTGATAGAGAAAAATTCCTCCACCAGCTACAACTCCAAGCATAAATAATGTAATGAGACCGATAGCTACATATTTTGCAGCTGTCAGTAAAGATTGCTTATTCATTTATTTTACCACCTAGTAAATTTTGTTGAATGATTTCAAGATAGGGAATGCTAGGAAGACCATTCTGTGAGATAGAATATCCATGCTTTTGAATGTAGTCAAGCGGCATGGACTTTTTCCCTTTGTCAATCTTGAAAAAGTTAATTAAATAAGGAGCAGGAAGCAGATATGTCGATTTTAAGGCTGAAAAGTGCAATAAAACGAAACAAATTCCTCCTTGTTTGACGACTTGTTCCATGTGCTTGATTTGATGAGCATGAAAATTTTTCATCGGCATAGAAGCCTTTTGATGTGTTTCTTTTGCTTCAAAATCTATATAATGTCCTTGATAGACACCAGAATAGTCTGTTGTAGAGGCTTGTCGAAAGTAGGCTTCAACAATTTTTGCCCGACTACGTCTGGGATAATCCACTTTTACAATCTGAATAGGGGTTGGTTTCTTGTGAATGACCGCTAAATCGTGACTAAGATAATAATCATTCGTTTCATTGATCATTTTTTCAAACGACATTCCCCGATTCGCAAAGTCAACGGACTTCTTTTTGGGAAGTCTTAATGGATTTCGAGAGGAAACTTTATGTGGATAGTTGACCATATATCTCCTTATTGGTACAATAACATCACTCTATTATAACATAAAAAAGGAAATAAAGGGATAATTTAAGTGGTTAGCGTATTAATAGTAGGTTATCGGAATTTTGATTTGGGAATTTTTAATGACAAAGACCCTCGAATCAAGATTATTAAAAAAGCCATTCAACGAGATTTGACGCGTTTATTGGAAGAAGGTGCGGAGTGGCTGATTTTCACTGGGAACTTAGGTTTTGAAGTTTGGGCACTAGAGGTTGCAAAAAAATTGCAGCAAGATTACGATTTTCAAATTGCGACGATTTTTACTTTTGAGAATCAAGGTGAAAACTGGGATGAAGCCAATCAAGAAAAATTAAGTCGTTTTAAACAGGTGGATTTTGTTAAATACGCCTATCCTCATTATGAAAATCCCAGCCAATTTCGTGATTACAATCACTTTCTACTCAGTAATACAGACGGGGCTTATATTTTTTACGATGAAGAAAATGAAACAAATTTAAAATATCTTTACCAAATGATGAAAAAACAAGAACAATACTTTATCAAACAATTAACATTTGATGACTTGAATGAGGTCGCAGAAAATTTTTCCGAAAATTAGATGTTTAACCTTGATTTTTGCGGTTCATTTTTTATATAATTAAAGTAATGAACGAGAATGGAGAGAGAAATGGCTAGTATTATTTACACACCGAAAGATATTTTTGATCAAGATTTTAAAGTTGGTGTCCGTGGTTATAGCAAGGTTGAAGTGGACGAATTTTTAGATGATGTCATTAAAGATTACGAGACATATGCTGCTTTGGTAAAGGAACTGCGTGAAGAAAATGCTCGTTTGAAAGCAGAACTCGCTAAAAAGTCAAATGAGGCGGCGACTTCACCTTTGACGCAATCTATCATGGAAACCCCTCATCAAGCGGCATCTGCTACGCTGACAAATTTTGATATTTTAAAACGCTTAAATCGTTTGGAAAAAGAAGTATTCGGCAAGCAAATCTTAAATAACGAAATTTAATCAGTAATGTGCAATTTTTGGATAATCGCGTGAAGAGTCGTCTTTTCATGAGGAAAGTCCATGCTAGCACGGGCTGTGATGCCCGTAGTGTTTGTGCTAGGTGAAACAATAAGCCTAGGGACGAGAAATCGTTACGGCGGACGAAACAGCTACGTCTCTGGATATGCTGGAATAGTCCTGAAAGTGCCACAGTGACGTAGTTTTTGTGGAAACACAGGAAGTGGAACGCGGTAAACCCCTCAAGCTAGCAACCCAAACTTTGGTCGGGGCACGGGATGCGTGGAAACGAACGCAGCATTCTGACTGTAAACAGTAGACAGATGATTATCGAAGGAAATGATACCTAGTTATTTCTGGAACAAAACATGGCTTATAGAAAGTTGCATATAGGTTTAGCTAGCGTATTATGCTAGCTTTTATTTTGAGAGGACGAATGAAAACAAAATTTAAGTTGATTGCGACTGCTGCGGCTGGTTTAGAGGCTGTGGTTGGTCGTGAAATCAGAAATCTTGGCATAGAATGTCTAGTAGAGAATGGGCGCGTGCGGTTTGACGGAACTGTTGAAACCATTATTGAAACGAATCTCTGGTTGCGCGCGGCAGACCGCATTAAGATTGTTGTTGGTAGCTTTCCGGCTAAGACCTTTGAGGAATTATTTCAGGGAGTTTTTGCACTGGATTGGGAGAATTATCTACCGCTGGGAGCTAAATTTCCAATTGCCAAAGCAAAATGTGTCAAATCAAAACTTCACAATGAACCAAGTGTGCAGGCTATTTCTAAAAAAGCAGTAGTCAAGAAGCTGCAAAAGCGCTATGCTCGACCTGAAGGCGTTCCCTTGATAGAAAATGGAGCAGAGTTCAAGATTGAAGTTTCTATTTTGAAAGACGTGGCAACTGTCTTAATCGATACGACAGGTTCTAGTCTCTTTAAACGTGGTTATCGGACTGAAAAAGGTGGTGCACCGATTAAAGAAAATATGGCGGCTGCGATTTTGCTCTTGTCCAATTGGTATCCAGATAAGCCTTTGATTGATCCAACCTGTGGTTCAGGAACTTTCTGTATTGAAGCAGCTATGATTGGCATGAATATGGCACCGGGACTTCATCGCCATTTTGCGTTTGAAGAATGGAATTGGGTTGACTCAGATTTGGTTGGGCGTGTTCGCGCTAGAGCTTTAGGACAGATTAAGCAAGACATTCAGCTTGATATTTTAGGGACTGATATTGATGCACGTATGGTGGAGATTGCCAAGCGAAATGCCGAAGAAGCAGGTGTTTCTGAGCAGATTGTTTTCAAGCAAATGCGTTTGCAAGATTTGCACACCGACAAGATAAATGGTGTCATCGTTTCCAATCCGCCTTATGGCGAGCGATTGTTGGATGATGATGCTGTGACCAAGCTTTATCAAGAAATGGGACAGACTTTTGAGCCACTAAAGACGTGGAGCAAATTTATCTTGACGAGTGATGAAGCATTTGAAACAAAATTTGGCAGTCAAGCCGATAAAAAACGCAAACTCTATAACGGGACTTTAAAAGTTGATTTGTACCAATATTTTGGTCAGAGAGTCAAACGCCAAATAGATTAGAAAGGATTTGCCGTGAGTAAAGACGAAAAACATTTGCCAGAACAAGAAGAAAAAGAATCAATTCTTGATTTTGAAACAGCTAAAGAAATGACGATTGGTCAGGCTGCTCGAAAAAGTGAAGAACTTGAAGCAGGAGTGACGGAAGAGGACAATGTACTGGATAAATACATCAAACAGCACCGTCAAGAAATTGAAGCTGGAAAATTTTCGGCTCAATCTGCAGAAGAAATGCCTGAAGCAGAAGATCAAGAACAACTGAGCCAGTTAGACTTGGCAGAATTTATCCAAGAGATGCACGAGGAGGTTCAAGAGGAAAAACCACTAGAATCTGCAGAGGTAGCGTCTGAGGAGTCTGCCTTTGATGAAACAGTAGCTGCACTTGCAGCCAGCGAAGCGGAACCACAAGAAACTTCGGAAGAAAACAGTACACAAACTTCAGAGGAGCTAGAGGCTGAGACAAAAATAATGGAACCAATTCAGCCTGAAATGGATGATATTCCTGTGAGTTCAACTGAGTCAATGGAAAGCTATCCGACTTTTACAGCGTTGGATGAAGAAATGGAAACGGAGAAAGTTCCATTTTATAAAAATAAAAAAGTCGTGTATTCAGCAGTAAGTGTTATTGTACTGGCTTTAATCGGCGGAACAGCTTATCTGTCTTTGAACAAAAAGCAAGCGAAAACAACCACAACTTCAACGAGCCAAACAAGTAAATCTTCTATCACTTCTAGCTCTGAAAATAAGGATTTGAAAGCTTTCAATAGCCTTTATGATTCATTCTTTACAGATGCCAATAAATTGGCTTTGAAAAACAGCAGTTTCGGAAACTTAAACAAACTAAAAGCAGTATTGGAAAAATTAAAAAACACCAACGAGTACAATGTTGCCAAAGCAAAATACGATAGCTTGGTCAAACAAGTTGAGGCTGTTCAAAATGTGAATGCACAATTCACTTCATCAGCTATTACAGATGGTGTTTTAGATACTAAAGCAAAGATTAAGGCTGATGCTAAATTTACAGATGTTACAACTGGAAATACCGACTTGGATAAGGTGTTGAAATCTGCTATTAGCTTAGGAAAGAGTCAACAAACCTCTGCTCCTCAATCTGAGGTTGCAGCTGCACCGTCACAAAGCTCCGCTCAAGCACCTGTAGCAGAACAACCAGCTTCTGTACCAGCGCAAGCAACTGCTCCAGCAGCACCAGCGTCAGGCACGAATTTACAGCGTCAGTTGAGCCGAGTGCCGTACGACCAAACTAAAATTAACGACAGTAATAATCCAGCTTGGAATTTCAATCCTGGTGTGTTAGAAAAAATCTTAGCAACCTCACGAGAACGTGGCTATTTCACAGGAGATAATTATATTCTTGAACGTGTGAATATTATTAACGGAAATGGTTATTACAATTTGTTTAGAACGGACGGAACCTACCTCTTTAGTATTAACTGTAAAACGGGTTATTTTGTAGGAAATGGCGCGGGTTACGCAGATGCTTTGGATTATTAGGAAACGTTTTCAAGCAAGATATTAGACACTAAAAATCTTATAGGCTATAATGGGCTTATAAGATTTTTATTTTATTATAAAACTAATTTTGGAGGTAATCTTATGTCACTTATTGGTAAGGAAATTGTCGAGTTTACAGCAGATGCTTATCACGCTGGAAACGGGAAATTTATCACAGTTTCTAGTGAAGATTTAAAAGGTCATTGGAGCGTCGTTTGCTTCTATCCTGCTGATTTTTCATTTGTTTGTCCGACTGAGTTGGAGGATTTGCAAGAGCAGTATGCAGCTCTTAAAGAACTAGGTGTGGAAGTTTATTCTGTTTCAACAGATACGCATTTTACACATAAAGCTTGGCATGATTATTCAGATGCCATTGGAAAACTTGAGTACATTATGATTGGAGATCCATCTCATACCATTTCACTTGGTTTTGATGTGTTAGATGAAAGTGGATTGTCTCAACGTGGTACTTTTATCATTGACCCGGATGGAGTTGTACAAGCACTTGAAATCAATGCAGACGGTGTTGGGCGTGATGCTTCTGTCTTGATTGACAAAATCCATGCTGCACAATATGTACGTAGCCATCCAGGTGAAGTGTGTCCAGCTAAGTGGAAAGAAGGAATTGAAACGCTGACTCCAAGTCTTGATTTAGTTGGTAAAATTTAAGGAGGCTTATATGGCTTTAGATGAAACAATTAAAGCACAACTGAAGCAATACTTGGAACTTTTAGAATCTGATGTTGTATTTCAAGCGTCTTTAGGTCAAGATGAGCGTTCTGAGCAGGTGCGGGCTTTTCTAGATGAAATTGTAGCAATGTCTCCTCGCTTATCACTAGAAAATACAGAAACTAACCGTAAACCAAGTTTTACTGTGACACAAGTTGGTCAAGCAGGTCGTGTTCAATTTGCAGGTCTTCCCTTGGGGCATGAATTTACATCTTTTGTGCTTGCTTTGCTACAAGTCTCTGGTCGCGCACCAAAAGTAGAAGATGCTGTTATAAAACGAATTCAAGCTATTAAGCAGCCGCTTCATTTTGAAACCTATGTCAGCTTGACTTGTCATAATTGCCCAGACGTTGTGCAAGCACTGAATACAATGGCTGTGCTGAATCCAACTATCAGTCACACAATGGTCGAAGGAGGCATGTTTAGACAAGAAGTTGAAGACAAAAAGATCATGGCTGTCCCAACGGTTTTTCTAAATGGTGAAGAATTTGCGAATGGTCGTATGACAATTGAGCAACTGCTTGACAAGATTTCTGGACCTACTTCAAGTGAGGAATTTGACAAAAAAGAACCATTTGATGTGTTGGTTGTTGGAGGCGGACCTGCAGGGAGCAGTGCAGCGATTTATGCCGCTCGTAAAGGCATTCGTACTGGTATGGTCGTTGAAACTTTTGGTGGACAGGTGATGGAGACCGTTGGTATTGAAAATATGATTGGTACTCCTTATACAGAAGGACCTAAGCTGATGGCGCAAGTAGAAGAACATGCCAAAAAATATCCAATTGATATCATGAAGAATCAACGTGTGAAGAACATTGAGAAAAAGGAATTGATTGAAGTGGAACTTGAAAATGGAGCTGTTCTGAAAGCGAAAACGGCAGTTCTTTCTGTTGGTGCTCGCTGGAGAAATGTTAATGTTCCTGGTGAAGAAGAATTCCGAACAAAAGGTGTAACCAATTGTCCACATTGTGACGGTCCTATTTTTACAGGTAAAAAAGTAGCTGTTATCGGTGGAGGAAATTCCGGTATTGAAGCAGCGATTGACTTGGCTGGTCTGGCAGAGCATGTTTATGTGTTAGAATTTCTACCAACTTTGAAAGCCGATCAAGTATTGCAAGATCGGGTACACCAACTTGAAAACGTGACGGTTCTAACCAATGTAGCAACAAAAGAAATTCAAGGTTCTGATCAAGTGGAAGCTATTACTTATCTCAATCGTGCGAACAATGAAGAACATAAAATCGAACTCAGCGGTGTCTTTGTTCAAATTGGTCTTTTACCAAATACAGACTGGCTCAAAGATAGTTCAGTTGCTCTTAATGAACGTGGTGAAATTATTGTTGACAAACATGGTGCAACAAATGTTCCAGGAATTTTTGCGGCAGGTGATTGTACAGATAGCGCTTATAAACAAATCATTATTTCAATGGGTTCAGGAGCGACGGCAGCTTTGGGAGCGTTTGATTACTTAATTCGTCAATAAAAAAAACGAGAGTGGGACAGAAATCAATCATTCGAAGAATGTGATTTCGTCGTCCCACTTTCCGCACAGTTGGTTAGGATAGCCGCTATCACCGGTATGATTAGGAATAAGGATATCCAACCAACCACTGCGTCTTGCAAGCTAAACTATAAAATGCATGAGGCTGGGAACTTTTGTCCCGACCTCATTTTTTAATTTACACAAGATGCCGCTCAAAAGCATCGTCGGAAATGCCCTTTTCTAAGATTAGTTTGCACCATTCTTTAGCGGAAAAGAGGCTGTGATCTTTGTAATTGCCACAAGATTCGATAGTCGTACCAGGAACATCATCCCAAGTGGTGATTTCAGCAATTTCCTCTAAAGAGGCTTTTATGACTTTGGCAATTTCGGTTGTACTATGTCGTCCCCACATAATCATGTGAAATCCTGTCCGACAACCAAAAGGTGAGCAATCAATCATACCATCAATGCGAGTACGAATGAGCTTAGCTAGCAGATGTTCAATCGTATGAAGTCCAGCGGTCGGAATGGCATCTTCATTAGGCTGTACCAGACGAACATCAAAGTTGGAAATGATGTCCCCTTTAGGTCCCACCTCTTCGCCAATCAAGCGTACGTAGGGGGCTTTGACAATCGTGTGATCCAACTCAAAACTTTCAACAATGACTTCTTTGACCATAAATAAAACTCCTTTTACTTTTAATAAATTATACCATATTTTGCTCTAGCAAAGAAAAAATTTTCTGCTTAACAAAGCCAGACAGGAAAAAGGATTTGCGAAAAAGAATGTGAAAACAGTCACGTATTTATAAGAATTTAGTTTGTGAAAAATTGATTTTTATGATAAAATAATTAAGAATTTTACAATTCAATATCAATAATTTGAGGTAAAAACATGGAAATGATTTTTGCAGGTGTTTTTGCCGTCATCATTGGTTTAGTCATTGGATATGTAAGTATCACAGCTCGCATGAAATCAGCGAAAGAAGCTGCGGAACTTACTCTTTTAAATGCTGAACAAGAAGCAACTAATTTACGTGGACAAGCTGAGCGCGAAGCGGATTTGTTATTAAAAGAAGTGAAGCGCGAAAGTAAATCCCTTAAAAAAGAAGCACTGTTAGAGGCAAAAGAAGAAGCCAGAAAATATCGAGAAGAAGTTGAGGCAGAATTTAAATCTGATCGTCAAGAGTTGAAGCAATTGGAAAGTCGTTTGACAGAACGTGCGACAAGTCTTGATCGTAAAGATGACAATTTGACCAACAAAGAAAAAACACTCGAACAGAAAGAACAAAGTATTTCTGATAGAAACAAAAACCTTGAGGCGCGTGAAAACAAACTGACAGAGTTGGAGCAACACAAAGAAGCAGAATTAGAACGTGTTGCTGCACTCTCACAAACTGAAGCCAGAGATATCATTCTCACTCAGACTGAAGATAAACTATCAAAGGAAATTGCGACGCGTATTCGTGAAGCAGAGCAAGAAGTCAAAGAACGTTCTGATAAGGTGGCAAAGGATATTTTAGTTCAAGCCATGCAACGGATTGCAGGTGACTATGTTGCGGAGCAAACCAATTCAACAGTTCATCTGCCGGATGATACGATGAAGGGTCGCATTATTGGACGTGAAGGTCGGAATATTCGAACCTTTGAAAGTTTAACGGGTATTGATGTCATTATTGACGATACACCAGAAGTGGTGACTTTATCTGGTTTTGATCCTATTCGACGTGAAATTGCACGCATGACAATGGAAGCTCTGTTAAAAGACGGTCGTATCCACCCAGCTCGCATTGAAGAATTAGTAGAGAAAAATCGTCTGGAAATTGACCATAAGATTCGTGAATATGGTGAAGCAGCGGCTTATGAAATCGGTGCACCAAACTTACATCCGGATTTGATGAAGATTATGGGTCGCTTGCAGTTCCGTACATCTTATGGACAAAATGTATTGCGTCATTCTGTTGAAGTTGCTAAGTTATCTGGTGTCATTGCAAGTGAACTTGGTGAAAATGCTAATTTAGCTCGCCGCGCTGGTTTTCTTCACGATATTGGCAAAGCCATTGACCGTGAAGTGGAAGGCAGCCATGTGGAAATTGGAACAGAATTGGCTCGTAAGTATAAGGAACATCCAATTGTGGTCAATACAATTGCCAGTCATCATGGTGATGTAGAACCGGAAAGTGTGATTGCAGTTATCGTGGCGGCTGCCGATGCACTTAGTGCAGCTCGTCCAGGTGCTCGTAGCGAATCCCTTGAAAGCTATATCAAGCGCCTGCAAGATTTGGAAGAAATTGCCAATAGTTTTGAAGGTGTGAAAAATAGTTTTGCTTTACAAGCGGGTCGTGAGATTCGGATTATGGTCAATCCTGGTCAAATCAAAGACGATAAGATTACTATTTTGGCTCATGATGTGCGTGAAAAGATTGAGAATAACCTCGAATATCCAGGTAACATCAAAGTGACGGTCATTCGGGAAATGCGTGCTGTGGATTATGCCAAATAGACATTACTAAGAATGAATGTTTATCTAGCTAATGTATAATTTTAGGCAAGTAAGAGTGACTTGCATTGTTTTCTCAAAAAACAAGCATCTACCTATGCTAAAAAGCAGTTGAAAAAATACTGCTTTTTTGTTACACTAGATAGAAAGACAATGAAGGAGATATGATGGCGGATCGTGGCTTGTTAATCGTTTTTTCTGGTCCCTCAGGTGTGGGGAAGGGAACGGTTCGACGTGAGATTTTTGAAAGCTCAGACAATCAGTTTCAATACTCTGTGTCCATGACAACTCGTGCTCAACGTCCTGGTGAAGTGGACGGGGTTGACTATTTTTTCCGTACGCGAGAAGAGTTTGAGGAGTTGATTCGGCAAGGTCAGATGTTAGAGTATGCAGAGTATGTTGGCAACTACTATGGGACTCCTTTGACCTATGTGAATGAAACTTTAGATAAAGGGATTGATGTTTTTCTTGAGATTGAAGTTCAAGGTGCACTTCAAGTGAAGAAAAAGGTGCCAGATGCTGTCTTTATCTTTTTGACGCCACCTGATTTGGCAGAATTGCAAGATCGCTTAGTGGGACGTGGAACAGATAGTGCCGAAGTAATTGCCAAACGCATTGCCAAAGCAAGAGAAGAAATTGCTCTCATGCGTGAATACGACTATGCGATTGTCAATGATGAAGTTCCGTTAGCGGCTGAGCGTGTCAAGCGCGTCATTGAAGCAGAGCATTTCCGCGTGGAACGTGTCATAGGTCACTATCAAGATATGCTGTCAGAACAACTTTCAGTAAGATAAGAATTTAGAAATTAGGTACAAGATTATGATGTTAAAACCTTCAATTGACACCTTGCTTGATAAGGTGCCTTCAAAATACTCCTTGGTAATTCTTGAAGCAAAACGTGCTCATGAATTGGAAGAGGGAGCAGCTCCGACTCAAGAGTTTAAGTCCGTCAAATCGACACTTCGTGCTTTAGAAGAAATCGAATCTGGCAATGTCGGGATTCACCCAGATCCTGAAGGCAAGCGAGAAGCAGTTCGTCGACGTGCTGAGGAAGAACGCTTGCGCAGAGAAGAAGAAGAACGTAAAATCAAAGAACAAATTGCGAAGGAAAAAGAAGAGGGTGAAAAGATTTAAGGTTGGGTCAGCTCAATCTTATTTTTTCTTTTAATGAGAAATGAGAGGTGGTGAGAATATGCAACTTGCAAAAGTCATTGTGGATGTCCCTTTAATGCAGACCGATAAACCTTACAGTTATGCGATTCCGAAAGAATTTTCAACTATGCTAGAAGTTGGTATGCGTGTGCATGTGCCTTTTGGGAAAGCCAATCGCTTGATTCAAGGGATTGTCGTAGAGCTGACAGAAGAAACGACACCAGAATTGAAAGAGATTGTAGAGGTTTTGGACTTTACGCCAGTTTTAAATGAGGAGCAACTGTGGTTGGCAGAAGAATTGAGAAAATCTGTCTTTTCTTACAAAATTTCAATTTTAAAAGCTATGTTGCCGGGATTTTTGAATTCTAGCTATGATAAGATTCTCCATGCGCAACCTTCTTTGAATGGAGAAGATCGACTGCTTATTTTTGGCAATGCAGAACAGCAACATTTCTCATCGCTTGATAAAGAGCTGCAAGCTAAGGTAATGCGTTTGACACGGCAAGGGGCGATTCAGGTAGAATACCAAGCGATAGATCAAAAACATGTCAAAACAGAAAAATGGTATCAGGTTAATCACGAGATTTTAGGTCACTTGGTCATTCCTAATCGAGCTAAAAAAAAGCAAGCCTTGCGAGACATTTTGCAAGCTCAGACTGACATGTACCGTTTAGCAGATTTGAAAGAGAACTTTTCACGGGAAGTTATTCATTATTTTATAGAGCAAGCAGTCTTACAAATCGTTGAAAAAGAGGTGAGTCGTTCTAAGGCTTATTTTGAAAATGTTGCAACGGATTCTGCACTGGTGCTAAATGAAGAGCAAGGAGCTGCGGTTCAAGCTATCACGCAGCAAATCGGGCATGGTGGGAAGCCGTTTCTGCTAGAAGGAGTGACAGGTAGCGGTAAGACAGAGGTTTATTTGCAGGTCATTCAAGAGGCGCTCAGCCGTGGCAAGGCAGCCATTATGTTAGTGCCTGAAATTTCCTTGACACCACAAGTTACAAACCGCTTCATTTCGCGTTTTGGAAAGAAAGTAGCCATTCTTCACTCAGGCCTTTCAAATGGGGAAAGGTATGATGAATGGCGCAAAGTTGAGCGAGGAGAAGCGCAAGTTGTTGTTGGCGCCCGTTCTGCCATTTTTGCTCCGTTAAAAAATATTGGTGCAATTATCATTGATGAAGAGCATGAAGCGAGTTACAAGCAAGACTCTAATCCACGCTATCATGCACGAGATGTGGCTTTGTTGCGTGCGAAGTACAATCAAGCTGTCCTAGTGCTAGGATCGGCGACGCCGAGTTTAGAAAGCAGAGCGCGAGCTGGCAAAGGTGTGTATCACTTTTTGCAATTGACCAAGCGAGCCAAGCCGCAAGCTCAGATTCCTGAAGTGGAAATTGTGGATTTTCGTGATTATATTGGGCAAAATGAGGCTAGTAATTTCACTCCGGTTCTGTTAGAGGCAATCCAAGATCGACTAGATAAGAAAGAACAGGTTGTTTTGATGTTGAACCGACGTGGCTATTCTAGTTTTGTCATGTGTCGTGAATGCGGAACGGTTGATACCTGTCCAAACTGCGATATTTCCTTGACCTTGCATATGGATACGAAAAGTATGAATTGTCACTATTGTGGTTTCTCAAAAGGGATTCCTTATACTTGTCCGAATTGCTCCAGTCGGAGCATTCGATACTATGGAACTGGGACACAAAAAGCCTACGGTGAATTAGCAGAAGCCTTTCCGCAAGCTCGAATTTTGAGAATGGATGTTGATACCACTCGTAAAAAGGGCAGTCACGAACAAATCTTAAAAGAATTTGGTGAAGGGCGTGCAGATATTTTACTGGGAACGCAGATGATTGCAAAGGGGCTGGATTTCCCGAATGTCACTCTCGTTGGAGTGCTCAATGCAGACACGGCTTTGAATTTGCCAGATTTTCGTTCATCTGAGCGCACCTTTCAACTCTTAACTCAGGTTGCTGGGCGTGCAGGACGAGCTGAAAAGGAAGGTCATGTGATTATTCAAAGTTACAATCCGAAGCATTATGCGATTACTTTTGCGAAAAATCAGGATTATGAGGGCTTTTATGCTTATGAAATGAGTATCAGAAAGCAGTTGGCCTATCCACCTTATTATTTTACGGTGGGACTTACCTTGTCTCATAAAATAGAAGCAGAGGTCGTCAAAAAGTCATACGAAGTCTTGAATATGATACGTTCTGGCTTGTCAGATAAGGTTCAGATATTGGGACCAACTCCTAAGCCGATTGCCCGCACTCACAACCTCTATCACTATCAATTGATTATTAAATACCGTTTTGAAGAACACTTGCAAGATGTGTTGAATCAGATTTTGGATTGGACGCAAGAAAAGATCAATAAAGACTTACGCTTGAGTATTGATCATGAGCCACAAAGTTTTATGTAGCCTTATTTTTAGCCTTTTTTAAAGAAATACACGACTTCTTCTGATATAATAGTAAAAAAGAATGTGAGGAAACCATGACAAACATTATTTTTATGGGAACGCCAGATTTTTCTGCAACAGTGCTCAAAGGATTATTGGAAAGCAAGCAGTACGAGATTTTGGCAGTTGTAACCCAGCCAGATCGTGCAGTAGGGCGCAAAAAAGAAATCCGTATGACGCCTGTTAAAGAACTGGCTTTAGACTATGGCTTACCCGTCTATCAGCCAGAGAAATTGTCTAAAAGTGCTGAATTGGATAGTTTGATGAATTTAAACGCTGATGGTATCGTCACAGCAGCTTTCGGTCAATTTCTACCAAGCAAATTGCTAGATTCAGTTTGTTTTGCCGTTAATGTGCATGCTTCTCTATTACCCAAATACCGCGGAGGAGCTCCCATTCACTACGCCATTATCAACGGTGACAAAGAAGCCGGTGTGACTATTATGGAAATGGTTAAAGAGATGGATGCGGGGGATATGATTGCGCATCGAGCGATTCCTATTGAGGAAACAGACAATGTTGGGACGATGTTTGAAAAGTTAGCACTTGTAGGACGCGATTTGTTGCTGGACACTTTGCCGAGCTATTTGTCTGGGGATATAAAGCCTGTTCCGCAAGACAAAAATCAAGTTACTTTTTCACCAAATATTTCACCAGAAGAGGAGAGAATTGACTGGACCAAGACCAATCGACAAATTTTTAATCAGATTCGAGGCATGTATCCATGGCCAGTCGCGCATACGCTTTTAAATGGAGACCGTTTTAAAATTTACGAAGCTACTCCAGTAGAAGGAGCTGGTCATTCAGGAGAAATTCTTGCTATTGGGAAAAAAGAATTGATTGTAGCAGCTGGTGAGGGTGCACTTTCTCTGAAAACAGTACAGCCAGCTGGAAAGCCCAAAATGACTATCGTTGATTTTCTGAATGGTCTGGGACGGCAATTATCAGTAGGTGATTTCTTTGGTCAATAAAACAAAAACAGCGCGGCAAACGGCTCTTGCAGTTTTAGAAGCAGTTTTTTCAGAAGGAGCTTATTCCAATATTGCTCTCAACCAGGCTTTGCTAGAAGTACCTTTAAGTTCTGCAGACAAAGGACTTGTAACAGAAATCGTATATGGTACCGTTGCACGTAAAATCACTTTAGAATGGTATTTGTCTCATGTTATTGAAGATCGAGATAAGTTAGATTCTTGGCTTTATTTTCTCTTACTGATGAGCTTGTATCAGATACTGTATCTTGATAAAATTCCGGCGCATGCGGTCGTCAATGAAGCGGTAGAGTTGGCAAAGGTGCGAAAAAAGGGAAGCGAAAAGTTCGCCAATGCAGTACTGCGAGGATTATTGCGGGACGGTGTGGCAGATATAGGCAGTATTAAACGTAAAAACAAACGCTATTCTATTCAGTATTCTTTGCCAGTTTGGCTGGTTAAAATGCTGATTGAAGAGTACGGTGAAAAACGAGCTCTAGCCATTTTTGAGAGTTTATTTCTTCGGAATAAAGCCAGTGTTCGAGTGGGGGATTTAAGCCGTAAAGAAGAGTTGAAACAAGTGTTGCAGGCAGAAGATTCGCTATTAGCTCCGAGTGCGCTGGTGAAAAACCACGGTCATTTTGCAGGGCATGCCTTGTTTGAAGAAGGAGCTATTACTATTCAAGACGAGTCTAGCCAATTGGTTGCGCCAAGTCTTGAATTGCGCGGCGATGAAAAAGTGCTAGATGCATGCAGTGCGCCGGGTGGCAAAACCATGCACATTGCTTCTTACTTAACGACAGGGCAGGTCACGGCATTAGATCTCTATGAGCATAAGTTGGCTCTGATAAAAGAAAATGCACAGCGCTTAGGTGTGGCAGATAAAGTGATTACGAAAAAGCTAGATGCGAGAAAGGTTTTTGAAACTTTTGGGGCAGATGCCTTTGATAAAATTTTAGTCGATGCACCATGTTCAGGAATTGGCCTGATCCGACGGAAACCAGATATTAAATACAATAAAGAAAATGCAGATTTTGCCTCGTTGCAAAAAATTCAGCTTGAGATACTGGATAGTGTTTGTCAAAGCTTGCGAAAAGGTGGTATAATAACTTACAGTACCTGTACGATTGTTTCGCAAGAAAATTTTCAAGTTGTTGAGCAGTTTTTAGCAGCTCATCCAGATTTTAAACAGGTAAAACTAGAACATAATAGACAGGATATTCTAAAAGATGGCTGTATTTTAATTACGCCAGAATTGTATGGAAGTGACGGATTTTTCATCAGTCAATTCAAACGAATATCCTAAAGGAGGAAACTGACAGTATGGAAATTTCATTATTAACAGATGTTGGTCAGAAGCGTACAAATAATCAAGATTATGCCAATCAATTTGTTAATCGTGCTGGTATGACAATGGTTCTTTTAGCAGATGGTATGGGAGGTCACCGTGCCGGTAATATTGCTAGTGAAATGGCAGTAACAGACCTCGGTGCTGCTTGGGTGGATACTCAAATTGATTCTATTAATGGTGTCCGTGAGTGGTTCGCAGAACATCTCGAAACAGAAAATCAAAAAGTTCACCAATTTGGTCAAGATGAAGAATATAAAGGCATGGGAACGACGCTTGAAGCCTTAGCAATTATTGGCAATCAAGCAATTTATGCTCATGTAGGGGATTCTCGTATCGGTCTAATTCGTGGTGACAGTTATAAGCAGTTGACAAGCGATCATTCTTTGGTGAATGAATTGCTCAAAGCAGGACAAATTACGCCTGAGGAAGCAGAACGTCACCCACAACGCAACATCATCACGCAATCAATCGGTCAAAGAGGCGAAGTGCAGCCTGATGTTGGCATGATTAGCTTAGAAGATGATGATTACATTATTTTGAATAGCGATGGTTTGTCCAATATGATTTCAGAAAGTGAAATTTATGATATTATGACAAGTGATATTGCTCTTTCAGAAAAAGCGGAAACCTTGATTCGCTTTGCAAATAATGCAGGCGGTTTGGACAATATTACAGTTGCCCTGATTCATTATCATAAGGAGGATGCAGAATGATTCAAGTCGGCAAGATATTTGCCGGACGATATAGAATCATCAAACAAATTGGTCGAGGAGGCATGGCAGATGTCTACTTGGCGAAAGACTTGATTTTAGACGGGGAAGAAGTCGCGGTTAAGGTTCTAAGAACCAATTACCAGACAGATCCGATTGCTGTAGCACGTTTTCAAAGAGAGGCGCGAGCCATGGCAGATTTGGATCATCCTCATATTGTCCGGATTACCGACATTGGAGAAGAAGAAGGCCAGCAATATCTAGCAATGGAGTATGTGGCTGGACTTGACTTGAAACGCTATATCAAAGAGCATGCTCCTTTGTCCAATGAAGAAGCGGTGCGAATCATGGGACAAATCCTTTTGGCGATGCGTTTGGCGCATACGCATGGGATTGTTCACCGTGATTTAAAACCTCAAAATGTCCTTTTAACTCCAGATGGCGATGCAAAAGTAACTGACTTTGGAATTGCAGTAGCTTTTGCAGAAACGAGCTTAACGCAAACCAACTCTATGTTGGGGTCTGTACATTATCTATCACCAGAACAAGCGCGTGGTTCAAAAGCGACCGTTCAGAGCGATATTTATGCCATGGGGATTATTTTCTATGAAATGCTGACAGGACACATCCCTTATGATGGAGATAGTGCTGTTACGATTGCCCTACAACATTTCCAAAAGCCCCTACCGTCCATTATTGCTGAAAATCCAAACGTTCCACAAGCATTGGAAAATGTAGTCATCAAGGCAACGGCAAAAAAATTGACGGATCGTTATCAGTCAGTTGCAGAAATGTATGTGGATTTATCAAGCTGCTTATCTGCTGACCGTCGAAATGAGAAAAAACTAGTTTTTGATGACACTGCTAAAGCAGACACAAAGACACTGCCGAAAGTATCACAAAATACCTTGACTTCTGCGACGAAGTCAACACCTACTCCTACAAAAGAAGCAGTCAGTAGTAAGCCTACGCCTAAGCCAAAAGCAAAAAAGAAGCGCCGTTTAAGAACGCGCTATAAAGTTTTGTTATCAGCGGTGGTTTTAGTCATCGTAGCTCTGGTGGCTTTAGTCTATTTGAGTCCGTCAAATGTAAAAATCCCAGATGTTACTGGAAAAACTATTGCCCAAGCTCGTTCCGCTATTGAAACTGCAGGTTTGAAAGTTGGCAAGGAAAAAGACGAATACAGTGATTCTGTTAAAAAAGATTCAGTTATTCGCACCAATCCAGAAGCGGGAACGCAACGTCGTGAGGGCAGTACGGTGGATCTGATTGTCTCAAAAGGGACTAAAACTTTTATTATGGAAGATTATAAAGGTCAGAAAAGAGCAGATGCTATCAACAATCTGGTACAAAAATACAAGGTTTCAAAAGGCTTAATTAAAACAGAAGAAGTTGAAAGTAGTGAGTATGCGGCAGGAACAGTTGTTGATCAAACACCAGTAGCAGGCAGCACTTATGATTTGACTTCAAAGACCCGTATTACGTTAAAAGTAGCGAAGTCCGTTTCAAGTGTCACGATGCCAAGCTATATCGGCTCAACCTATGAATTTGCTTATAATAATTTGACGGAAGTGATTGGTATTCAAGGAGCGAATATTGAAAAACGTACGGTTACAACAGCTCCGGCGGGTACACAGGCAAATACAATTATCAGACAAACCCCAGAAGCTGGTCAGTCTTTGAATTTGAAGAGTGATCGCATTGTCTTATATGTATATGAGCCAAAAAACGAAGATTCTTCAACATCTGAAAGTAGTTCACAATCTGATAGCAGCTCAGATAAAACTAGCTCATCCTCTAGCAGTTCGTCAGCTAGTGGTAATGATGGAAGCAGCTCAAAAACACCAGACACAAGTGCTAGTGCAAGTAATTAAAAAAGAGAGAGGATAAAATCATAGTTTTGTTAAACCGATTTTCTCTCCCTCTTTTTTTGCACTCGTTTTACATCATTGATAAGCATTGTTTTTGCTCAATCAAGTTTATCCAGTATATTGTAAATAAAAATGTTAGCTTCTAGGACTACAAACTAGAACTTGAAAATAGTTTCTTCCAGTTCACTACCTTCTTTTCATACCTTAGCCGGAGGAATTTTTGTAAGTTTTTGATACAATAGAGTAAGAAAGGTATCGAGGCTATGAGAAAGATCCAATTTTTTATCTTTGTTGAATCTATTCTATTAACATTTGCATTAGTGACCATTTTGTCTGGTCATTTTTCACGTGTTATTCTTTTTTTGGTGCTCTTCTTGTTATTGCTCTATTATTATTTTGGAAAACAAAGAGGAAATTTTCTGCTAGTAACTTCTACCATATTGCTTTTTTTCATTATTATGCTCAATCCTTATGTCATTGCTGCCTTGCTCTTTGCGGTCATTTATGGCATGATTGTGGCTTATCCTTATATTTATAAAGAAAATGGAGTGACAACTCTCATCTTTGATGATGCAGTAGAACAAAAACGTGAAAAAAATCAATGGTTGGGAAATCTTCATCATTTTGGCTCATCGGATACCTGTCGATTTGATGACATCAATCTTTTCCGTCTCATGGGGAAAGATACGATTCATTTGGAACAAGTCATTATCACAAACCATGACAATGTGATTATTTTGCGAAAATTTTTCGGAAATACAAAAATCATCGTGCCAGTTGATGTGGCAGTCAGCCTGAAAGTGAATAATCTGTATGGTGAATTGCAGTTTTTAGATCAACCTGTTTATGAATTGCGAAATGAAAGTATCAGCCTAACGACATCTGACTTCAAGCGATCACATAAAAGCGTCAAAATTGTCCTGTCAACGTTTGTAGGGAATGTTGAGGTGGTTCGCAAATGAAAAAAGTCTACTATCTCTTGATTAGCTTTTATTCCCTACTCATTTTAGGAATCATTATTCATTATATTTTTAGCCTATTTAATTTTGATTGGCAACTGATTTTTAGTAATGTAGAGCGGTTGGAAAAGTTCAGTTTCTTTGTGATTGTACTGACTTTATCTCTGACGATGCTGATGATTTTAGGTGTTAAAGTGATTCAAATGGTCACTTTGTCTACCATTCAAACAAACCTAAAAAATGTTTTAGAAGGTCGAGAATTGCAAGAGATTCATCAGCCTGAAATTGATTCCTCTTTTCGGCTGGTTTCAGAGAAATTAACTCATTTGACAGAAAATCTGCAAAAGTCAGAGAACCGTGCCCTGCAAAATGAGGAGACGATTATTGAGAAAGAGCGCAAGCGAATTGCGCGTGACTTACATGATACGGTCAGTCAAGAGCTTTTTGCTGCTAATATAATTTTGTCAGGTGTGACAGGTCAAGTGGAGAACTTAGATACGGATAGCTTATCAAAACAATTGACAGGCGTATCAGGAATTTTAAATACTGCCCAAAGGGATTTGCGTATCTTGCTTCTACATTTGAGACCGACAGAGTTGGAGGGGAAGAGCTTAGTTGAAGGGCTGAACCTCATCTTGAAAGAGCTATCAGATAAAAGCGATATTGAGGTGAGTTTTCACCATGATGTTCAAAAATTACCGAAACAGATTGAGGAGCATATTTTTAGAATTGCTCAGGAAATTATCAGTAATACGCTCCGTCACGCCAATGCGAATCATTTAGATGTTTATTTGTATCAAACTCGGAATGAATTGCAGTTGAAAATGACAGATGATGGGATTGGCTTTGAGCATACCTCATCTGATGAATTGAGCTATGGTTTGAAAAATATGGAAGAAAGAGTAAATGACATGGCAGGAACAATGCAGATTTTAACCGCTCCGAAGCAGGGAGTGGCAATTGACATTCGTGTGCCATTATTGAAAGGAGCTTAGGATGCAGATTTTATTAGTAGATGACCATGAAATGGTAAGACTTGGCTTGAAAGGTTATTTGGATTTACAAGACGATGTGGATGTAGTGGCAGAAGCTTCAAATGGTCGCGAAGGAGTTGAAAAAGCTTTGGAGTTGCACCCAGATGTGATTATGATGGACATTGTCATGCCTGAAATGAATGGGATTGAAGCGACGCTTGCCATTTTAAAAGAATGGCCTGAAGCTAAAATTCTCATTTTGACTTCTTATTTGGATAATGAAAAAATTTATCCAGTTTTAGATGCGGGTGCTAAAGGATATATGCTAAAAACTTCTAGTGCTGATGATATTTTACGAGCGGTCCGAAAAGTAGCCAAGGGTGAACTTGCTATTGAAACAGAGGTCAGCCAAAAAGTAGAATATCATCGAAATCATATTGAATTGCACGAAGATTTGACCGCGCGTGAGCGAGATATTTTAGGACTACTGGCAAAAGGTTATGAAAATCAACGCATAGCAGATGAGTTGTTTATTTCTTTAAAGACAGTGAAAACACATGTGTCCAATATCTTATCAAAGCTAGAGGTGAGTGACCGTACACAAGCTGTTGTTTATGCTTTCCAACATCACCTTGTCCCACAAGATGATATTTAGTGGTATAATAGAAAACAGAATAATTGCTAGAGGGAGATTATGGACGCAAAATTAAAGTATAAAGCCAAGAAAATCAAAATCGTCTTTTTCGATATTGATGATACGTTGCGGGTGAAAGATACTGGCTACATTCCGGACTCTATCAAAACGGTGTTTAAACAGCTAAAAGAAAAAGGAATTTTGACAGGAATTGCTTCAGGGAGAGGGATTTTTGGTGTAGTGCCAGAGCTGAAAGCATTGCAGCCGGATTTCTTTGTCACCTTAAATGGGTCCTATATTGAAGATAAAGCAGGAAAGGTTATTGCGCAAACCCCGATTGATCGAAATTTAGTAAAAACTTATATCGCTTGGACGAAGGAAGTTGGGATTGACTTTGGTCTCGTTGGTAGTCATGAGGCAGCGCTTTCGACGCGAACACCGCTTATTGATGAAGCCATTGATATTGTTTATCCTAATTTACCTATTCAGCCGGATTTTTATCAAGATCACAACATTTATCAAATGTGGACATTTGAAGATGTTGGAGATAGCTTGCAATTGCCTAAAGAGTTAGAAGAACATCTACGATTGGTTCGCTGGCATCCGCATTCATCAGATGTAGTTCTAACAAATGGTTCAAAAGCATCTGGAGTTGCGACAGTTGTGGAGCATCTAGGGTTGAAGCCTGAGAATGTGATGGTTTTTGGAGATGAACTCAATGATTTAGAATTGTTTGATTATGCAGGTATCAGTATTGCTATGGGCATTTCCCATGAAAAGATCAAAGCAAAGGCTGACTTTGTGACAAAAAAAGTAGAAGAAGATGGTATTTTTTATGCTTTGGAGGAATTAGGAATGATAGAAAAAGAATTACATTTTCCACAAGTAACGATGGAAACAGCAGAAGGACCGAAAGCGACTATTAAAACCAGCCACGGTGATTTGAAATTTCAATTATTTCCAGAACAGGCACCGAAGACAGTGGCTAATTTTATCGCTTTATCAAAAGATGGCTACTATGATGGCGTGATTTTCCACCGGATTATCAAGGATTTCATGATTCAAGGTGGTGATCCAACTGGTACGGGTATGGGTGGCGAATCTATTTATGGAGAAAAGTTTGAAGATGAATTTTCTCCGGAACTGTACAATATCCGTGGTGCACTTTCGATGGCCAATGCTGGTCCGAACACAAATGGCAGTCAATTTTTTATTGTGCAAAACAGCAAGATTCCTTATGCACAAAAGGAATTGGAACGTGGTGGTTGGCCGACACCAATTGCTGAGATCTATGCAAGCAATGGTGGAACGCCGCATTTGGATCGCCGGCATACTGTATTTGGGCAATTGCTAGACGAGGCTTCTTATCAAGTGTTAGATAAGATTGCGGCAGTTGAAACTGGTGCAATGGATAAACCGCTTGAGGATGTCGTGATTGAAACCATTGAAATTGAGGATTGAGATGAAAATTGGTGAAAAACTAAAAGGCCGAATTACTGGTATTCAGCCTTATGGTGCTTTTGTGGAACTAGAAACGGGTGCCATGGGATTGATTCATATCTCAGAAATTCGGACAGGCTATATCGAAAATATCCATGAAATTCTGCATGTTGACGATCAGGTCTTGGTGCAAGTGATGGACTATGATGAATTTTCGGGCAAGGCTAGTTTGTCAATGAGAACTCTGGAAGAAGAGAAGCATCATTTTCCTAAACGCCATCGCTTTTCAAATGACCATTACAAGATTGGTTTTGCACCGCTCGCTAAAAATTTGCCGACTTGGACCAAGGAAGCAATGGGTTTTCTGAATCAATCAAAAGAAGAAACCAAATGACAAGAATTGTGATATTTTCACATAAAAGACCCCCTCAATAAGAGAGCATTGTATCTTATTGAGGGGGTTATTTATTCTCATACATTTTCAGGTGGATATCAATTCTGTATTCTTTGTTCAAACCACTATCACATTAAAGCATATTCATCTGGCAGCATGATGGTTTCTTTGCCATTATTGTCAGTCACAAAGATTTCTCGTGGAAAAAATGGATCGAAAGCGTCATTAAAATCAAAAGAGACAGTAGTTGACAGACTTGCCTCGGAAAATCGAAATGTTAATTTTCCTTGATGGTTGATGAGTTCGAATCGAAGAAGTTCATCTAATTCAAACACACCTTTTAAAAAATTATCAATGATGTACCAGAAAGAATCAATAATGTCATCTGGCAAACTTGTTACAACGCCAAAGCTGGCATAACGTCCACGTGTATTTGTAAAAGCCATTGTTTCTTCCTTTCTGTGCTCATTCATCAAAGTATTTTCTATATGATACATAAAATAAGCTTGAATTGCAAGAAATTGTTCTTTGAAAATCAAAAAGGACCAGAGGTCCCTTGACAACTTTAGCGATTCTTTAGCTCTACATAACGTTTGTACCAAATATTGACATAGGCCTGTGAAAAAGGTCCACGCTCATTATTAATCCAGTCTACTAAGATTTTTACATTTTCTTTGAGAATGTAATCTAAATCATTGGAGTAGCTCATCTGCCGTTTGTGGCGCTCGTATTCATCTACATCCAGCAATCGCTTTTCACCATTGGTGAAGACTTTGACGTCTAAATCATAATCTATGTATTTTAATGCTTCTGCATCAAGATAATAGGGGCTGGCTAGATTACAATAGTAGGAAATCCCATTTTCGCGGATCATAGCGATAATGTTAAACCAATATTTTTTATGAAAATAGACAATAGCTGGCTCACGTGTCACCCAACGCCGCCCGTCACTTTCTGTGACCAAGGTATGGTCGTTGACACCAATAATGGCGTTTTCAGTTGTTTTTAGTACCATGGTGTCGCGCCAAGTGCGGTGCAGACTTCCATTATGCTTATAACTTTGAATTGTAATAAAGTCGCCTTCTTTTGGAAGCTTCATAATCTACCAACTTTCTACAATTTATCAGGTTATCGCTTTTATTGTAACATATTTTCATGAAAAAACATAAATAAACCTTACATTTTTTATAGATATTCTTTGAGAGCGCTCGCAATATCAGAAAAATCAAAGCCTTTGCGTGCGAGTGCTTGAGTAAGGCGCTGCTTTAAATCATAGCCGTCGTATTTTTGGGAATACTTGCGGTATTGTTTGTCTAATTCTTTGTAAAGCAATTCTTGTTGTTTTTCGTCATCGTCTTCTATGGTAAGGCTTTGGTAAGCTATTTTTGCTTCTTCATAGGAAAAGCCTTTATTGATGAGCTGTTGTAAGATTTTATCGTGAAGCGCTTTTTCTGGGAGCTTCCCTTGATATTTTTTGAGTAATTTTTGAGCAACTGTTTCTGCTAGGTTTGTAAAATCATGTTGATGCAACTCATCATCAATGATAGAAGCAGCAATTCCTTTTTGCATTAACTTTTGCTTGAGCGCATACGCACCTTTGTCTCCTGAGAGAAGATTGGAATGGATAAATGAATGAGTATATTTGGCATCATCTAGCCAGTTGTCTTTTTTTAAGTTGTCAATAACGTGAACAATCGTTTCCTCTTCCATGTCGTGCTTGCGCAAATAATCATTGACTTCCTTTACAGTACGCTGCTTGAAAGAAAGATGATACAATGCCAGATTTTTTCCATAAGAAAATTGAGCATATTCTTGGATTTCTTTCAGCTCTTGCTCAGTAATGTTCATGCCTTTTGATAACATAAAATGAACAATGGTATCTTCGGTGATATACAGTTTTTCCGTCTCATCCAGCTCTAAGAGATAAAGCCGCTTTTTCTTTTCAATTTTTGTAATTTTCATGATTCTATTATACCTCAAAATATGGTAAGATAGGCTTATGAATCTGAAAGTAAAACAAAAAATCCCCTTGAAAATCAAAAAAATGGGAATCAACGGGGAAGGGATTGGATTTTATAAAAAGACATTGGTCTTTGTACCAGGTGCTTTAAAAGGTGAGGATATTTTTTGTCAAATCACGACGGTTAAGCGTAATTTTGTCGAAGCAAAACTGTTGACGATTAACAAACACTCCAAGTATCGAGTAGAGCCTCCTTGTGAGATTTATGAAAAATGCGGGGGCTGCCAGATTATGCACTTGCATTATGACAAACAGTTAGAATTTAAGACAGATCTGCTGCGGCAGGCTTTGAAAAAATTTGCACCTCAAGGTTATGAAAACTACGAGATTCGTCCAACGATTGGTATGCAAGAACCTCAATATTATCGAGCGAAGTTGCAGTTTCAAACACGGAAATTTAAGGGAGATGTAAAAGCGGGTCTTTATGCGCAGAATTCTCATTATCTGATTTCTTTGAAAAACTGTCTGGTTCAAGATAAAGTAACGCAGAAAATCATCAATAAAGTGGCTCTCCTTTTGGGAAAGTACAATCTTCCTATCTATGATGAGCGCAGGAGAGCTGGCGTTCGGACAGTCATGATTCGCAGGGCTCGAAAAACAGGTCAGGTGCAGATGATTTTTGTCACGGGAAAGAAGTTGGACTTTTCTCCAGTCATTCGTGATTTGTCAGCAGAATTTCCAGAGTTAGAAACAGTAGCGGTCAATTACCATACGACAAAATCAAGTGAAATCTATGGAGACAAGACGGAGATCATCTGGGGAAAAGAGACCATTCAGGAAGGTGTTTTGGATTACGAGTTTTCCTTATCGCCTAGAGCTTTTTACCAGCTCAATCCAGAGCAAACAGAGGTGCTTTACAATGAAGCAGTTAAGGCTCTGGATGTCGATTCAGAGGATTGTTTGATTGATGCTTATTGTGGCGTGGGAACGATTGGCTTTGCTTTTGCTAAAAAAGTGAAATCTCTTCGCGGCATGGATATTATACCAGAAGCTATTGAGGATGCTAAGCGAAATGCCAAGAAAATGGGGTTTGACAATGCTTATTATGAGGCTGGGACTGCTGAAAGTATTATTCCTCGCTGGTACAAGGAAGGCTATCGAGCAGATGCCTTGATTGTGGATCCACCACGGACTGGCTTAGATGATAAGCTGCTTGAAACGATTGTTCGTTATGCACCGAAGAAAATGGTTTATGTCTCCTGTAATATCTCTACTCTAGCTAGAGATTTGGTGCAATTGAGCAAGGTCTACGATGTTCATTATATTCAATCTGTGGATATGTTTCCACACACAGCCAGGACCGAGGCTGTAGTGAAGTTGATAAAGAAAGAGGATTAGAATGGATATTTGGGAAAAAATGTATGAAGAAGCCAAGAAGCTCTATGATCCGCATGAGGTATCGCCCTTTGTGTACGCTAATCATGTTGTAGCAGCTATTGAAGCAGAGGATGGAAAGATTTATACAGGCTTTTGCTTTGAAGGAACCTGTGGTGTCTTTCATCTCTGCGCTGAAAGGGCAGCAGCTTTTAATATGTATCAGTATTCTGGACAGACAAAAATGAAACGAGTATTGGCTTTTCGTGATAAACCGCCTTATGGCGGAGGTTCTGGTATGCCTTGTGGGGCGTGTAGAGAATTTCTAATGGAGTTGAATCCTGAAAATCGTCATCTGGAGTTTATGTTGAATTTTGAAAAACGAGAAACGATTACTTTGGGAGAACTCATGCCTTACTGGTGGGGGCAAGAACGTGCTGAAAATGACGGAAAATGATATGAAGCACTTTTACTGTATGTTAGAATAATATACGAGGCACTTTCTAACAACGAAAGTTCAAAGGATCAGGATGTAAAAATTGCAAAGAAGGTATTCTGTAGCAATGCTATTGATATTTTATAGTATTTGGTAAATGGAATAGAATGACTTGTTCATGAGTGAGTCTAGTTTGAGGCAGATGACAAATAGGCGACAGAAGTTGAGCAGTAAAATGAAACGCAAATATTTTCAACTACTTCAGCAATAGAAAAACTTGTAGAAAACAATCTCTACAAGTTTTTTTATTTTACAAGGAAATATCTGTGTTTTCCAATGCTTTTTGTGCATCTGAGACGATTGTTTCAATGATTTCTTTGCATGGTCGGATTTCTTTTATCATACCAGCAATTTGACCGCACATCATGGAGCCGTTTTTTGTGTCTCCGTCATATACAGCTTTTGAGAGAGCTCCAATAGTAATCTCTTCCAGTTCCTCACGGCTGGTACCTTTATTTTCAAGTTCTATATAATGGTCTGTCATTTCGTTTCGGATACAACGAACGGGGGCACCCGCCCTCCTGCCTGTGACAGCTGTATCTGTATCATTTACCTTGAGAACGGCTTCTTTATAACTTTCAGCGATTGGGCATTCTTCTGATGCGAGAAATACCGTACCGAGTTGAACTCCTTGTGCGCCTAAAACGAAAGCAGCAGCAAGCCCGCGACCGTCTGCAATACCTCCTGCACCAATCACGGGAATATCAACTGCATCAGTAATTTGTGGCAGCAAAGCCATAGTATTGGTGCTACCGATATGACCCCCCGCTTCAGCTCCTTCAGCGATAACAGCGTTAACACCTAATTCCTGCATTTTTTTAGCATGTTTCACGCTGGCAATGACCGGAATAACCTTGATACCTGCTTCTTTGAGAGCGGGCAGAATGAATTTAGGGGTGCCAGCACCAGTTGTCACAACAGGAACTTTTTCTTCGATGATAACATTCACAAGCTCTTCAACGTTTTTCAACATCAGCATCACGTTAACAGCGAATGGTTTGTCTGTGAGTTTGCGCAATTCACGAATTTCGTCGCGTAATTGGTCGCCAGTCATGCCACCTGAAGCGATAATCCCCAAGCCACCTGCTTCTGAAACAGCAGCAGCCAATGGATAGTGAGAAATTTGCGCCATAGCACCCTGAAAAATTGGATATTTAATGTTTAATAAAGTTGTAATAGACATACTATCTCCTCAGTCCTATTTTTAAAATTATTATATCACGATTATAAAAGCGTTTTCAAATCCGTGATTTAATAACTTTTCTTTTGTTTGTGAAATATTTTGCTTTGAAGAGAGGATTTATCAATTATTTTAATTGTGAAAAATACAGAATCATTTTATTATAATAATTACTTATACTATATTAAAAATAGTTATAGATACTTAATTCAGAAAAATGGAATGAGGCAAAGATAAGGAATGTGTTGATTTTGCTTAGAAAGCAACTGTATTTTGTGTTATAATAATAGAAAAATGTTCATGAGGTGAGAAATGGACAATATCATTGATGTATCAATTCCTGTAGCAGAAGTAGTGGATAAACATCCGGAAGTGCTAGAAATTTTGGTAGAACTTGGTTTCAAACCACTTGCTAATCCAATCATGCGCAATACGATTGGGCGCAAGGTGTCGTTAAAGCAAGGTTCTAAGTTAGAGGGAACCCCTATGGATAAAATTGTTATGACATTGGAAGCAAATGGCTATGAAGTGGTGGGGCTAGACTAATGATAGATGAACGAATTGATATTTTGAAATCTATTTTGCTGGATTTGCATCATGGTGCAAATCCAGAAGAGGTTCAAGAGCAGTTTAATAAGCATTTTACAGGCGTTTCAGCTATTGAGATCAGTCTTATGGAGCACGAACTGATGAACTCGGATACGGGTGTAACCTTTGAGGATGTTATGTCGCTTTGCAATGTTCATGCGAATCTTTTTAAGGGAGCAGTGAAAAATGTAGAAGTTGCAGATACAGATTATCCGGGACATCCAGTCCAGATTTTCAAGCAGGAAAATCTAGCTCTTAGAGCGGCTCTGTTGCGGATCCGACGCCTCCTTGATACCTATGCTCAAACAGATGATGCAGAAATGAAGACAGAGTTGGAAAAGGGGTTGATGCGCCAGCTGGGCTTGGTCGGTCAATTTGACATTCATTATCAGCGCAAGGAAGAGCTGATGTTTCCGATTATGGAGAAATACGGTCATGACTCGCCACCCAAGGTTATGTGGGGTGTGGACGACCAGATTCGAGAGCTTTTTTGCGAAGCAAAGACTGCTGCTGAAGATTTGTCTAACCTAGGTATCGAGCCAGTTCGAGCAACATTTGAAAATTTTGCGGCTGAATTTGAGGCGATGATTTTCAAGGAAGAATCCATCTTGCTTATGATTTTGCTGGAATCTTTCACACAGGACGATTGGTTGAAAATTGCAGAAGAAAGTGGTGCCTACGGTTATGCGATTATCAAGCCGACTGAGAAATGGGTACCAGCTCGTCAATCATTCACGGAGGCAGAAAAAGAGGCTGCTGAGAAGACTGGAAGCGAAGCGGCAGCTAGTGATGAGCTTATGTCAGACGGTACTATTCAGCAGGTCATTGAGACACCTGATGGGCAGGTCACCATTTCTTTTAAGCCAAAAAAGAAAAAGGCAGAAAACAATTTTGATCGACAGACCCAACAGTCTTTTGGACATGGCTATTTGTCAGTGGAAGAGGCAAATCTAATCTTGAATCATCTGCCGATGGAGATTACCTTTGTCAATAAGGAGGATATTTTCCAGTACTACAATGACAGTGTGCCAGCTGATGAGATGATTTTTAAACGGACGCCGAGTCAAGTGGGGCGCAATGTCGAGCTGTGCCACCCGCCTAAGTTTTTGGAGAAAGTTCGCTTTATTTTTAAGGAATTGCGCGAAGGCAAGCGAGACAAGTTTGTTATGTGGTTTAAGTCGGAGTCGCGGGGAAAATTTGTTCATGTGACGTATGCAGCAGTGAGAGATAAAGCAGGAGAATTTCAAGGTGTGCTGGAATATGTCCAAGATATTCAGCCTTTCCGTGATATTGAAGAAGATTTCTACCGAGGAGTAGATTAGAAGGAATATGATGACGTACGAACAGGAATTTTTAAAGGATTTTGAAGCTTGGGTCAAAACTCAGGTGACTATCAACGAAATGGCTCTTGAAGAAAGTCAGAAAGTTTATGAGGAAGATAAAGATGAACGCGCTAAAGAAGCTGCGATTCGTTATGAGAGCCGCCTAGATGCCTATCAGTTTCTATTGGGGAAATTTGCCAATTATCAAGAGGGCAAGGGATTTCATGACCTACCAGACGGACTTTTTGGACAGAGAAATTATTGATTTTCTCTAGAAAACATGTTAAACTAAATGCATTAGAGGTGTTTTGAATCCCATTTGTCACAGAAAGCGGTGTTGCTGAGAAATCCGCACAAATGTCAAAACTGGTTGCTAAGGCTAAAATTGAAATAATGGTGTCTTTTTGTTTACTTTTAGGACTAGGCAGTGAGTTACGGGCTGTACTGGCGTACGCCTAAGCGAGCTAACAACGTGATAAAAGATGAACAAGAAGACCAGAGTTGCGGGCGTCTGCCCGAAATTGGGTGGTACCGCGGATAAACACATTCGTCCCTGTCATGGATATGGTAGGGGCGATTTTTTATGGAAAGCGAGGGAGGAAGATGGAGCAAGTACAATTACCAGAACGATTAGAAACCGAACGGCTCGTCCTACGAGTCCGCACAGTAGCTGATGCTGAGGATATCTTTGACTACGCCAGTTTACCAGAAGTGACTTGGCCAGCTGGTTTTCCACCTGCGGAAAGCGTGGAAGAAGAGGAAAATTATCTCGAAAACATTATGCCCAAACGCTGGATTGAGCAAAAAATACCGTCTGGTTATGGTATCTGCTTAAAAGGGACAAATAAAGTCATTGGCTCGATTGATTTTAATAATCGCCATGCTGATGATGTTCTTGAAATGGGCTATTTGCTTCACCCAGATTATTGGGGGCAAGGGATCGTGACAGAAGCTGCGCGTGCGCTGTTGGAAGTTGGATTCACCCTACTCAATCTTTACAAAATCGAAATTGAATGCTATGGATACAACAAAGCAAGCCAGCGTATTGCTGAAAAACTTGGCTTCACCCTCGAATCTCGCGTCCGTGATCGCAAAGATGCACAAGGTAAACGCTGTGATTTATTGCGATATGGATTGCTGGGGAATGAGTGGGAGGAAAAATGAAAAGATTATTTTTGTATCTGTTGGCGTTACTACCTGTTATATCTGTAGTTTCTTTGTTACTATTAGCTATTTTGCTTTTTCCGATAACTTTACTTCCAAATAGTATTTTACCAGTTGCTCCTATATATATTGTTGAGATTATTTTAGGAATACTACTGGGTTTATATGGATTTAGATTAAGAAGGATGCAAATAGATAATAAACTTCAAATTATCTATTGGATTATTTTAGGAGCATCAGCTGGAGTGCTATTACTTTTGAAATATAGATTAATTATTTTGTTACAGCCATTGTTACCCATAATTTATGCTATAGTATTTGAACATATATTTATAAGTTTTAAAAAATATGTTCAAAAAAGTAGAGATGCATTTGTAGTTCTTAATTCATTTGATGCGTTTTTTATTGGCTTTTATTTTCTTTTAAAATTTATTATAAAGTGTAAAACAGATGTTATAAATAGCTTTTTAAACAAATTGTCTATACCTCAGGATGATCTTGAGTTGATTATTATAATTTTAACTTTAATAGTATTGTTCGTACTGATACCTGCTTTTAGAGGATGTCTATCTGTTTGGTTCTATAAAAAACAAAACGGAATTCGTAAACAATTTGGAAAAGTATTTTGGAATTTGTATCTAAAATCATATTTTGCTTCGTTTATATCTATATGTTTGTATGCTACCTTATTTTTTCAACTAGATACATTACAATTTAGTACAATATTAGTCTTTTTAATATATATGTCATTAAATATTTACTTTTGGATGTATGTATATGAAGGTATTGACAGAGGAGGAGATGACAAAAAAGAGGTGATATTGAATTGGGTATTAATTGGTTTGGTATCAATCTTTTTAGTTCTTTTAGATCAAATTGAAAGTGACTTAATTGGAATTTTAACATGGTTTTTACCGATATTATTGCCAATTTTTATTGGGGAAGTGAATAGCATAATCCCCAGAGGATATTTAAAAACTCCTACACCTGTTATGAAGAAACATATTTATTGGCTTCAAATGATGAGTTTTAATACATTACTTGTGTTTAATATAGTGTCTTCTATATTTACAAAGCAAATATTAAAAAAAAATCAAATGGAACAAATCAATTCTTTAAAACTCTTTCTTATTTCTGTATTAGATCGGGGGACATCTTCAAATTTTACATTAGGTATTTTTGTTTCATTTATTATGTTGCTATGTTCAATGGCTATTGCTTATGTACTCAGTAAAGTAATGATATATTTAATACGAAGAACATATATAGAGACTTCAAATAGATATTTTAATTAGATTATTTAGAAAGGACACATCATGTCAAAAGAACTTTCACCAAAATACAATCCAGCCGAAGTTGAGGCTGGGCGTTATCAAAAATGGTTGGCTGAGGATGTTTTCAAGCCATCTGGCGATAAGAAAGCTCATCCGTATTCTATCGTTATTCCACCACCAAATGTGACGGGGAAATTGCACCTTGGTCATGCTTGGGACACAACCTTGCAGGATATTATTATTCGTCAAAAACGTATGCAAGGCTTTGATACCCTTTGGCTTCCTGGTATGGACCATGCGGGGATTGCAACACAGGCAAAAGTTGAAGCACGTCTTGCTGAAGATGGTATCTCACGCTATGACCTCGGTCGTGAAAAATTCTTAGATAAAGTCTGGGAATGGAAAGACGAGTATGCTACCACTATCAAGGAGCAATGGGGTAAAATGGGGCTTTCTGTCGATTACTCTCGTGAACGTTTCACCCTTGATGAGGGTTTGTCAAAAGCGGTTCGTAAAGTCTTTGTTGAACTTTACAAAAAAGGCTGGATTTACCGCGGTGAATTTATCATCAACTGGGATCCAAAAGCTCGTACAGCCCTTTCTGATATCGAAGTTATCCACAAAGATGTCGAAGGTGCTTTCTACCACATGAACTACATGTTGGAAGATGGTTCACGTAGCCTTGAAGTTGCCACAACTCGTCCTGAAACAATGTTCGGTGACGTTGCCGTTGCGGTTAACCCAAATGATGACCGTTACAAAGACTTGATTGGCAAAAATGTTATCCTGCCAATTGTCAATAAACCTATTCCAATCGTGGCTGATGAACATGCTGACCCTGAATTCGGTACTGGTGTGGTTAAAATCACTCCAGCTCACGACCCTAATGACTTCCTTGTTGGTCAGCGTCATAATCTTCCTCAAGTTAATGTCATGAATGATGACGGTACGATGAACGACCTTGCTGGTGAATTTGCTGGCATGGATCGCTTTGAAGCTCGTAAAGCCGTTGTTAAAAAATTGGAAGAAATCGGTGCCCTTGTTAATATTGAAAAAATGACACACTCTGTTGGTCATTCAGAACGTACGGGTGTTATGGTTGAACCACGTTTGTCAACACAATGGTTCGTTAGAATGGATCAATTAGCTAAAAATGCTATTGCCAATCAAGACACAGATGACGAAGTGAAATTCTACCCACCACGTTTCAACGATACTTTCCTTCAATGGATGGAAAATGTTCACGACTGGGTCATTTCCCGTCAACTCTGGTGGGGCCACCAAATCCCTGCTTGGTACAATGAAGAAGGTGAAATGTACGTTGGTGAAGAAGCTCCAGAAGGTGACGGCTGGACTCAAGACGAAGATGTGCTTGACACTTGGTTTAGTTCAGCACTATGGCCATTTTCCACAATGGGTTGGCCTGACATAGAAGCAGAAGACTTCAAACGTTACTTCCCAACATCTACATTGGTAACTGGTTATGATATCATCTTCTTCTGGGTATCACGTATGATTTTCCAATCATTGGAATTCACAGGACGCCGTCCATTTGAAAACGTGCTTATCCACGGTCTTATCCGTGACGAACAAGGACGTAAAATGTCTAAATCACTTGGTAACGGTATTGATCCAATGGACGTTATCGAAAAATATGGTGCTGATGCGCTTCGTTGGTTCTTGTCAAACGGTTCTGCACCAGGTCAAGACGTTCGTTTCTCTTACGAAAAGATGGACGCCAGCTGGAACTTCATTAACAAAATCTGGAATATCTCTCGTTACATTTTGATGAACAATGAAGACCTTACGCTTGACCAAGCGAGTGAAAATGTTGCAAAAGTTGTTGCTGGTACGGCTGGTAACGTAACTGACCGCTGGATTCTTCACAACCTCAACGAAACCATTGCTAAAGTTACTGAAAACTTTGATAAATTTGAATTTGGTGTGGCAGGTCACATCCTTTACAACTTCATCTGGGATGAATTTGCCGACTGGTATGTGGAGTTGACCAAGGAAGTCCTTTACAGCGACAACGAAGACGAAAAAGTTATCACGCGCTCTGTCCTTCTCTACACTTTGGACAAAATCCTGCGTCTCCTTCACCCAATCATGCCGTTTGTGACGGAAGAAATCTTTGAACAAATTTCTGAAGGTTCAATCGTAACAGCTGAATACCCAACAGTTAACCCCGCATTTGAAAATGAAGCGGCGCACAAAGATGTTGAAAGTCTGAAAGACTTGATTCGTGCCGTGAGAAATAGCAGAGCAGAAGTGAATGTAGCCCCAAGCAAACCAATCACCATCCTTGTGAAAACAAGCGACAGCGAATTAGAAGCATTTTTCAACGCCAATGTGAACTACATCAAACGCTTTACAAATCCAGAGCATTTGGAAATTGCTTCTGACATTGAGGCGCCAGAATTAGCTATGTCCAGCATCATCACAGGAGCTGAAATCTATCTGCCTCTCGCTGACTTGCTCAATGTTGAAGAAGAACTAGCCCGCCTTGACAAAGAACTGGCTAAATGGCAGAAAGAATTAGATATAGTTGCCAAGAAACTCAGCAACGAAAAATTCGTCGCTAACGCCAAACCAGAAGTCGTCGACAAAGAACGCGACAAACAAGCCGACTACCAAGCTAAGTATGATGCGACTGTAGCACGGATTGAAGAGATGAGAAAGTTGAGTTAGTCAGACTAGATAGATACAAGAAAACACGGTGTAAAAAACGTGTTTTTTGTTACTAGTGTGTAGTGTAAATTTATAAGAGGAATATATATTTAGCTGTAAGGTATGTACTATGATATAATTAAACTGACAATTTATTTGAGAGAAAATATATCTAAATTGTAAAATCAGTTACATTGAGAATTGATACCAAAAGTTTATAAAGGAGTTTTAGCAAGTGATTAATTTTTCAAATTTAATGACAACAATCATAGGAGCATTTATAGGTGGTTTATTTTCTATTGGGGTTGCACGACTTCAATTAAAATCAATAGAAAAAGAAAAGGAAGCTGAACAAGCCTCAAAAATTGCAGCCTGGTTAACAAGTGTATCAAATTCAGATGACCAACTTAAAAATTGTTTTATTAGATATGATTTAATTATTAATAACAATTCTCATTTACCTATATATAATGTAGTAGTTTTAGCGTTAAGCAATAAGAAATATCTTCATTTTAAAGATATTAAAAACTGGGATGATAATCTTATCAATTATTATTCATGTTTAGTACCAGGGGAAAAAATAGATTCAATAAATACTTATGGGAGTGGTTCTGGTGAATGTCCTATGGTATCAATATTATTTACTGATACTAACACGAGACATTGGTATCGTAATCAAATAGGGAAATTAACTCAATTAAATTCTCAAGAATACGATAAACTAGTTAAAAACTTAGGTTACAGACCGCCATTATAAAAATCTCTCCCATTAAGTTTCTTTTTATAAATTTCCCAAACCCAGCTATACGATTGGGTTTGTTTTTGGTATAATGAACTTAAATTGATACATCAACATCCGAGGTCAGAAAGGTTCTTACTTAGTGTATATATTTTAGGTGGAGTACCTGAAATAAGAAAGTTACCGATATTTTCCAACATACAATCCATCCCCACCCATCAAAAAAGAACAGCTCTATTATTGAGCTGTTCTTTTTAAACTGTTGTCAAATCCAAATTTAAAGTTTGTACGTGTATATGCCTTGATTTCTAAACCTCAAAATTATAGAGAGCGGTTGAGAGGTAGCGCTCGCCGTTATCTGGAGCAAGAGCCAGAACTTTTTTACCTGTTCCTAGTTTTTTGGCGACTTCAAGTGCAGCATAGATAGCTGCGGCAGAAGAAATCCCTACAAGAAAGCCTTCTTGTCCACCGACACGGCGTCCAAGGTCAAGTGCTTGATCAGAGGTAACACGGACAATACCGTCATAAGCTTGAGTGTCCAGTGTTTCTGGGATAAAACCAGCTGAAATTCCTTGAATCTTGTGTGGTCCAGGATTTTCACCGGACAGGATAGCGGACTCATCTGCTTCAATTGCATAAACTTGTATATCTGGATTGACTTTTTTGAGAGCGTGAGAAACACCAGAAATGGTACCGCCTGTGCCAACTCCTCCGACAAAGGCGTCCAATCCTTTTTCACCGAAAGCAGAGATAATTTCTGCTCCTGTTGTTCTTTCGTGTACTTCAGGATTAGCTGGATTGTTGAACTGTAGTGGTAGCCATCCGTTACGTTCTTTGGCGATTTCTTCAGCTTTGGCAATCGCACCTTTCATTCCCTCACTTCCGGGAGTGAGCACCAATTCGGCACCATAAGCTTGGATAATTTTGCGGCGCTCTACACTCATGGTTTCTGGCATAACAATAACGACCTTATAACCTTTAGCAGCACCGACCCAAGACAAACCGATTCCAGTATTTCCGCTGGTTGCTTCGACAATGGTTGCACCCGGCTTAATCAAGCCCTCTTGCTCAGCGGTCTCAATCATGCTGAGAGCAATGCGGTCTTTGACAGACGACCCCGGATTGAAAGCTTCTAGCTTGACATAGACATCAGCAGCGCCTTCTGGAACCAGCTTATTCAATTTCACAATAGGAGTATTTCCAATGAGTTCTGTAATGTTATGATAAATTTGTGCCATAAAATAATACCTCAATTCTGTTGATACAGTCAGTATAAAACGAAAAAGAGTCTTTGTAAAATATAAAAAAACTATCAAGTCGATAGCTTTTTTTAATATTTAGGATGAAGAAATGGGAACCTCAACTTTCCGCAATCCCTGCTCAACAATGTCAATTTTTCCATTGAACAGTTCAATCAAACTTTCTATAACGCTGTCCTTATCGTCTTTGTCAACGAAAATAGTCGTTTGTACTTGATCTGTAAAAGCTGTATCTTGTTCTTGCAACTGTTTGGCTTTAAGAAAATTTGGCAATTCTTGATATTGACTGTAGGAAAGAGTAAGCCTTAGTCCAAGTTGTTCTTTTATGTGGACACTTCCGATTTCTTTGATAGCTAGGGCAACGCTGCCAGCATAAGCCCGAATGAGCCCACCTGCTCCTAGCTTGATGCCCCCAAAATAGCGCGTCACGACAGCACAGACGTTAGTTAGTTGATGATTTTCTAAGACGCCTAGCATAGGCACGCCAGCAGTTCCGCTGGGTTCGCCATCATCGCTGCTTCGCTTCATTTCGCTCCGCTCTCCTAAAATAAAGGCAGAGCAGTTATGAGTAGCTTTGTAGTGTTCTTTTTTGACAGACTGAATAAAATTTCGTGCTTCGTCCTCTGTTGTCACACGCTTAATGTGACAGATAAAGCGTGATTTTTTGATTTCTTCTTGGACTTGACCGTCCTCTTTGATTGTTCTAAATTCCATATCTTCATTTTACAAAAAAACTTTTATTTTGCCAAAGTTTTTCCGAATAAATAGATATGACGGAATTACAAGATTGCTTAGGTCGTATTTTTACAAAAAGTCAATTGTCACCAGAATTGCAATTGCAAGCACAAAGCTTAGCTGGAATGGTAGAAGAGAAAGGAAAGTTAAGCTGTAATCGCTGTGGACAAGCCATTGACAAAGAAAAACAGCAACTACCAATTAGTGCTTATTATTGTAGGTCTTGCTTGATCTTAGGAAGGGTTAGGAGTGATGAAGAACTATACTATTTTCCACAGGAAGAATTTCCCAAAGCGAATGTTTTGAAATGGCAAGGAAAGTTGACAGAATTTCAAGCTAAGGTTTCTCAAGGACTTGTAGAGGCGGTTACCAAACGCAAAGATAGCTTGGTTCACGCAGTCACAGGAGCCGGAAAGACGGAAATGATCTATCAGGTGGTGGCACAAGTCATCAATCAAGGTGGATCCGTCTGCTTGGCTAGCCCCATAATTGATGTCTGCTTAGAACTTTATCGCAGACTGAAAGTAGATTTTACTTGCGATATTTCACTCCTGCACGGTGAATCAGAAGCATATTCCCGCAGTCCTCTCGTGATTGCTACAACGCATCAGCTTCTCAAATTTTATCAAGCCTTTGATCTTCTTATCGTTGATGAAGTAGATGCCTTTCCTTATGTGGACAATCCGATGCTTTATCATGCGGTTCATCAGGCAGTTAAAGTAGAGGGAACGAAGATTTTCTTAACAGCAACTTCCACAGATGAGTTGGACAAAAAAGTGGCTAAAGGAGAATTAACTCGTTTGAGTCTACCTAGACGTTTTCATGGGAATCCTTTGATTGTTCCTCAAAAAATTTGGTTGGCAGATTTTCAAAAATATCTTGGTCAAAAGAAGCTAGTTACCAAGTTAAGGCAGTTTATTCAAAAGCAGAGAAAAACAGGATTTCCACTTCTTATTTTTGCTTCCGAGATCAGAAGAGGGCAGGAGCTGGCAGAGATTCTCCAAAGCAATTTTCCAAATGAAAAAGTTGGTTGTGTAGCCTCGACGACTGAAAATCGACTAGAAATTGTAGAGAAATTTCGTCAAAAAGAAATCACGATTTTGGTAACGACGACGATTTTGGAGCGTGGGGTGACCTTTCCTTGTGTAGATGTTTTCGTGGTGGAAGCCAACCACCGTCTGTTTAGTCGCAGCGCTCTGGTACAAATCGCTGGACGCGTCGGTCGCAGTATGGATCGACCGACAGGCGAGTTAATCTTTTTTCATGACGGTGCGACTATGGCGATAGAAAAAGCGATTAAAGAAATTCAGGATATGAATCAGGAGGCCGGTCTATGAATTCATGTGTTTTATGTGAAAATCCACTAGAAGAAAAGCTGAAATTCTGTGATTTATTGACCTTGAAGAAGCCAAAAGCAAGGGCTTGTGATGACTGTTTTGAAAAATTTCAGCGCATTTCAGCGCAGCATTGCCCGAAGTGCTATCGTGAAGGGACATGCGAAGTCTGCATGGATTGCCAAGTGTGGATAAAAAAAGGAAAAGAAGTTTGCCATAAAAGTTGTTTTATTTATAACGAAGCTATGAAAGACTTCTTTAGTCAATACAAATTTCAAGGAGATTATGCTCTTTATTCTGTATTTACGGAGGTTTTGCAAAGGGAATTAAAAGCTTACCGTGATTATGCGCTTGTTCCCATTCCTGTAAGTGCTGAAAAGTATCAGACAAGAGGATTTAATCAAGTAACAGCTCTTCTTGAGGGTGCAAAGTTCCCATTTAAGGAAGTTTTAGAAAAACATGATACAATTGCTCAATCCAGTAAAACAAGAGAGGAGCGATTGCAAAGTCGGCAGTGTTTTAAATTGAAAGACAACGTTCAACTTCCACCTAAAATCCTTTTGATAGATGACATTTATACAACAGGCTCAACCCTACAATTAGCCAAGGAAATTTTAGTGGAAGCAGGAGTGAAAGAAATTGTGACATTTTCATTGGCAAGGTAACAAAAAATTTGCAAAAAAATAATGAAAGCGTTATAATAAAATAAAGAAAAACAAAACGCTTAGAAAGAAGGTACTTATATGATTAAATATAGTATCCGTGGTGAAAACCTAGAAGTAACAGAAGCTCTTCGTGACTATGTAGTTTCTAAACTTGAAAAAATCGAAAAGTATTTCCAAGCTGACCAAGAATTGGATGCACGTGTAAACTTGAAAGTCTATCGTGAAAAAACAGCCAAAGTTGAAGTAACTATTCCACTTGGTTCTATCACTCTTCGTGCAGAAGATGTTTCTCAAGATATGTATGGTTCTATTGATTTGGTGACAGACAAAATTGAACGTCAAATTCGTAAAAATAAAACAAAAATTGAACGTAAAAACCGTAATAAAAAATCAACCAGTCAGTTGTTTACAGATGCTGTTGTTGAAGAAGCTGAAGCTGCACCTGCAAAAGTCGTTCGCTCCAAACAAATTGACTTAAAACCAATGGACTTAGAAGAAGCTCTTCTTCAAATGGATTTATTGGGACATGACTTCTTCATCTATACTGATGTAGAAGACAACACAACCAATGTTTTGTATCGTCGTGAAGACGGTGACGTTGGCTTGCTTGAAGTGAGATAATCAATCAATCCTCTGATTCATATCAGGGGATTTTTTATGTGGTCTGCAATCAGCTCGAGATAATTGCAAAAAACTGTATTAAAAATCATCATGTTTGAACTGCATTTCAAAAGTTAGACAGAAAAAACAATTGACTTACAGCTATCATAGAAGAAAAACTGATACATTCTTTAGAGATTTTGTTATAATATTCTTTATGAGAGTTGTTGCAGGGAAATATGGGGGGCGTCCTCTTAAAACATTGGAAGGCAAAACAACCAGACCGACGACAGACAAGGTTAAGGGAGCTATCTTTAATATGATTGGTCCTTATTTTGATGGAGGACAGGTTCTGGACTTGTATGCTGGAAGCGGCAGTTTAGCGATTGAAGCTATTTCGCGAGGCATGGTTTCGGCTGTTTTGGTTGAAAAAGACCGCAGGGCGCAAGCGATTATCAGCCAAAATATCAGTATGACTAAGGAAAAAGAACGATTTGAACTTCTGAAAATGGAGTCCAATCGAGCACTTGAATTGGTCACAGGACAGTTTGACTTGGTTTTGTTAGATCCACCCTATGCAAAAGAACAGATTGTTTCAGATATTATAAAAATGATTGAACGAGAGCTTCTGAGCGATGATGTACTGGTTGTTTGTGAGACAGACAAGTCGGTGGATTTACCAGAAGAAATCGCAGGGCTAGGTATCTGGAAGCAAAAAATATATGGAATTTCAAAGGTGACGGTTTATGTCAGATAAAATTGGATTATTTGCGGGCTCTTTTGACCCGATTACAAAGGGGCATATTGACTTGATTAAGCGAGCTAGTAAGCTCTTTGATTGCCTTTATGTTGGTATTTTTTATAATCTTGAGAAAACGAGTTTTTTTAGTATTGAAGCGAAAGAAAAAATGATAGCAGCTGCTCTAGTTCATTTGGAGAATGTAAAAATTGTTACTTCTCATGATGAATTGGCAGTGGAAGTAGCTAGAAAGCTAGGAGTGACAACTTTTGTACGGGGATTACGTAATAGTCAGGATTTGGATTATGAGGGGAATCTCAACTTTTTCAATCATGAATTAGCACCTGAGATAGAAACCATTTTTTTGATAAGCAAACCAGCTTATCAGCATCTCAGCTCATCAAGAATTCGTGAATTGATTTCCTTTGAGCAGGATATTTCAAAGTATGTGCCCGAAAGTGTCATAAAGGAGTTAAAGAAACAATATGGAAAAACCAAGAAATAAATTTAAAAAATGGCCGATAATTGCAGTAGTAGGGTTGATTTTGCTTTTCTTATCTTTTGTAGTTCCCTTGCCTTATTATATTGAGGTGCCAGGTGGTGCAGCGGATGTCCGTCAGGTATTGCGCGTGGACAACAAAGAAGATAAGGAAAAAGGTTCTTATAATTTTGTAACGGTTGGAATTCAGCATGCGACCTTCGCTCATTTGGTTTATGCTTGGCTGACACCTTTTACGGATATTTATTCGGCGAAGGATTTGACTGGTGGAACTTCTGATAAAGAATACATGCGGATCAATCAGTTTTATATGGAAACGTCGCAAAACCTAGCTAAATACCAAGGGTTGAAAAAAGCTGGCAAAGACATTACTCTGAAATATCTAGGGGTTTACGTCTTGCAAGTCACAAAGAATTCTACTTTTAAAGGTATTTTAAATATTGCAGATACCGTGACAGGTGTGAATGATAAGACTTTCAATAGTTCAAAAGAATTGATAGACTATGTCGGAGCGCAAAAGATTGGCAGCAAGGTCAAGGTGAACTATGTAGAAGACGGTCAGAAGAAATCTGCTACAGGTAAAATTATTAAACTTGAAAATGGGAAAAACGGGATTGGCATTAGTTTGATTGACCGAACAGAAGTCACAAGCAACACACCAATTGAATTTTCAACTGCCGGTATTGGTGGACCAAGTGCGGGCTTGATGTTTAGTTTGGCAATTTATACGCAAATTGCAGATCCAACATTGAGAGACGGTAGAAATATTGCTGGGACAGGCTCAATTGACCGCGAAGGAAAAGTTGGCGACATTGGTGGGATTGACAAAAAAGTCGTTTCAGCAGCAAAAAATGGTGCAGAAATTTTCTTTGCACCAAATAATCCAGTTACTAAGGAAGCTAAAAAAGCTAATCCTAAAGCGAAAACTAACTATGAGACCGCTTTGGAAGCTGCTAAAAAAATTAAGACCAATATGAAAATTGTACCCGTGAAAACTTTACAAGATGCCATTGATTACCTCAAGAACACAAAGAAGTCATAAAAATAGTTCAATAAAAGAGCAAGTTAATGATAGAAGTTTGACTTTGCTCCTTTTTTCTTTCTCTATTTCAACTATTAAAAACACTTCTTTTTATGGTAAAATAAGTTTAATACAAGAAATAAGATGATAAAGGATGACTATGCGAAAAGAAATTGCACCTGAATTATACAATTACAATAAATTTCCTGGACCGGAGTTTCGGCAAATAGGAACCAAAATTTTGACTGAGACAATTGAATTTGACTTGGTAGATAATTTCAAGGAAGGTTTTGATATAACGGCTTTTAATCAGCGTTTTTCCGATATTTTAACAAAATTTGATTATATTGTTGGTGACTGGGGGAACGAGCAGCTACGTTTGCGTGGATTTTATAAAGATGACAAGGCAAATGAAAGCGAGGAAAAAATCAGTCGCTTAGAAGATTATTTGTTAGAATACTGCAATTATGGTTGTGCTTATTTTGTCTTGGAAAATTTACAGCCGCGTCGCGCATCGTTTGATAAAAAATCACATCACAAGAAAGAAAGTGATAACAAGCCACGTCGTTCTAAACAAGCTCACTCCTATAAAGAAGAGCAACCCAAGCGAGAAAATCGCCAGCGCAGTAAGCGACAAAATCAAAAGCAAAGAGCAAGAAAGCAAAATTCAACGAAGCAACAACAAACAAGCAGCCAGCGCCATTTTGTCATTCGTCAAAAATAGTGGAAATTGAGAATGGGAACAGAGAGGAAGAAAATGAAACCATCAATTTATAGTTTGACCCGTCAGGATTTGATAGACTGGGTAGAAAGTCAAGGAGAAAAGAAATTTCGAGCTACTCAGATTTGGGAGTGGCTTTATCGCAAACGGGTTCAGTCTTTTACAGAAATGACAAACATTTCAAAGGGTTTATTAGCAAAGTTAGAAGATGAATTTGTTGTCAATCCGCTAAAGCAAAGAGTGGTGCAGGAATCGGCTGACGGCACAGTAAAGTATCTTTTTGAACTGCCAGACGGTATGTTGATTGAAACAGTTCTCATGCGTCAGCACTATGGTCTGTCGGTCTGTGTAACCACTCAGGTGGGTTGCAATATTGGCTGTACCTTTTGTGCTAGCGGGCTGATTAAAAAGCAGCGTGACTTGAATAATGGGGAAATTATGTCTCAGATTATGCTGGTGCAAAAATATTTTGATGAGCGTGGACAAGGTGAGCGCGTCAGCCATATTGTGGTTATGGGGATTGGCGAGCCTTTTGATAACTATGACAATGTTCTCAAGTTTGTGCGAACTGTCAATGATGACAAAGGGCTGGCTATCGGAGCTCGTCACATTACGGTTTCCACTTCCGGTCTAGCACATAAAATTCGTGATTTTGCAAATGAAGGAGTGCAGGTTAATTTAGCTGTTTCTCTTCATGCACCCAATAATGAATTGCGTTCTAGCATTATGAAAATCAATCGTGCCTTTCCAATTGAAAAGCTGTTTGCGGCGATTGAATATTATATTGAAACAACCAACCGCAGGGTTACTTTTGAGTATATCATGCTAAATGAAGTCAATGACGGAGTAGAGCAGGCATTGGAATTAGCTGAATTGCTCAAAAACATCAAAAAGCTATCGTATGTCAATTTGATTCCTTACAATCCAGTTAGCGAACATGATCAATATAGTCGCAGTCCCAAAGAACGTGTAATGGCTTTCTACGATACTCTGAAAAAGAATGGCATTAACTGTGTTGTTCGTCAAGAGCATGGTACAGATATTGATGCAGCTTGCGGTCAATTGCGCTCCAATACGATGAAGAAAGACAAGGAGAAGGCACTTGCGAAACATGCCTAGGTTAAAAGTGTGGCTGCAATCCAATGGAGAATTAACAGTTAAAGGACGTAAAATTCTGACTTGGGGAAGCATTTTCTACATTTTATTATTATGTCTAATGTGTTTTCTCCCTCAGGTGACAGAAGAAGGGATGGAAACACCAGGAATTCAGCAGTTTGGTCGTATTGTAGTGCTTCTCATTCCTTTTAATTCTTTGGTCAATCTTGGGCAAATTACTTCTTTCTTTCAATTAATTAAGGTTTTTGTGCAAAATATAATGAATATTTTTCTGCTTAGCCCACTAATTTTTCAGCTTCTCTGGTTGTTTCCGAACTTGCGAAATACCAAACGTGTACTCTCTGTCAGCTTTGTGATAAGCCTTTTTATCGAATGCACGCAGATTTTGTTAGATATTTTAATTGATGCCAATCGTGTTTTTGAAATAGATGATTTATGGACAAATACATTAGGCGGATATCTGGCTTTTCTATTGTATAAAACTTGTGTCAGCTATTGGAAAGATAAGTTTCTGACTTCTAAATAAAAATAAGAGTCATTGTTCGGATTTAGGATGCTTTTCCATGGTTTTTTCACTATTTTATTGATAGAATGGTAGAAAAACTCTATAATAATGCTCAAACATCAGAAAAGTAGTAAATTGATGCTTCCAGAGAGCTTGTGTTAGGTGTAAACAAGCAGTAGATATTTATGAAATGAGCTGATGTAAATGATATGAATTTGAAACAATAAAAATTCGGTGTGCACACCTTACAGTGTAACTTGTTGATAGACAAGATAGAGATATGCGGATAAGGTCTACTTTTCCCATAACTGAGGTGACACCGCACTCATACGCCCTCACACAGTTTTTGTGTGGGGGTATTTTGTTGTTTACATTCGGCTCTTTGTCAACTGTAGTGGGTTGATGTCAGCTAAGCTTTAGAGAGGACGAGATTCGTTCTCTCTCTTTTGATGTTCAAAGCGATGAGAATGCGTTTCTTAAAGTTGTCAAAGTTCCTGAATCCAAAAGCGTTTCGCTTGATGACCTTGATGAGATTGTTGGTTGCTTCCAGCTTGGCGTTGGAGTAGGGTAGTTCCAAGGCGTTGGTAATCTTGTCTCTGTCCTTCAGGAAAGTCCGACAGACGGTTTGAAAAATCGGGTGGACAGCTGAAAGATTCTCCTCCATTAGGTCAAAGAAATGATTAGTTTGCTTTTCCTGAAAGTGAAAGAGCAGAAGCTGATAAAGCTTATAGTGTTGTCGAAGTTGGTCCGAATAGCTGAGTAGCTGATGGAGAATCTCCTGATTGGTTAAATGCGCCCGAAAAGCTGGTCTGTAAAAACGCTTATGGCTAAGCTTGCGGCTGTCCTGCCATTGAAAGTTCCCACGCTATTGCAGAAGCAGTTAAACGCGCGCCGCAGCTAAGTAAGGAAAATATTATTATCGTCAATGTATCTGGGCGTGGTGATAAAGATGTAGCCGCTATTGCTGATTACTTAGAAAAAAGAAACACGAAAAATCAAGAGTGAAATAGACGCCCATGAGTACAAATACCTACAGAAATATGAAATCTGGGAAGATGACGTAAAAAAACTAAAATTTGAAAATTGTAATCATCGCTTTCTTGTTTCGAGGCTCCGCTGAATCTGGAGACATTCATCCCAGACTCATGATAGGACATTATTCTAATTTTATTGAAGCAACAGTTCGCATAAAAGCAGAACAATCACTCCAATCAAAAGACAGGGAACGAAAGCTATCCTGTCTTTTCTTTTTTTGAAGCAAAAGAGACATAAGCCCACTAAGCTGGCAATTTGAATCAGCCAAAGAATCTCTGTCAACTTGAAAACAGTTGAACAAGAAGATAGAAAAAGAAAGTCTCCTGCGCCAATTCGTAAGTCAAAGAAAAAAGCTACTATTCCAAGGGCTAAAAAACTAATCATTAGAAGATTAAAACCTACCAAAAATAGGAGAAGAAGATGAAAGAACAACCAAATGAGGATAGGATATTCCTGTTCTCTTTGATCATAAAGAGCTAGTGTAATTCCTATTATGAGCAAGACAAGCTGGCTGATATTTAAGTAGCTTAAGGAAGTTGCGAGAAAGAGTAAACCACCTACCAACTCTAATATCAAGTAGCGAATGGGAATTTTTGACTGACAAAACCGACAGCGCAGTCGATTGATAAGCTGAGAAAGGACAGGGACTAAATCACGAGGTGCTAATTTCTGTCCACAAGCATTACAATGACTGGAAGGACTGATAATAGATTGTTCAGGAAAGCGATCAACAACCAACCCTAAAAAAGAAGCCACAATGCTTCCAACCAAGAAAAAATAAAAATGAATCATACTTTTTTATTCGTAAATAATTCTAAAAAATTGCAACTTTTCTAATAAAAGAAATTTCAGAGTTCAATCATTTGACTTTCTTATCTAGAAACATTATAATTAAATCATAATCAAAAAGATTAGAATCATTCTAAATAAAAGCGAGGTAGGATAATGGTTAATCTAAAAAATGAAGCAGCAAAAGATGTTGCAACTTTCTCAAGTGTTGAGTCTTTCAGTAAGTCTCTTCCCAAAACAAAAGCAGTTTTAAACCAAGTGGTAGCGGATTTATACACTGCTCACATTGCTCTTCACCAAGTACATTGGTACATGCGTGGAGCTGGTTTTATGGTTTGGCATCCTAAGATGGATGAGTATATGGAAACCTTGGATACGACTTTAGATGAAGTAAGTGAACGTTTGATTACTTTAGGTGGAACGCCGTATTCAACTTTGAGTGAATTTATCCAACACAGTAATATTGAAGAAAAAGAAGGAAAATTCAGTAAGAATGTTGCAGAAAGTTTGGAACGTGTCATCGAAATTTTCCGTTACTTGGTAGGTCTCTACCAAGAAGCTCTGGATGTAACAGATGAAGAAGGAGATGATGTAACCAACGATATTTTTGTCGGTGCAAAAGCAGAACTTGAAAAGAATATCTGGATGTTAACAGCAGAAATCGGTCAAACTCCGGGCTTGTAAGTAAATTTTTGAGAGTAGAAAATAAATTTTTAAAATCTTTTAGAATTTAAGATAAGTTTAAGGAGGTGGCGTTATACTAACATCATCAGATGAAGACCTCCTAACTTTATTTGATAAAAATCCTAAACTTTTCTTTTTCATAATAATCTCCCTATAAGAGTCGCCCAATCGGCGGCTTTTTTTGTTATTTTTGAGCACTTGAAGAATGTTTTACTTGCAAAATGAGTTCTTTTCAACCTTGAAATACTCCTAAAATTCTGGTAAAATAAGCCTCATGAAAACACTTTATGATGTGCAGCAATACCTCAAAAGTTTTGGCATTATTATCTATATGGGTAAGCGCTTGTATGATATTGAAATGATGAAAATTGAGTTAGAGAGGATTTATGATGCGGGCTTGATAGAAAGAATGGACTATCTAGAAGCTGAGCGGGTCTTGCGAAGGGAACATCAGTTGGAATTACAATATTTGAAGAAGAACGAGGAGAAAACATGTTAAACTGGATTTTATTGGCAATTATTGTTGGAACGTTAGGCTGGATGGGCTTTAACTATGTCCGTGTTCGTCGTGCGGCTAAGGTAGTAGACAATGCAGAATTTGGTGATATGATTCGGCAAGGTCAGTTGATTGATTTGCGCGACCCAGCTGATTTTCGCCGGAAACATATTTTAGGAGCGCGAAATATCCCGTCACAGCAGTTAAAAACGAGTTTGGGAGCTATTCGTAAGGACAAGGCTGTTTTACTGTACGAAAATAGCCGTGGACAACGTGTTATGAATGCAGCTATTCTATTGAAAAAACAAGGTTATCAAAATATTTATATCCTCTCTACAGGACTAGATGGATGGAAAGGAAAAATCAAAAGTGAGTAATCCAAAGGATTGCTCACTTTTAATAGCTTTTTTCTAGGTAGTGCCTCACTATTTCGAGTTCTGCTTGGTTCAATGCTCGATATTCTCCTGCGGCTAAGTTTGGTTCTAATTCAAAATCTCCGAAATGAGTTCGTTTCAGAGAAGTAACTTTGACACCGACAGTTAAAAACATTTTTTTGATTTGGTGAAATTTTCCTTCAGAAATAGTGACAGTAGCACGGCTCTTGTTTGAGCTAGAAGAACGAATTGTAAGAGTGGCTGGTTTACAACTTGTTCCGTCAAGAAAAACGATGCCCTTTTGAAAGGATTGCACTGCTTGGTCATCTAGTAGACCATTAACTTCAACCTCGTATGTTTTTGTGACATGATATTGAGGATGAAGCAATTGAAAACCGAGCGGACCGTTGTCAGTGATTAACAGCAGTCCAGAAGTATCTCGATCGAGCCGTCCAACAGAATATAGATCTTCACTGAAATCTTCAGGTCTGATGAGATCTAGAACTGTTTGGAATTTGGCATCGGAGTTAGCTGTCACAACGCCAAGGGGTTTATTCATCATAAAATACTGATGAGGCTTGCCAAGGACAGGTTGTTCTTCTAGCGTAATCGTCTGCAAACCTGTATCAACATTTTGACTGAGTTTTCGAGCGGGACAGTCATCTACTAAGATTTTCTTTTTTAGTAGAGCTTGCTTCATTTTTTTACGGCTAATGTGAGCTTGAGCTAGTAGAATATCTAAACGCATACAGTTTCCTTTGTTTTTTCTTATCATATCATAATTTTGCAATAAAGAATGTAAATAAATTTGTAGGACATTGATTTTCTAATGAAAACATTTACACCCAGTTTAACCGTGATTTTTGCCTTAATCTGTGGTATAATTGTTCAGTTAGAAATAAAACTTAAGATTTAGAGGATAAAATGACAAAATTAAGAGAAGATATTCGCAATATCGCTATTATCGCTCACGTTGACCACGGGAAAACAACGCTGGTGGACGAATTATTGAAGCAATCACATACTTTGGACGATCGAAAAGAGTTGCAAGAACGCGCAATGGACTCCAACGATCTTGAAAAAGAACGCGGAATTACCATTCTTGCTAAGAATACAGCTGTTGCTTACAACGGTGTTCGTATCAATATCATGGACACTCCAGGACACGCGGACTTCGGTGGAGAAGTTGAGCGGATCATGAAAATGGTGGACGGGGTTGTTCTGGTTGTTGATGCTTATGAAGGAACTATGCCACAAACTCGTTTTGTGTTAAAAAAAGCTCTTGAGCAAGATTTGGTGCCGATTGTTGTCGTTAATAAAATTGACAAACCGTCTGCACGTCCTGCAGAAGTAGTGGACGAGGTTTTGGAGCTTTTCATCGAGCTGGGTGCAGATGATGACCAATTAGATTTCCCAGTTGTGTATGCTTCTGCTATCAACGGAACGTCTTCTATGTCAGACGACCCTGCTGACCAAGAGCATACCATGGCACCGCTTTTTGATACTATTATTGAACACATTCCAGCACCAGTGGATAATTCAGATGAGCCGCTTCAATTCCAAGTTTCTCTTTTGGATTACAATGACTTTGTAGGTCGTATCGGTATTGGTCGTGTTTTCCGCGGGACTGTGAAAGTTGGAGACCAAGTGACGCTTTCTAAACTAGACGGCACAACGAAAAACTTTCGTGTCACCAAGTTATTTGGTTTCTTTGGACTAGAACGTCGTGAAATCGATGAAGCCAAAGCAGGCGATTTGATTGCCGTATCTGGTATGGAAGATATCTTCGTTGGTGAAACGATTACTCCGACAGATGCAGTAGAACCATTGCCAATTCTTCACATTGATGAACCAACGCTGCAAATGACTTTCTTAGTTAACAATTCACCATTTGCTGGTCGTGAAGGAAAATGGGTAACATCTCGGAAAGTTGAAGAACGCTTGCAGGCTGAATTGCAAACGGATGTTTCGCTTCGTGTGGATCCGACTGACTCACCAGATAAATGGATTGTGTCAGGTCGTGGGGAATTACACTTGTCAATCTTAATTGAAACCATGCGTCGTGAAGGTTATGAGTTACAAGTATCGCGCCCAGAAGTTATCGTCAAAGAAATCGACGGTATACAATGTGAGCCATTTGAGCGTGTGCAAATCGACACTCCAGAAGAATACCAAGGTTCAGTTATCCAAAGCCTTTCTGAGCGCAAGGGTGAAATGTTGGATATGGTGGCTACCGGAAACGGACAAACACGTTTGATTTTCCTTGTACCTGCACGTGGTTTGATTGGATATTCAACTGAATTTCTATCTATGACGCGTGGTTACGGGATTATGAACCATACTTTTGATCAATACCTACCATTGATTCCAGGTGAGATTGGAGGACGCCGTCGTGGAGCTCTTGTGTCAATTGATACAGGAAAGGCAACGACATACTCTATCATGTCTATTGAGGAACGTGGAACGATTTTTGTCAATCCAGGTACAGAAGTATACGAAGGAATGATTATTGGTGAAAATTCACGTGAAAATGACTTGACGGTTAATATTACAAAAGCCAAACAAATGACCAATGTTCGTTCTGCAACGAAAGACCAAACAGCGGTTATTAAGACGCCTCGTATTTTGACATTGGAAGAATCACTTGAATTCTTGAACGATGACGAATACATGGAAGTGACGCCTGAATCGATTCGTTTGCGGAAACAAATTCTTGATAAAAACCAACGTGCCAAAGCTGCTAAAAAGAAAAAATCAGCTGAATAATGAAAGAACGATTTGCTTTGCTGCTAATATATGAAAGAAGTAGATAGGCTAGAAAGGAGCAGAAATGTTTTATTTAATCTTTGGAATTCTCATTCTATTATTTTACATTTTTGCTGCTCCACAGAGCATTAAAGGAACTTTAAATGTAGTAGTTTTAGTGATTGCCCTAGTCGCTTTTATTATTTTACTAGGATTGGCAGTATTTCAGATTTTTCAATTACCGTCTGAGTTTTTCATAGGAATTTTGATGATAGGCGTAGCATATTTTTCCCTACGTGATATTTCAAAATTATCACAAAAAGATAAAAAAGTATCGTTTCGCTCAAAACTTCGTAACAGACAAGAATAAAAAGCCGTAAAGGCTTTTTTATTTTCTGAAAAAAAGGTAAAATAGATACAAAAGAATTAAAAAGAGGCGTGTTATGAAGCACATTACAAATTTTGCAAATAAAAAAGTGTTAGTTTTAGGCTTGGCCAAGTCTGGTGAAGCCGCTGCTCGTTTACTAGATAAGTTGGGAGCGATTGTTACAGTGAATGACGGAAAGCCATTTGAGGAAAATCCTGCTGCTCAGTCTCTTCTTGAGGAAGGCATCAAAGTGGTAACAGGTGGTCATCCTTTGGAACTCTTGGACGAAGAGTTTGAACTGATGGTCAAAAATCCCGGTATTCGTTACGACAATCCTATGGTAGCGAGAGCTTTGGAAAAGAAAATCCCAGTCATCACTGAAGTGGAGTTGGCCTATTTGATTTCAGATGCCCCAATTATTGGGATTACGGGCTCTAATGGAAAAACAACAACGACAACGATGATTGCGGAAGTCTTGACTGCAGGTGGTCAAAATGGTCTGCTTTCTGGGAATATTGGCTTTCCAGCCAGTCAAGTTGCAACAACCGCAACCCAAAATGATACATTGGTCATGGAGTTATCTTCTTTCCAACTCATGGGCATTGAAACCTTTCACCCAGAGATTGCAGTGATTACTAATCTGATGCCAACTCACATTGATTATCATGGCTCTTTTGAAAATTATGTGGCGGCTAAATGGAACATTCAAAAAAATATGAGCAAATCTGACTTCCTTATATTGAATTTCAATCAAACATTAGCGAAAGAGCTGGCTGCAAAGACGCAAGCGACCGTTGTACCATTTTCAACGACGGAAAAGGTAGACGGAGCTTACTTAGAGGGAAACATGCTGACTTTCCGTGGAGAGCCTGTTATGGCAGCAGATGAGCTTGGCGTTCCGGGTAGCCATAATGTTGAAAATGCCCTTGCAACTATTGCAGTTGCGAAACTGCGTGGCATTGAAAATCAAGTCATCAAAGAAACATTGGCAGGTTTCGGTGGCGTTAAGCACCGCCTTCAATATGTCGGTGAAATCAACCATGTTAAATTTTATAACGATAGCAAATCCACAAATATTCTTGCAACGCAAAAGGCCTTGTCTGGTTTTGACAATAGCAAGGTTATCTTGATTGCTGGTGGACTGGACCGTGGCAATGAATTTGACGAAATGGTGCCAGATATTCAAGGGGTGAAGAAAATGGTTATTCTTGGAGAATCTGCAGCACGTGTCAAGAGAGCAGCAGATAAAGCAGGTGTTAGTTATATGGATGCTACTGATGTGAAAGATGCGACGCAAAAAGCTTTTGCTGAAGCTCAAGCAGGTGACATTGTTCTTCTCAGTCCTGCAAATGCTAGCTGGGATATGTATCCAAATTTTGAAGTTCGTGGCGATGAATTTATTGCAACATTTGAAGAATTAAAGGGTTAAGATGAAAAAGATTGTATTTACAGGTGGAGGAACGGTTGGTCATGTGACTCTAAACCTTTTGCTCATTCCAAAATTCCTAGAAGCAGGTTGGCAAGTTCACTATATTGGGGACAAGCATGGGATTGAATACCAAGAAATCCAGAAGTCAGGTTTGGATATCACTTTTCATTCTATAGCAACGGGGAAATTACGCCGTTATTTTTCTTGGCAAAATATGTTAGATGTATTCAAAGTGGCTTGGGGCATTTTGCAATCTTTAGGAATTATGTTAAAGGTTCGTCCGCAAGCTCTCTTTTCTAAAGGTGGTTTTGTATCAGTTCCTCCTGTCATTGCAGCTCGCTTAGCTGGGATTCCAGTTTATGTACATGAATCAGACCTCTCTATTGGTCTAGCAAATAAAATTGCTTACAAATGTGCGACAAAAATGTATTCTACTTTTGAACAAGCCCATGCGTTGACAAAAATTGAGCATGTGGGAGCTGTAACAAAGGTAGGAGAAAAAATAACTGCTCCAAATGATCAGATTCAAGCCATTCAGCAGCATTTTGATGAAAACCTTCCGACACTTCTGTTTGTTGGTGGGTCAGCGGGAGCAAAGGTTTTTAATGATTTTGTAACGGCAAATAAAGCAGAGCTAACTCAGCATTACAATATTATCAATTTATCAGGCGATGCTAGCTTAGACGAATTATCAAATCATCTGTACCGAATTGCCTATGTGACTGACCTCTATCAACCGTTGATGGACTTGGCGGATGTCGTTGTTACACGTGGCGGATCTAATACTATTTTTGAATTGTTGGCTATGGTAAAGCTTCATGTAATTGTCCCTTTGGGACGCGAAGCAAGTCGCGGTGACCAGATTGAAAATGCAGATTATTTTGTAAAAAAAGGCTATGCCAAAAAATTAGACGAGCCTCAATTGAATTTGGAAAATCTTCAAAAAATGATAACAGAGTTGCTTGAACAGAAAGAATTTTATGAAGAAAACATGAAACAGTCCCACGAAATAAAATCGTTAGATGAATTTTATAACCTTTTAAAAAATGACATGGACAAAGGAAGAAAATGACAAAAAAGAAGCAAGAGGATCAGAAAGAGCAAGAAACAGAAAAACTTTCTGAGTGGCAGAAAAGAAACAAGGAATACCTTGAAAAAAAGGCCCAAGAAGAAGCTGAAAAAGAGAAAGAATTGGCAGAGCAAAAAAAGCAGCATTTGCCAAATCCTGAAAAATCAGATGTAGGCGAGGAAGATGAAAAAGCAGAAGTAACATCTGATACTCAAGAAGCAGAATCAGAGGACTTAGAAGAATCCACTGTAACAGAGTTCTCCGAGGAAGAACAAGATGAACTTCTTGATAAAGCGACCTTGAGAAAAAAGAAGAAAGCGGAACGCAAACAAGCTAAGCAGGAAGCAAAAGAGACAAGAGAAAAAATTGCTCCTCGCCATATCTACCGTGCTTTGCCAGTATTGATTCTAAGTTCTATTTTGTTAATTTTAGCTGTTTATTTTATAAGTCCCTATTCAAAATTAAAGAACATAGAGGTGACGGGCAATAAACAGCTTTCAAAAACAGAGGTGCTGGATGCTTCTGGTATTCAAAAAGAGGATTATACCTTGACGACGTATTTGAGTCAAAAGGCACATGCTAGAAATATTAAATTGTCAAATCTATGGGTGAAAAAAGCAGAGATAAGTTACCAATTTCCGATTACATTTAAAATAAAAATAACAGAATACACAGTGGTTGCGTATGATTATTCTGGGGAGCAGTATTTCCCAGTATTATCTAGTGGAGAAGAAATTGCTACTCCGGTTAAAAAATCACAGTTGCCAAAAAGTTATATAACGCTTGATTTTTCAGATAAAGCAATGCTTAAGAAATTTGTGCAACAATTATCAAGTATTTCTGATACAATCAAATCAGAAATTCAAACGGTTCAGCATACACCGAGTAAAGCGACTGAAGATTTGCTGACAATCACTATGACAGATGGAAATAAAATTCTAGTTCCTTTGTCAGAAGTAGCTAAAAAACTGCCTTATTATGAAAAAATTAAACCACAATTGACGGAAACAAGCGTTGTGGATATGGAAGCAGGAATATTTAGTTATAGAAATAGCTAAAATAATGCAGAAAATCTACCCAATTTTTATTTTTTTATGTTATAATATGCTTTGAATAACTATACTTTTTTGATAGTTAAATTGATAAGTGAGAAACTTGGTAGATAGAGAGGAATGGTCTAATGGCTAGAGATGGCTTTTTTACAGGATTAGATATCGGAACAAGCTCCATTAAGGTCTTGGTAGCAGAACACGTAAACAATGAATTAAATGTAATTGGGGTTAGTAATGCCAAAAGTGCTGGCGTAAAAGATGGTATCATTGTAGATATCGAAGCAGCAGCAAGTGCTATAAAATCTGCAATTTCACAAGCAGAGGAAAAAGCAGGTATTTCCATTAAGCTGGTGAATGTTGGCTTGCCTGCTAACTTGTTGCAGATTGAGCCAACGCAAGGTATGATTCCTGTAACAAGCGAAACGAAAGAAATTACAGATGCAGATGTTGAAAATGTTGTGAGATCTGCTTTGACAAAAAGTATGACTCCAGACCGTGAAGTTATTACCTTTATTCCTGAAGAGTTCATTGTAGATGGCTTCCAAGGTATCCGTGATCCTCGTGGAATGATGGGCATTCGTTTAGAAATGCGTGGGCTTCTCTACACAGGACCACGCACTATTCTTCATAATTTACGAAAAACAGTTGAGCGAGCAGGAGTTCAAGTAGAAAATATTATCATTTCTCCGCTTGCTATGACCAAATCTGTTCTAAATGAAGGAGAACGTGAATTTGGTGCAACTGTCATTGATATGGGTGGTGGTCAAACAACAGTAGCTTCTGTTCGCAACCAAGAACTGCAATTTACCAATATCTATCAAGAAGGTGGCGAATACGTCACAAAAGATATCTCAAAAGTTTTAAAAACTTCTAAAAAACTTGCAGAAAGCTTGAAGTTTAACTATGGCGAAGCATACGTACCTGCTGCTAGCAATGAGTCCTTCCAAGTGGAAGTGATTGGAGAAGTTGAACCAGTTGAAGTAACAGAGCGCTATTTAGCAGAAATTATTTCAGCACGTGTTAAACATATCTTTGAACAAATCAAGCAAGATTTAGAAAGAAGACACTTATTAGAACTTCCAGGTGGAATTGTTATTATTGGTGGTGGTGCAATTTTACCAGGTGTGGTGGAATTGGCGCAAGAAGTTTTCGGTGTTCCTGTTAAACTATACGTACCAAATCAAATCGGTATTCGTAATCCAGCTTTTGCTCATGTCATTAGCTTATCAGAATATGCTGGAAATCTATCTGAAGTGGATGTTTTAGCACAAGTTGCTGTTCACGGTGATGAACTTCTGCGTCATCAACCGGTTGAATTTTCTCGTCCGACTCAACAAAGTCAGTCGTTCAATCCGTTGCAGCGCTTTACTCAGCCGCAACAAACAATTGTGACTCCGATTGCTGAACCAGCAGAAGAAGTTGAACGTCCCGAACCACTTCCAACACAATCTCAACAACCAAAAGAAAAATTGACAGATCGTGTTCGAAATCTACTTGGCAATATGTTTGATTAAAGGAGAAGGTAATACATTATGACATTTTCATTTGATACAGCTGCGGCACAAGGAGCAGTAATTAAAGTTATTGGTATCGGTGGTGGTGGTGGTAATGCCATTAACCGCATGATTGATGAAGGAGTATCAGGCGTTGAATTTATCGCTGCCAATACAGATGTGCAAGCTCTGAGTGGCTCAAAAGCAGAAACCGTTATTCAGCTTGGACCAAAGTTGACTCGCGGTCTAGGTGCTGGAGGACAGCCTGAAATCGGTCGTAAAGCGGCTGAAGAAAGCGAAGAAGTGTTGACGGAAGCTCTTACGGGAGCTGATATGGTGTTCATTACTGCTGGTATGGGCGGTGGATCTGGTACAGGTGCTGCACCAGTTATTGCTCGTATTGCAAAGGGTCTTGGTGCCTTAACTGTTGCAGTTGTTACTCGCCCGTTTGGCTTTGAAGGAAGTAAGCGTGGTAACTTTGCGATTGAAGGAATCAATGAACTTCGTGAGCATGTAGATACACTTCTTATCATTTCAAACAATAATTTACTTGAAATTGTTGATAAGAAAACTCCTCTTCTTGAAGCTTTGAGCGAAGCAGACAATGTCCTTCGTCAAGGTGTACAAGGAATTACGGACTTGATTACAAGCCCAGGACTTATTAACCTTGACTTTGCCGATGTGAAAACCGTTATGGCAAATAAAGGTGATGCTCTTATGGGAATTGGTATTGGTAGTGGCGAAGAACGTGTTATTGAAGCTGCACGTAAGGCTATTTATTCACCACTTCTTGAAACAACAATTGATGGAGCTGAAGATGTCATCATCAACGTTACAGGTGGCCTTGATATGACCTTGATTGAAGCAGAAGAAGCGTCAGAAATCGTCAATCAAGCAGCAGGTCATGGTGTTAATATCTGGTTAGGTACTTCTATTGACGACAGCATGAAAGATGAAATTCGTGTGACAGTTGTTGCAACGGGTGTTCGTCAAGAAAAAATTGATCGAGTAAGTGGTGTTCGTCCAGTTGCTCAACAAAATTCTTATGCAGCTGGAACTCGTGAAAATCGTAATTCTAGAGGAAGCCAAGGTTATGACCGTAACTTTGATTTGACTGAAAATCTTGAAGTTCCAAAGCCAAGTCGTCAACGGACAGAAGCGCCACAGGCTTCAGCATTTGGTGATTGGGATTTGCGTCGTGAGAATATTGTTCGCTCAACAGATGCGAGTGCCGCACCAGCTGTGGAACGTTATGAAGACACCAGTTCTGATGACGATGAATTAGAAACACCACCATTCTTTAAAAACCGATAAAATGGATTTAGCAAAGAATACATATCAAGTTTTAGAAAATGTAGCACAAGCTACTCAAAAAGCTAATCGCTCAAAAAATTCAGTAGAAGTAATAGCTGTCACCAAATATGTTGACAGCTCTACTGCTAAAGAGCTGGTTAAAGCAGGAATTCATCATATCGGTGAAAATCGAGTTGATAAATTTCTAGAGAAATATCAGGCTCTGAAAGATGAACGTGTAATTTGGCACTTAATTGGTACACTTCAAAGGCGGAAAGTGAAAGACGTCATCAATTATGTTGATTATTTCCATGCCTTAGATTCAGTAAAATTAGCTCAAGAAATCAACAAAAGAGCTGAACATATCATTAAATGCTTTTTACAAGTAAATATTTCCAAAGAAGCTAGTAAACATGGTTTTGCTGTAGAGGAAATAGATACGATTTTACCTGAGCTAGAAAAACTTGAAAACATTCAGATTGTAGGTTTGATGACAATGGCACCAATTGAAGCAGATGAAGCGGAATTAAATGTCATGTTCCAACAAGCCTATCAATTACAGCAAAGATTACAACGTAAACAGTTACCTAATATGCCTTTTACTGATTTAAGTATGGGAATGAGCCGTGATTATACAATAGCTATTGCAAATGGTTCGACTTTTGTCAGAATTGGTACCGCATTTTTTAAATAGGAAAGTATTATGTCTCTTAAAGATAGATTTGATAAATTCATTGATTACTTTACGGAAGATGGTGAAGATGCTGGCGTTCAAACGCCTGAGCTACCACCACGTGCGAGTAGTCAATCTGTAACACCTACTAAAGAAAGAACAGTACATACAGCAAGTAGTTCTGTACAATCTTCTACAAGGTCAGGAGCAAATGAGAATATCACTCGTCTTCATGCGCGCCAGCAAGAATTGGCACAACATCGGACAATTTCAGATGACAAAGTGACAATCAATGTTCGTTATCCAAGAAAATATGAAGAAACAACTGAAATTGTTGATTTGTTAATTGTTAATGAAAGCATTTTGATTGATTTTCAATATATGACAGAAGTGCAAGCTCGTCGTTGTTTGGATTATTTGGATGGTGCGCGTTATGTGCTTGCTGGGAACATAAAAAAAGTTGCGAGTACAATGTACCTTTTAACACCAATCAATGTTATTGTAAATATTGAGGATTTAAAATTGCCTGATGATTTGCAAAGTGGCGAATTTGATTTTGATATGAAACGTAGATAAAAACATGGTTTGGATTGTAAACATACTTTATAATTTGGTAAGAGTGTATTCATTTATTTTAGTGGTGTATGCTCTCTTATCTTGGTTTCCGGGTGCCTATCAAACATCACTTGGTCAGTTGATTTTACGGATAGTAGAGCCTGTTTTGAAACCATTTCAACGTTTCAATTTACAATTTGCTGGTCTTGATTGGACGATTCTTATCGTTATCTTTCTTTTGAATTTGGTTTCTGGCATCATTTTGAATGCTCTTTTGCTTTTAGCTTAAATTCATGAAGAATATTAAACATTTATACCAACATTTTACAGAAGAAGATCGTGAATTTGTTGATAAAAGCTTAGAAAAGATGCAGCGAGTTGAGGATTCTTATTCTTTTGAAGTAACTTCGTTTGTAAATCCATATCAAGTTGAAGTTTTACGCAATCTTGGAAATCATTTACAATTGCAAATATTTTCAAGTTCGGATTATTATACGAGTGAATTTGCTAAAGTCATTATTGCTCCTCTCTACTATGAGTTGCAATTAAGTGATTTTGAAATGGAGTTGTTAGAAATTAGCTATGCGAATAAATTTCACCATTTAACTCATTCGCAAATAATGGGAACGTTATTGAATCAATTAGGGGTTGAACGTAAAGTTTTTGGTGATATTCTTGTAGCTTCAGGTAGAGCACAAATTATGGTAGATAAGAAATTCACTCAATTTTTCATCAATCATATCTCAAGGATAGCAAAGACACCTGTAAAATTAAAGCAAGTAGATTTTTCACAACAAATTATCGCTCAAACTGATTCAAAGCCAAGAGATGTGCTTGTCTCTAGTATGCGTTTGGATAAAGTGATAGCTGCCTCATTTCATTTGTCACGAAGCATTGCCGCTCAGCTGATAGCAACAAAGCAAGTTAAGGTAAACTATTCCATGCTGGATAATCCCAGTCATCAATTGTTATTGAATGACTTGATCAGTATACGAGGATATGGGAGAGTAAAAGTTTTAAGAGAAAATGGCTTTTCAAAAAATGGGAAGTACAAGTTAACTGTTGAATTATTGTCTAGTAAGTAAGGAGAAAATATGGCTATTACATCGTTAGAAATTAAAGATAAAGCTTTTGCTCACAAATTTAGAGGATATGATGTTGACGAAGTTGATGAATTTCTTGACATCATTGTCCAAGATTATGAAGATTTAGTTCGTGTCAATCATGAACAAGAGTCAAAAATTAAAAATCTGGAAGAACGTTTGACCTATTTTGATGAGATGAAGGATTCCCTTAGCCAGTCTGTATTGATTGCACAAGATACGGCAGAACGTGTAAAACAAGCGGCAAATGACCGTTCTGAAAACATTGTTCATAAGGCTGAGCAAGAGGCCCAACATTTGTTGGATGAGGCAAAATACAAGGCTAATGAAATTCTTCGTCAAGCGACTGATAATGCTAAGAAAGTGGCTGTTGAAACAGAAGAGTTGAAAAATAAAACGCGTGTTTTCCACCAACGTTTAAAATCAACCATTGAAAGTCAATTAAGCATTGTGAATTCTTCAGAATGGGAAGATATTCTTCGCCCAACAGCTACTTACTTGCAGACTAGTGATGAAGCCTTTAAAGAAGTTGTTCAGTCTGCTTTGGGTGAAGTTGTAACGACTCCAGAAGAAGATGAAGTGGATGTGACGCGTCAGTTCTCTCCAGAGGAAATGGAAGAATTACAAAGACGCATTGAAGAAGCAAATCGTGAATTAGCCGAAACACAAGCGTTTGAAACATTAGATGAGTCTGTCTTAGGATTAAATCTGACAAATGCTGAGATTTCAACAGATGATTCAGAAGCTACTTCAACAGAATCTGTAGATATTTTATAAGAGAATGTAAAAACAAGATGCTAACAAAATATTCGCAGCGAGCAGGTGACGGTGAGAGACCTGCAATCCCTTTTGTTAGGATTATCATTTTGCAAACTTAGATCTGAAAATAGTAAGATTTAACGCTTAACTCACGTTACGAGTAAGAGGGATAGGAATCTTATTCTTATCTAAATGAAGGTGGTACCACGAATTTTCGTCCTTTGGATGAATTTGTGGTTTTTTTATTTTAATATGTTACTAATATGAAAAAGGAGAACTTATGAAATTAAAGGAAACTCTTAATCTTGGGAAAACAGCTTTTCCAATGCGTGCTGGTTTGCCGAATAAAGAACCTCTTTGGCAAAAAGAATGGGAAGATGCAAAATTGTATCAACGCCGTCAAGAATTGAACGAAGGTAAACCACACTTTACACTTCACGATGGCCCTCCTTATGCTAATGGAAATATTCACGTTGGGCATGCCATGAACAAGATTTCTAAAGATATTATCGTTCGTTCAAAATCGATGTCTGGCTATTATGCGCCTTACATTCCAGGCTGGGATACTCATGGTCTTCCGATTGAGCAAGTTCTGGCAAAGCAAGGTGTGAAGCGAAAAGAAATGGATTTGGCAGAGTATTTAAAACTTTGTCGAGATTACGCACTCAGCCAAGTAGACAAACAACGAGAAGATTTCAAACGTTTAGGTGTTTCTGGTGATTGGGAGCATCCATATGTGACGTTGACTCCGGATTATGAAGCTGCTCAGATTCGCGTATTTGGAGAAATGGCGAAAAAAGGCTATATCTACCGCGGTGCGAAGCCAGTTTATTGGTCATGGTCATCTGAATCAGCTCTTGCAGAGGCAGAAATTGAGTATCATGATTTGATTTCAACCTCTCTTTACTATGCAAATAAGGTAAAAGACGGCAAAAATGTGCTAGACACAGATACCTATATTGTGGTTTGGACAACAACACCATTTACTATTACGGCTTCTCGCGGTTTGACAGTAGGTGCTGACTTTGATTATGTTGTGGTAAAACCAGCTGGGGAAAGTCGTAAATTTGTCGTTGCTGCTGACTTGCTCAATAGCTTGTCTGAAAAATTCGGCTGGGAAGATGTAGAGGTCTTGGCAACTCATCGCGGTGCTGAACTGAATCATATCGTGACAGAGCACCCGTGGGATGAGGAAGTAGATGAATTGGTGATTCTTGGTGACCACGTTACACTAGATTCCGGTACAGGAATTGTCCATACTGCTCCTGGTTTTGGTGAGGACGACTACAATGTTGGGATTGCAAATGGCTTAGAAGTAGCCGTTACAGTCAATGAACGTGGTATCATGATGGAAAATGCTGGTCCAGATTTTGCAGGGCAATTTTATGACAAGGTAGTTCCTACAGTAATTGAAAAGTTAGGTCAACTTCTCCTTGCGCAAGAAGAAATCTCTCACTCTTATCCATTTGACTGGCGGACGAAAAAGCCAATTATTTGGCGTGCAGTACCGCAATGGTTTGCTTCAGTTTCAAAATTCCGTCAGGAAATTCTTGATGAGATTGAAAAAGTGAAGTTCCACTCTGAATGGGGTAAAGTTCGTCTTTACAATATGATCCGTGACCGTGGAGATTGGGTCATTTCGCGTCAGCGGGCTTGGGGAGTGCCACTTCCAATCTTCTATGCGGAGGACGGCACACCGATTATGACAGAGCAAACAATTGAGCATGTGGCTGAGCTCTTTGCGGAACATGGCTCTATCATTTGGTGGCAACGAGAAGCGAAAGATTTGCTTCCAGAAGGATTTACTCATCCAGGGTCACCAAATGGTACGTTCACTAAAGAAACAGACATCATGGACGTGTGGTTTGATTCAGGTTCTTCTTGGAATGGTGTAGTGGTCAATCGTCCTGAATTGACTTATCCTGCCGACCTGTATCTTGAAGGTTCTGACCAATATCGTGGCTGGTTTAACTCTTCTCTCATCACATCTGTTGCAAATCATGGAGTGGCTCCTTATAAACAAATCCTTTCACAAGGCTTTGCTTTGGACGGCAAAGGTGAGAAGATGTCGAAATCCCTCGGCAACACCATTGTTCCAAGTGATGTTGAAAAACAATTTGGGGCTGAAATCTTGCGTCTTTGGGTGACGAGTGTGGATTCTAGCAATGATGTGCGTATCTCTATGGATATTCTTGGTCAAGTGTCTGAAACCTACCGAAAAATCCGTAACACCTTGCGCTTCTTGATTGCTAATACTTCTGATTTTAATCCAAAAGAAGACGCTGTTGCCTATGATGACCTTCGCTCTGTTGATAAGTACATGACTGTTCGCTTTAACCAACTTGTCAAGACGATTCGTGAAGCATATGCAGATTTTGAATTTTTGGATATTTACAAAGCGATTGTAAACTTTGTGACAGTTGATTTATCAGCTTTCTATCTTGATTTTGCAAAAGATGTTGTCTATATTGAAGCAGCTAAATCATTGGAACGTCGCCAAATGCAGACCGTCTTTTATGATATTTTAGTAAAAATTACAAAATTGTTGACCCCAATTCTTCCACATACAGCAGAGGAAATCTGGTCTTACTTAGATCATGAGCCAGAAGAATTTGTTCAATTAGCAGAATTGCCAGATGCGCTGACTTTCCCTAATGAGGAAGAAATTTTGGATACATGGACAGCCTTTATGAACTTCCGTAGCCAAGCCCAAAAGGCTTTGGAAGAAGCACGTAACGAAAAAGTAATTGGAAAATCTTTGGAAGCTCACTTAACTGTTTATCCAAATGAAGTCGTGAGAACGCTACTTGAAGCGGTTAATAGCGACGTTGCGCAACTTCTCATTGTCTCTAAATTAACAATCGCAGATGAAACAGCTCCTGAAAATGCTATTGCTTTCGAGGATGTAGCCTTTACAGTTGAGCATGCAGAGGGACAAGTTTGTGAGCGTTGCCGTCGGGTAGATGAAACAGTCAAAGAACGCAGTTATCATGCAATTGTTTGTGACCACTGTGCAGAAATCGTTGAAGAACATTTTGCTCAAGCAGTTGCAGAAGGATTTGAAACGAAATAATCAAAAGGGAGTGGGACAAAAATCGGTAATTTCGAAGAAAGTTGATTTTGTCGTTCCATCCCCGCATAGTTGAGTAGGGCTGTAAAGGTTGATTTATCAACCGCATAGAACCCACTCAATCACTGCGACTTGCAAGAAACTCATAAAAATCTGACGAGGTTAAGGACTTTTGTCCCAGCCTCGTCATTTTTCAATTTTAAAGTTGCAAATGCAACTAATGCATGTTATACTGATTTCATTGAGAATTTTCTATTTTATTGAGAATGGCTTCTAGTTGAAAGAGCTCGGAAGATGTCAGATTTTTCATAACAGACTGAATATAGATTGTTTCAAATCCAATCAATCGGTCGTAGATTTGCAAAGCCTTCGTCGTAGGGAAAAGCTCTTTAAATTTCTTATTTTTAGAGTTGACTTTCTTTGTGATAAATCCTTTGTCCTCTAGTTTTCTAAGGGAGCGACTAAGTGTTGTTTTATCAATTTTTACCATATGAGAAAGTTGAGATTGATTCAGTCCTTCATGCTCAACAATGCGGATAAGGATAAGAAAGAGATTATTATCTAGGTTGTATTGGCTGGCTTCATGATTCATATTCATCATGGCTTGGCGAGAAATTATGCCCATTTGACGAAAGAGATGACGATAATCCATAAAAGGCTCCTTTTATAGTTGCATTTACAATTATTATATAATAAAGAAGAAGGGAAAACAAGTATGTGGTATAAAAAAGGCATTTGAGGAATTAACCACCTTAGAATTTTATAAATGCTTGAAATTACGTTTGGAAACATTTGTCGTAGAGCAAAATAGTGTTTATAATGATTTGGACGAGCACGATTTAGAAGCGATCCATATTTTTCATGAAAATGAAGCCGGCGAGGTAGACGCTTATGCGAGAGTATTTGAAACGGGTACTACTATTCATTTTGGACGTGTCGTAACAGCGGCTTCTACTCGAGGTCAAGGGCTTGGTCGTAAGTTGGTCCAAGCTATTATGGAGACTTGTGCTGAAAAATGGCCTGAAAAAGAGATTCACGTAGAGGCGCAAGAGCAGGTGGTGGGCTTGTATGAGAAATTTGGATTTGAAGCTGTTAGTGAACCCTTCATTTTAGAATCACGAGTACATGTGAAAATGGTTTACAAATTAAAATAAATGGAAAAATAAGTTTTGATAGTGGGAAACGAAAGAGTCTGTTCCTAAAATAATTTAAGCCATTTTAAGAAAAGCACTCTATTTTAGTGGAAAATATGATAGAATAGCTGATAGGAGGAACAGTATGTTTCATAAAAGTAAGTTATTTTTTTGGACAACAGAAGTCTTACTACTAACCATTATCTTTTTTATCTGGCGGCAAATGGACGGCTTGATTTCCCCTTTTGTGAGCGTTTTAAATACGGTTTTAATTCCTTTTCTAATTGCGGGATTTTTGTACTATGTGACGAATCCTTTAGTGAAATTCCTGGAGAAAGAGCTGAAAATTAAGAGGATTTTTGGAATTTTGATTACCTTGGTTCTCTTGTTTGGGATTATTGCTCTGGGCATTATTTATCTGCTACCTATTTTGATTACGCAGTTGACAAGTTTGATTTCTTCTAGTCAAAATGTTTATGGAGAATTGCAAAATTGGATTAACCAGCTATCGCAGCACTCTCTCTTTAAAAATCTGAATATCCAGTCTATTATTAAGCAGTTAAATTTGTCTTATGTGGATATTTTGCAAAATATTTTAAATAGTGTCACCAATAGTCTGGGGAGTGTCGTTTCAGCAGTAGTGAATACATTTTTGATTCTCATCATGACGCCGATCTTTTTGGTCTATTTCTTAATTGACGGGGATAAATTACTGCCCATGTTGGAAAGAACTGTTTTGAAGCGGGATAAGCTCAACATCACGAAATTATTGACCAATCTTAATGCAACGATTGCTCGGTATATTAGTGGGATTTCGATTGATGCGTTTATTATTGGAACGTTGGCTTTCATTGGCTATAGTGTTATTGGTCTGAAATATGCTTTGATATTTGCTATTTTTTCTATGATTGCTAATCTTATTCCTTATGTGGGTCCAAGCATTGGGTTGATTCCGATGGTTATCACTTATCTGATTGCTGATCCGAAAAAAATGGTGATTGCAGTTATATATATGTTAATTGTGCAGCAAATTGACGGAAATATTCTCTATCCACGGATTGTAGGTGGCGTGATGAAGGTGCATCCAATTACCATTATGGTTCTCTTGCTTTTGTCAAGTAATATTTATGGGATTGTTGGGATGATTGTAGCGATTCCGATTTATTCTATTTTGAAAGAAATTGCAAAATTCCTAGCGAATTTATATGATAATCATCGAGCTGCACAGGAGCAAAAGAAAAATGAGGAGTACGGAATTATTAATAAATAAGAGCAGGACGCTGAATAATTTCAAAGTCTGAAAGATGAATAGACATTCAGAAGGACTATGTCTTAATGTTTTAGAATGATGAATATAGGGAAGTGGAAGCAAACTAAATGCAACAAAAATTTAGTTTGGAATTCCACTCCTTTTTTTCTAATACGTTTTATTAAAACCATAAGTGTATTTTTATGCTAAAATAGAACTAATAAGATAGAGGAGGTACACTTATGGTAACACGTCGTAAATATTCTCCGCAGGAAATAAGAAAAAATTCTTCTTATTTCTCTCCTTTGAAGGCAATAATTGAAACAGCTTTTTATGAAAATCAAGTTGTTGCAATAAAAACAGTGGAAGAAGCTTATCAATTGGCTTCCGCAGCTGCTGGGACAGTTGTCTTAGATATGCCTGTCATTCATACAAAGGAATTGGGCTTGCCTTCTTATGCCCGCGTTTTATTAACGAATTCTGGAGCAGTCGTTGGTCGAACGGCTAAAGCTCGACGGATTTTTGGTAGGGACAGTGAGGAAGATGAGAAGTTGCTTTCGATAGTACGCAGTGCAATTTATCAGGCTCATCATCGAAAATTTTATAAGGCAGATGCAGTTGTAGGACTTGATGAAGCCTTCATGGCTTGTGCTCATCTTATGGTTCCTGAGGATGAAATTAACAACCTGTATTCGTGGCTTTTAAATTTCCAAATTTTGGATGAAGAGTTTAAAAATCGTTTGAGAGTTTCTAAAAAGTACGATGAAAATGATATATTTGTCTTTTTTGACCCCAAATGGAAGCATCCAGATTATCCTGAAGGGTTGGTTTATTTTGATACTCAGCACAATTGTGTCATTATTTTGGGCTTAAATTACTTTGGTGAGTTAAAAAAAGCAACCTTAACCTTAGCTTGGGCAACAGCTGCCAGAAATGGTTATGTGGCGTGTCATGGCGGCTTGAAAATTTTTAAACAAGAAGCGGATAAACAAGATTATGTAGCTTCTTTCTTTGGTTTATCTGGCTCAGGAAAATCCACGCTGACACATGCAAAACATAATGGAAAATATGATATTAAGGTTTTGCATGATGATGCCTTTATTATTTCTGTCAAAGATGGGTCTTCCATTGCTTTGGAACCGTCCTATTTTGATAAAACAAATGACTATCCCATTGGGCATAGGGAGCAGGACTTTTTTGTAACAGTTCAGAATTGTGGTGTGACACTGGATGACAATGGATTAAAAAAATTAGTGACAGAGGACATTCGAAATGGAAATGGTCGGACAGTCAAGTCTCGCTTTGCAACACCAAATCGGGTCGATCGAATTGATGAACCTATCCAAGCCATTTTCTGGATTATGAAAGATGATTCTCTTCCACCCTTGGTTAAAATTAACGATTCGCTGATGGCTTCTACGATGGGCTGTACTTTGATGACCAAGCGTTCCAATGCTGAAAATGTGATTGGCAAGCATGATGATTTGGTGATTGAACCTTATGCTAATCCATTTAGAGTGTATCCCTTGGTAGAAGATTATCGGAAATTCCGTAGTCTCTTTGAATCTGGTGTCGACTGCTATATCATCAATACTGGATTTTATATGGGCAAGGGAATTTCAAAAGAAGTTAGCTTGAATATTATTGAAAAAATTGTTGATGAAGAAGCAGAATTTAAACCATTTGGGCCATTGGAGGGTTTTGAATACATGGAATGTGAAGGGTATCCGATTCCGAATTTTGATGCTCGCTACAAACAATTACTTAGAGAAAGAATGCAAGTACGGCTGAACTTCTTGCTTGCCTTTAATCAAAAATACCCTAAAACGGCACTTCCTGTTGATGCAATTTCACGCTTGGAAACAGTTCTGCAAAATTTAGAAGCCTAAACAATCGATTTTCTTCTTTGCAATCTTCCTTCAAACTTTCTTTTTAACACTCCCTGTGCAAGAAGTCAAAAAGTATGCTATAATTAAGATTACTTATATATGAGGAGAGAACATTCATGGAAGACCCTAGCAGTCAGACCTTGTTACTGCAAGCTTTACTATTACTAGTCTTAACACTTTTAAATGCCTTTTTTTCAGCAGCAGAGATGGCGATGGTATCTTTAAATCGCGCTCGTGTAGAGCAAAAAGCTGAAGAAGGCGATGCAAAATACATTCGTTTGTTAAAAGTCTTGGAAAAACCTAATCACTTTTTATCCACCATTCAAGTTGGAATTACTTTGATTACAATTTTGTCAGGAGCTAGTTTGGCTAATACACTCGGTCGGGAAATTGCTTCTTGGATGGGAAATTCTGAGACCGCAAGAGCTATTGCAAGCTTCTTATCTGTTGCTATTTTGACTTATATTTCGATTGTTTTTGGTGAATTGTATCCAAAGAGAATCGCTCTGAACCTCAAAGATTCCCTAGCGGTTCGTACAGCGCCAGTTATCATCTTTTTGGGAAAAATTGTCAGTCCCTTTGTTTGGCTTTTATCAGCCTCTACCAATCTGCTCAGTCGAATCACTCCCATGACTTTTGATGATGCAGATGAGAAAATGACACGTGATGAGATTGAGTATATGCTGACCAATAGTGAAGAAACATTGGATGCAGATGAAATTGAAATGCTGCAGGGGATTTTTTCACTAGATGAGATGGTGGCGCGTGAGGTAATGGTGCCGCGTACCGATGCGTTTATGGTGGACATCAATGATGATACCAAGGAAATTATCGAAAGTATTTTGAGGCAGAATTTCTCACGAATCCCAGTCTATGATGATGACAAGGATAATGTTATTGGACTTATTCACACCAAACGTCTGTTAAATGAGGCGTTTACTAATGGTTTTGATAATATTGTACTACGAAAAATTTTGCAGGAACCGCTCTTTGTGCCAGAAACGATTTTCGTGGATGATTTGCTGACAGAGTTGCGGAATACGCAAAATCAAATGGCGATATTGTTAGATGAATATGGTGGTATGTCTGGTCTGGTAACGTTGGAAGACCTACTGGAAGAAATTGTCGGTGAGATAGATGATGAAACAGATAAGGCTGAAGTAGAGGTGTATCAGGTTTCTGACCATATTTATTTCGTCCTTGGAACCATGAGTTTGAATGACTTTAACGAGTATTTTGAAGTTGAACTGGAAAGTGATGACGTTGATACCATTGCGGGTTATTATTTGACGGGCGTAGGTTCGATACCCGACGTGAAAGAGCGTTTGAGTTATGAAGTGGAAAGTCAGGGCAAAAAGCTCATTTTAACCAATGATAAGGTAAAAAATGGACGTGTGACAAAGCTCAAAGTAGAAGTTTCTGAAATAGTAGAAGAAGAGGAAGAAGTTGAGAAATAGTCTCAGCTTCTTTCGTTTTTCAAAAATTGATAAGTTTACTTTACTTTTTATAAATATGTGAATGACATTAAAAATAAAGGAAGCAGATTGATGACAACGACATTCTTCCTTTATTTTTAATATTGAAGAGTGAATTTTGTGAAGGTTCATTATCATTTTTGCCGTTTGGAAAAGTCAACGAAACGGAATTTTTCGAGTTTATGACGACTATCTGTAAACTGAAATTGCTGTCCGTCTGCAAGATAAACTTTGGATTTGACAGAGACGACATGGTGGTCATTTCCAATGTTCATCAATATTTTATCGCGATTGGTGGCTGGATCAATTGTGATTTCTTTTTGGGCGTAAGAAATGTGCAGTCCCAGTTCATCTTCTAAATAAGCATAAATTGAATGCTCTGCAATTTCACGGCTAATAGAAGGGACAAAACTCTTATCAAGGTAATCAATATCCAAGACGGAGGCAATCCCGTCAACGACCCTTTGGCGAATAATCCGCCACACCAGACGGTATTCAGGAAAACCAGTAAGACTGGATAATTTTTTATCAACTGTAATTTTTTCTAACTGTATGACATTGGTTTTAGAATTCATTCCATGTTGCCGGACAAGTTCTTGGTAACTAGTTAGGTTGGAAACGGGAAAGTCAATCTGTTCTTGTTGGATGACTTTAGAGCCTTGACCTCTCATTTTTTGAATGAGACCAGCTTTTTGAAGCAAATCAAGCGATTTACGAATCGTGTCACGGCTGACCTTGTAGGCTTGGACAAGTTCGTGTTCGCTAGGAAGATAATCATTCATCTGATATTTCTCGTTTAGAATATCTTGTTCTAAGAGTTTAAAAATTTGTTCATATTTTTTCATGATATCCTCACTTGTTTTCTTTTTAGCATACAACTAAATAAATTTTACCAAAAAAGAGCTTTTTTTACTACAAACATCTTGCAGACATCTTTGGTATCGTTTACAATAAATGTATCAATCAATTGTACAATGATGAAAAAAAGAAGGAGAGTGTTAGGTTAAGCCTAGCCAAACAGAAAATGGGAAAATTTGAAAAAGACGCCAAGACCCTATTAGAGGCTATCGGCGGCAAGGAAAATGTCTCAGCTGTCAGCCATTGTGCAACTCGGATGCGCTTTGTATTGGCAGATGAAAAGAAGGCAGACGTACAAGCAATTGAAGCCATTCCAGCTGTAAAGGGAACTTTTACAAATGCAGGGCAGTTTCAAGTCATTATCGGAAATGATGTGCCGATTTTCTACAATGATTTTACAGCTGTTTCAGGGATTGAAGGAGTATCAAAAGAAGCAGCCAAAGCTGCTGCCAAAAGCAATCAGAATCCAGTACAACGTGTCATGACAATGCTGGCAGAAATTTTCACTCCAATTATTCCAGCCATTATCGTTGGGGGGCTGATTCTCGGTTTCCGCAATATTCTGGAAGGTGTACAGATTCAGGCACTCGGTCAAAAAATGGTTGACGGTGTTGCTCAGTTTGCTAAAGACGGTACTCCGATTTACAATACGATTGTGGATGTATCACAGTTCTGGAGCGGAGTAAACTCATTCTTGTGGCTGCCGGGTGAAGCGATTTTCCACTTCTTGCCAGTTGGTATTGTCTGGTCTGTTTCTCGTAAAATGGGAACCAGCCAAATCCTCGGTATCGTTTTGGGAATCTGTCTGGTGTCTCCTCAGTTACTTAACGCTTATGCAGTAGCTGGTACGCCAGCTTCAGAAATTGCTAAAAACTGGGTATGGGATTTTGGTTTCTTCACAGTTAGAAAAATTGGATACCAAGCACAAGTTATTCCAGCTCTGCTTGCAGGATTGTCGCTATCTTATCTTGAAATCTTCTGGCGCAAACGCATTCCAGAAGTTGTGTCCATGATTTTTGTGCCATTCTTATCCTTGATTCCAGCTTTGATTCTAGCGCATACAGTCCTTGGTCCAATTGGTTGGACACTTGGACAATGGCTGTCAACAGCGGTGCTTGCTGGTCTGACTGGTCCTGTTAAATGGCTCTTTGGTGCGATATTTGGTGCCCTCTATGCTCCGTTTGTTATCACTGGTCTGCACCACATGACCAATGCCATTGATACACAGCTGGTTGCAGATACAGGCGGTACGGCGCTATGGCCAATGATTGCCTTGTCCAATATCGCTCAAGGTTCAGCTGTATTTGCTTACTATCTGATGAACCGTCATAATGAACGTGAAGCACAGATTTCTCTGCCAGCAACGATTTCTGCTTATCTAGGTGTTACAGAACCAGCCCTTTTCGGGGTCAACGTGAAGTACGTCTACCCATTTGTGGCAGGGATGATTGGTTCTTCTATCGCAGGTCTCTTATCCGTAACCTTTAACGTAACAGCCAATGCTATCGGAATCGGTGGAATTCCAGGTATCTTATCTATCCAAGCTAAATACATGCTTCCATTCTTCCTTATTATGTTAGTAGCTATTGCAGTACCGATGATTTTGACTTTCTTCTTCCGCAAGACAGGCATGTTTACAAAGACAGAAGATGAAAGTGTCAAATCACCGCAAATTGAAGCCATTGACGAAGCAAAAGAAGCCGCTCCAAAAGTAGATTTTGCAGAAATTGCTAGCCCACTGGCTGGGGAAGTCAAAGAATTAAGCCAAGCAACCGACCCTGTCTTTGCTCAAGGCGTGATGGGACAAGGAGTTGTCATCCTTCCAAGTGAGGGAGAACTGGTGGCCCCTGTGAACGGGACGGTATCAGTGCTTTTCCCAACCAATCATGCTGTTGGAATCGTGTCAGATGAAGGTGTCGAATTACTCATGCATATCGGTATGGACACAGTTAATCTCGACGGCAAAGGTTTTGAAGCTCATGTGGCTCAAGGAGACAGAGTGAGCGTAGGTCAGAAACTGGTTAGTTTTGATATAGCAGCTATTCAGGAAGCTGGCTTAGTGACTGAAACACCTGTGATTATCACAAATCAAGAGCAATTTCAGGCTGATGAACAGAGAACATTACCGCGGACTGTCGAACGTGGAGATAAGCTGATGACAGCTACTCGAATCGGGTAAAATGTTTGATACGATCTATGGTGAGCAGGATTTTATCTAACGAATGGACAAATTTATCTCAGTAATCCATTTGCCTCACTACTGGAAATCCAAGCAGCAATCTCTTAACGAGAGGCAAAAAGGCTCGTACAAAGAATAAAAGTAACGATAAAGGGGAGGAGCGCAAGCCCCGCCTCTTTCTTTTAGAAAATAGAAAAGGAAGACAAATGGCATTAGATAAGACAAAAGTCGTCTATCAAATTTATCCAAAATCATTTAAAGACACGACTGGCAATGGGCTAGGAGATTTTCAAGGCGTTATTGAGAAAATTCCTTACCTCAAAGAATTAGGAGTGGATATGGTCTGGCTCAATCCTTTCTATCCCAGCCCGCAGCGTGATAATGGTTATGATATTTCAGATTATACGGCTGTCAACCCTCTTTTTGGGACGATGTCTGACTTTGAAGAGATGGTCCAAGTTGGGAAAGAATACGGCATTGACTTCATGCTGGATATGGTCTTAAATCATTGCTCGACCGAGCATGAATGGTTTCAAAAAGCTTTAGCTGGCGATCCGTACTACCAAGATTTTTTCTTTCTGCGTGATGAGCCGACAGACTGGCTGTCTAAGTTTGGCGGCAGCGCCTGGGCGCCTTTTGGAACAACGGGCAAGTATTACCTGCACCTCTTTGATGTGACGCAGGCTGATCTCAACTGGCGCAATCCTTATGTCCGCGAAGAACTTTTCAAAGTTGTCAATTTTTGGCGGGACAAGGGTGTCAAAGGTTTTCGCTTTGATGTCATCAATCTGATTGGAAAAGATGAGGTGTTGGAAAACTGTCCGAAAAATGATGGTAAGCCTGCCTATACGGATAAGCCCATTGTACATGACTACCTGCACATGCTGAATGAAGCGACTTTCGGACAGGCTGACTCATTTATAACTGTCGGAGAAATGAGTGCGACTACTATTGAAAACTGCATTCTCTATACAGATCCGGCACGTCACGAATTGTCTATGGCTTTCAATTTCCATCATTTGAAGGTGGATTATGAAAATGGTCAAAAATGGAGCTTGAAAAAATTTGATTTCGAGGAACTCAAGCGTCTTTTCCATACGTGGGGCAAGGAAATGAGTGACCATGATGGCTGGAGTGCTCTATTTTGGAACAACCACGACCAGCCACGTGCCTTAAATCGTTTTGTTGATGTTCAGCATTTCCGCAATGAAGGAGCAACCATGCTTGCGGCCAGCATTCATCTATCTCGCGGCACGCCGTATATTTATATGGGAGAAGAAATCGGCATGGTGGATCCAGACTATGACTCTATGGCAGATTATGTGGATGTGGAGTCTATCAATGCCTATCAGATGCTGCTGGAGCAAGGCAAAACACCAGAAGAAGCTTTTGCAATTATTCAGGCCAAATCTCGCGATAATTCTCGCACTCCTATGCAGTGGGATAATTCAGCGAATGCTGGCTTTACGACAGGCATCCCTTGGCTCAAAGCTGGGAAATCTTATCCTGAAATCAATGTTGAAAATGAGATGCAGGGCCCGATTTTCACTTTCTATCAAAAACTGATTGCTCTTCGCAAGGAGCTTCCTATCATTGCTGAAGGCAGCTATCGACCAGTTTATGAAGACAGTCAGCAAGTTTATGCTTTCGAGCGTCAATTGGGGGCCGAAAAACTTCTGGTACTCAATAACTTCTATCCAGATCCGATTACGATAGATATTTTACCAGAGTATCAAAATGGCGAAGTGCTCCTTTCTAATTATGAAGAAGCTCAAACAGCAGCAGTTGTAACCTTAAGACCTTATGAAAGTTTGGCAATTATTGTAAATAAACACTAAATGTAGCAATAAATCCTAAAATCGAAGAGAAAGCGTTTGCATTATCCTTCTGTTTTATTTATAATAATTACGGTAGAAATACATCTCAAGGAAATTTGATTTCCAAATTATGATGTAAAGGAGAATATATGAAAAAAACTTCAAAACAATTGCCTGTATTGTTTGCGGCAGCTATTTTGTTAGCTAGTAGCGTTCTAAGTCCTGTTGTTCAGGCAAATGAGGCGAGCTCTTCAAGTTCAGAAACTTCTGTAACAACGACTTCAGGTTCTAGTTCTGTTGCTTCGACAACTCAGTCGCAATCATCAGAAACAACTTCTGAAAGTTCAGCAAGCAGTACGAGTAGTACGAATGAGCCAAGTAGCACAAGCGAAGCAACACCTAAGACAGAAGCTTCAAGCAGTGAAGCAAGAGCCTCTGCTTCGGAATTTACCGAGGTAGCCAATATTGGTCAAATTCAAGGCGAAGCACATGAATCGCCTTATAATGGGAAAAAGGTGCGTGTGTCAAATATAGTCGTCACTAAAACGGATCAATATGGCTTTTATGCACAAGACATCAAAGCTGACGGGAACACAAAGACTTCAGATGCTATCTATGTAGTTTCAAAGGAAAAAGTAGCTGTTGGAGACCGATTGACGATTGAAGGTGAAGTTAAAGAAGGTTACATGGAGTCGCTCAGCGTCCGTCCGGGACAACAATTTCAAAAGCCGGCTGGTAGCTTGACTGTCACGCAATTGATAGCTTCAAAGGTAACAAAAGACGGAACAGCGGCATTGCCAGCTCCTGTCAATATTTCAGAGCGTATGCCAAAAGATGTCGTAGACAATACTCCGACTGTCTATGATCCAGAGCATGATGCTTTGGACTATTGGGAAAGTCTTGAAGGCATGTTGACAACAGTTAAAAAACCTCATGTGCTTGGACCACAATATCGCGGGGATATCTACCTGTTGCCTGCTGGTTATCAAGAATTACCGTTAAATAATATCGGTGGCGTCAATTTACGTCCGAATGTACAAAATACGGCAACCATTCCAGTTTATGTAGGAAATAAGTTTGTTGCCAAAGCCAAAGATTACTTTAATGAAGATGTTGTTGGAGTCGTGAGTTATCGCAGTAAAGTCTTTAAGTTGGAGACAACCCAATTGCCAGCATTGCAAGATGGTGGCTTGCAAAGAGAGGTTTCTAAACTTTACCCAAGTGAAGATAAATTGACGATTGCTTCTTACAATATCGAAAACTTCTCGGCGAACAATGCAGTGGGCGAAACACCTGATGCAAAAGTGGAGAAAATTGCCAAATCCTTTATCAATGAAATCCATAGTCCAGATATTATCACACTCATAGAAGTTCAAGATAATAACGGAAGTGTCAATGACGGCACAGTAAGTGGTGTTAAAAGCGGGGAAAAGTTAGCTGCTAAGATTAAACAATTAGGCGGCAAAGAGTATAAGTATGTCGAAGTAGCTCCTATTGACGGTGCAGACGGAGGAAAACCTGGCTCCAATATTCGTGTAGCTTTCTTGTACAATCCTCAACGAGTGAAGCTAGTAGAACGTGAAGCAGGAAGTAGCACAGAAACGGCTGCTTTCAAGGACGGTCATTTGGTGAAAAATCCTGCCAGAATAGACCCAGCTAATCCAGTCTTTGAAAAAGTTAGAAAATCTTTAGCAGCAGAGTTTGAATTTAAAGGCGAACGGATTGTCGTGATCGCCAATCATTTGAAATCCAAGCTCGGGGACGATGCGGTCTATGGTTCAAAACAGCCTGCAGTGCAAAATACATTAGCGCAGCGGATTGAGCAAGCTAAGTTGTTGAATGCCTTTGTCAAAGAAGGGTTGAAACAAAATCCTAATTTTAAATTTGTTTTGACTGGTGACTTCAATGATTTTGAATTTTCAGAGACAGCAAAAGCAGTTGCTGGTAATGAATTGGTAAATATGATGCTCAATCATGATGCAGCTGATCGGTATTCTTACTTCTACCGTGGCAGCAATCAAAGTTTAGACAATATCTTTGTTTCAAAAAATATTGCGGATAAAACAGTATTCTCACCAGTTCATATCAATGCTTCCTTTATGGAAGAACACGGTCGGGCGTCAGATCACGATCCCGTTATTGCACAGCTTGATTTTAGTCAGAAGAAAGGTAATACAACACTGACACAACCAACTGAACCAAAACCTTCTGGTGACACCACAATGCCACCAAATAAAGATGATAAACTAACTAAAAAGAGGATTTTACCATCTACGGGAACAACAGGCGCTGAAGTCGCTGTTGTAGGGAGTGTCATCTTAAACGCAACCCTCCTTTGGCGAAAGAAAGTGGTGGATTAAAAGGAATAGATGATAAACGAGAGAGTTTTAGACTTCTCTCGTTTTTTGAAAAATATTGAAAATGAAACTGAAAAACAGATTATTTTCTAAAAAATAGACAAATTGTGCCTCTATCTAGAAAAGAAGTGTTATAATAATAGTATAAAACGTTTTCAAGAGGATAAGACGATGGAAAAAGAAGTCATTGATTATGGAAAAGTAACAGGTATGGTCCATTCAACTGAAAGCTTTGGAGCTGTTGACGGGCCTGGTATCCGTTTCATTGTCTTTTTACAAGGTTGTAAGATGCGTTGTCAATATTGTCACAATCCAGATACATGGGCAATGGAAACAAATAATTCAAGAGAGCGAACGGTGGAAGACGTCTTGCAAGAAGCGCTTCGTTATCGTGGTTTTTGGGGTAAAAAAGGTGGGATTACAGTAAGTGGTGGTGAAGCCCTCTTGCAGATTAATTTTGTGACGGCTCTCTTTACCAAGGCTAAAGAGCTGGGGATTCATTGTACTTTAGATACTTGTGCGATGCCTTTCCGCAATACGCCAGAGTATCTCAAAGTTTTTGATCGCCTGCTTGAAGTGACTGATTTAGTGTTGCTGGATATTAAAGAAATCAACGATGCCCAGCATAAATTTGTAACAGGACATACCAATAAAAATATTTTGGAATGTGCAAAATATCTATCTGATAAAGGTGTTCCAATGTGGATTCGTCATGTTTTGGTTCCGACTTTGACAGACCGTGATGACGACTTAAAAGAGTTAGGTGAGTTTGTCAAAACCTTAAAAACAGTTGATAAATTTGAAGTGCTGCCGTATCATACAATGGGAGAATTCAAATGGCGTGAATTGGGTATTCCTTATCCATTAGAAGGCATAAAACCACCAACTGCTGACCGAGTAAAAAATGCCAAAGAGCTTATGAAAACAGAATCCTATACCGAGTACATGAACCGCGTACACAATAGTTGATACAAAAAAGTGAAATGTTAATAAGCACTCAAGGAGTTAGCCAGAAAAACTGACGATTAAGTGCTTTTCTATTCCTCTCTTTGTGAAAATCTTAAAATTGTGCTAAAATAAAGTATATAAAAAGTTTACGAGGTACGATTATGTCTAAAATTTTAGTTTTCGGTCATCAAAATCCAGATTCAGATGCGATTGGCTCAGCTGTGGCCTTTGCTTATCTTGCGCGTGAAGCTTATGGCTTGGATACAGAAGCAGTGGCTCTTGGGACTCCAAATGAAGAAACAGCGTTTGTCTTGGATACTTTTGGTGTAAAAGCACCGCGTGTGGTGACATCTGCCAAAGCAGAAGGAGTTGAGCAAGTCATTTTAACAGACCATAATGAATTTCAACAATCTATTTCTGACATTGCAGAAGTAGAAGTGTATGGCGTTGTGGATCATCACCGTGTAGCGAATTTTGAAACAGCCAGCCCACTTTATATGCGTTTGGAGCCTGTTGGTTCAGCTTCTTCTATCGTTTATCGTATGTTTAAAGAATCTGGTGTAGCTGTACCAAAAGAACTTGCAGGCTTGATGCTCTCAGGTTTGATTTCAGACACGCTTCTTCTGAAATCACCAACCACTCATCCGAGTGATAAAGTGATTGCACCTGAGTTGGCAGAGCTTGCAGGAGTTGATTTGGAAAAATACGGTTTGGCTATGCTTAAAGCTGGAACGAACTTAGCAAGCAAATCTGCCGAAGAATTGATTGATATTGATGCTAAAACATTTGAATTAAACGGAAATCAAGTTCGTGTGGCACAGGTCAACACAGTTGATATTGCAGAAGTTTTAGAACGCCAAGCAGAACTGGAAGCAGCTATTGAAAAAACAAACGCAGCCAATGGTTATTCTGACTTTGTTTTAATGATTACTGACATTGTTAATTCAAACTCGGAAATCCTGGCAATCGGTCGCAATATGGACAAGGTAGAAGCAGCTTTCAACTTTGTTCTTGAAAACAACCACGCTTTCCTTGCTGGAGCTGTTTCTCGTAAGAAACAAGTCGTTCCGCAATTAACAGAAAGTTTTAATGCTTAAGAATAGAACAAAAAGGGAGTTTCGGCTCCTTTTTTGATACAATAGTTCTATGAAGACTCAAGATTTACAAAACGGGGATTTGCTTTTTGTGTCTAGTCAATCTGATATGGCAGAAGCTATTCAGCAATCAACTGGGCGGTATAACCATGTGGCAATCTTTTTTGACGGCTGGATGTACCATGCGACAAGTGAGCAAGGGGTCATAAAGCAGCCGATAGAAGAGTTTTTACAGGTTGATGAATCCTATACTGTTTATGCTTTTCCTGACATAGATGCGAAAGCTGTCTGGGAAAGAGCGGAGCAGCATCTTTACAAGCCTTATAATAATAGCTTTTATCCAAATACGACAGGTTTTTACTGTTCTGAATATATTGCGGAAGTCCTCCCCATTTTTGAAACCATTGCTATGCAGTTCGGTGATGAAGATGAGGAAGTTGCTCCTTTTTGGCAGCAGTATTACAAGGAATTGGGGCTAGCTGTTCCTCTTCATCAGCCGGGAACCAATCCTAGCCAATTGGCTCAATCCGAAAAATTAGTTTACAAAGGAAGATTAGATGATTAAAGTAATCAATCCCAGTCGTTTGACACATCAGCCCTTTTTTCATGAATTGATAAATTACTTAGATCAACATGACGATGTTACTTTGCGAGAGATAAAGCGTGAGTTTGCAAATTTTCCCAATATTGATCGCTCTATAGAGGATTATATCAAGGCAGGCTATGTGCTTCGGGAAAATAAACGCTATCATCAAAGCGTTCCTCTGTTGGAAAATGTGACGGCTTTGTCTTTGGATCAGGAAGTCTTTGTGCGAGATGACAGTCCTCTTTATCAAGAATTGCTGAATATGCGTTTTGAGACGCATTTAACCAATCAAACAAACCAAGCTATTTTAGTAGAAAAAACGGATTTTCTCAGAGAGCAGTTGACGCTTTCCAATTATTTTTATAGGTTGAAACAACAATATCCATTGACCAATCAGCAACGAAAACTCTATGATTTGGTAGGAGATGTGAATCCTGAGTATGCTTTAAAATATATGACGACCTTCCTCTTAAAATATGGTCGCAAAACTGAGCTGATGCAGAAACGGCGTGATATTTTTGTAGATGCTCTAGTGATTTTAGGTTATATTGCGCCTAACGAGACTGGGAAATATGAATTAAAATTGGATTTTGATAAGGAAACATTGACCTTTCGTGTAAAGAAAGCATTAGATAAACCTTAGAATAATAAAATTTTAAGGTTTATTTGATAGATTTATAAGTATAAGGTTTAAGTTTAGCAAGAATTGGTAGTCACTAAATCATTTCATGAAAGGAATGTATCGTGAATCTTTTAGCAAAAATTCGTCCGTCTCAGCCGTTGAAGTATTTGAAATGGTTTGATATTGTCATTGTGACAGCTCTGTTGTTTGGACAATTTATTTATCGTTCAACAGAACTTTATCTTGCGAGCTTGTCACCGTCCACTACGGCAGCAGTAACAGATACAGCTAGTAAAATAGCAAGTGACGGAGCAGCTTATTCCAGTAATTTAGAATTGCAGCTTCTCATGTTAGCTTTGACGATAGCCTATTTAATACTTCGCCGTTTTGACTTTAAGCAGTTGCCAATTCGTTTATCGTGGTCTGTACTCTTTTGGGTTCCATTTATCTTTGCGGTTATGGGGATTCTCGCGGATACAGTGACGACCCTTAGCGGAGAATACAATTATTTTGATCCGCAATTGTGGAAATATATTGATCTGACGGAAATTTTCCGCAAATTTATTGATTTGACACCTATGGCTATTCTCTATGCTTTGCTCAATGGCTTCTATGAAGAATTTTTCTTTTTAGGTTTATTGACCTCAGTAAAAGATAAATATAAGTGGTGGGTTCTTCTTTATTCGACGATTATTCGCGTTTCTTTCCATACCTATCAAGGAATGCTCTGGGCACTGACAATTGGTGTTGGCTTTGGAATTCTCTATTATTTTCTTTACAAATATAAGGTTAAAAACCTCTTACCATTCTTCCTCGTGCATGCACTTGCAGATATGTTTGGGTCAAGTCTGATGTATGTTTTGATTAGTTGGAGAAAGTAAAGTCATAAAGCAAGATTTTGATTTCTGAAGAATTGTGCTCATCTCTCCTTGCTAGTATAAATTTTCTTAAATAATTAAAGGTCGAAAACGTTTGTTTCGACCTTTATTGTTTTCTATAAATATTTTTCAGCGATGGCATAATCACCTAGATAGTCTGCTTTTTCTCCGTTGATAATTTGGTAACAATCTGCGCCTTTACCAGCTAAAATGACAGCATCGCCTTCTCTGTTAGTTAAGCTAAGGGCTGTTTTAATGGCTTCTTTGCGGTCAGCAATCATATCAACATCAAAGGATATGTAAGAAGCAATTTCTTTTGCGATGGCAATTGGATCTTCGTAATTTGGATCATCTGCTGTCAGGATAACGGTCAATTCTGGATGTTGATTGATTAGTAGACCAAAATCTTTGCGACGGCTTTCTCCTTTATTTCCAGTTGCACCGAGCACCAAAATAATCTTACCTTTTTGATGTTCTTGAACGACCGATAGGAGATTAGCGAGACTGACACCATTGTGTGCGTAGTCCACAAACACTTTGGCACCATTTTTTTGAGTCAGCACTTCCATACGTCCAGGGACACGCGTAGCAGCAATGCCTTTTTTTATATCAGAAATAGTGGCACCTAAGCGTAGACAGGCAAGGCTAGCAGCAAGTGCATTTTCTTGGTTAAAACGTCCGATTAGCTGAATGTCAAATTTTTCTGTGAGGATTCCGCTTGTTTCAAAAGAAAAGGCTTGCGAATGATGAATTTGATTGTCTGAATGCTGTCCGTAGAAATCATGCTCCATGGAAGCAACTTGCTCAGCCAAAACTTCAAAATGGTCCATTTCGCTATTAACGACAACAGCTCGGCTATTTTCCATGAGGAGTCGCTTATGATAAAAATAATCTTCAAATGTCGGATGTTCAATTGGTCCGATATGATCAGGGCTGATATTAAGGAAAACACCAACGTCAAAGGTCAAACCATAAACCCGCTTTTTCAGATAAGCCTGACTGGAAACTTCCATGATGAGATGAGTCCGTCCATTTTCAACAGCTGTCGCCATCATTTTGAACAAATCCAAGCTTTCCGGTGTTGTCAAAGCAGATTTGAAAAAATGTTCTCCGTCGAGCGTCGTGTTCATAGTAGACAAGAGGGCTGGCTTATGACTTTGCTGGAGGATATGATAGGCGAAATAAGCAGAAGTGGTCTTTCCTTTGGTTCCTGTAAAAGCGAGCAATTTGAGTTTATCTTGTGGATTGCCATAAAATTCCATGGCAAGAAGGCTCATGGCTTGTTTTACGTCATTGACTATGAGAGCAGGAATTCCCACTTCAAAATCCATTTCACTGATATAAAGCCGTAGACCTGCTGTCACTGCGTTTTCCAAGAATTCTTTTTTAAAATTGTCACCCTTGACAAAGAAAAGAGTGGAAGCATCCACTTCACGACTGTCATAGCTGATTTTTTCAAAAACAAGATTACGATAATGATAAAAATATTGTCCCTTGTCGATAATCTCGCGGAAATTGTGATCGTTTTTTAAAATGTTTAATGCGTTTTCAATTGTTATCATACTTCTATTGTAAACTTAATGGCGAGGTTTTACAAGCGGAAAGGAAAAGTTTATAATAAGATGAGACTATTTTTAGAGGTTATGTATGGACCAACAAACAACAAATCAACAAAAACAAATGCTGCTAGGAACAGCTTGGCTGACAGCTAGTAACTTTATTAGCCGCTTTTTAGGGGCAATTTATATCATTCCTTGGTATATCTGGATGGGGAAACACGGTGCAGAGGCCAATGGATTGTTTACTATGGGCTACAATATTTATGCTTGGTTTCTTCTGATTTCTACGGCAGGAGTTCCAGTTGCAGTCGCCAAGCAAGTCGCCAAGTACAATACGATGGATCAAAAAGATCATAGTTTTACTCTCATTCGTGAATTTTTGAAATTCATGCTCTTGTTGGGGGTCATTTTTGCAGTTGTGATGTATCTTTTATCACCGTTCTTTGCGCGTGTATCAGGAGTTGGGAAAGAGCTGATTCCGGTCATGCAAAGTTTGTCGTGGGCTGTGCTAGTATTTCCAGCCATGAGTGTTATTCGTGGATTTTTCCAAGGTTTTAACAATTTAAAACCGTATGCCATGAGCCAGATTGCTGAACAAGTCATTCGTGTGATTTGGATGTTACTTGCAACATTCTTCATTATGAAATTGGGCACTAAAGATTATGTTGCTGCAGTGACCCAATCTACTTTTGCAGCCTTTGTCGGTATGTTTGCCAGTATGGCGGTTTTGGTTTATTTTCTTTGGAAGACCAATCTCTTGACATCTATCTTACACAAACCGGCTAATAGTGCTGAAATCAACAGCCGTGCTTTGCTGGTGGATACGATTCGTGAAGCCATTCCTTTTATCATCACGGGTTCTGCTATTCAGCTTTTCCAAATCATTGACCAGATGACATTTATCAATACGATGAAATGGTTCACCAATTATAGCAATTCTCAGCTGGTGGTTATGTTCAGTTATTTCTCTGCCAATCCAAATAAGATTACCATGATTTTGATTGCAGTAGCAACTTCGATCGGCGGTGTGGGGATTCCCTTGCTGACAGAAAACTATGTCAAAGGTGATTTAAAGGCGGCTGCGCGCTTAGTTCAAGATAATTTGAGTATGTTACTGCTGTTTCTTTTACCAGCAACGATTGGTTCTGTCTTAGTAGCGCGGTCATTATACACGATTTTCTACGGACGACCAGATAGTTTGGCCTTGGGGCTCTTCATTTTTGCTATGTTACAGACGATTATTCTTGGCGTCTATACTGTCTTATCGCCAATGATTCAGGCGCTTTTCCAAAATCGTAAAGCAATTATCTATTTTGGTTATGGAGTTCTTGTTAAGCTCATTTTGCAAATTCCATTTATTTATCTGTTCAGAGCTTACGGCCCCTTGCTTGCGACTACTATTGGACTTATTGTTCCAATCATTCTGATGTACCAACACATTCGTCAAGTAACTGGACTCAATCAAACCATTCTCTTCAAACGGAGTTTGTTGATTGGGATTTTAACAGCAGTTATGGCTCTTTTGATTGCCATTGTGGAAGTCGTACTTGGCTTTGTCTTTCATCCAAGTGGACGCATTTCGAGTATGATTTATTTGGTTATCATCGGTGGCTTGGGCATGGCTATTTATGGAGCAATGGCTTTGCGAGTCCGTTTGCTAGACCGCTTTATTGGTGAGAAAGCTCAAACCTTACGTCAAAAATTTCATATTCATTAAAAAGCCGAAAGGCTTTTTAATATTGTAGAAAATTTATAAGAATTAAGATATAATGAAATTGGTTATTGTGAGAATAAACATCTATGATTTGATAATCTTTTAATAGCTATTATAGTTATTAACTATATCTAGCTCTTGAAAAGAACAAAATACAGTATTTTCGTAAGATGTTACAATAGAATCACTTAGAATAATAAAGGTTGATTGATTCTATTTCGATCTTATGGAGCTTATTATGGATAAAAAATTACAATTAGATACTCTTTTAGCTCATGCTGGTATTAAAACAGATGAAGCAACAGGTGCATTGACAACTCCTTTGCATTTTTCAACGACCTATCAGCATCCAGAATTTGGAAAATCCACTGGATATGACTATACGCGCACGAAAAACCCAACGCGAAGCAGCTTGGAAAAGACGTTAGCAGCCATTGAGTATGCGGATTATGCATTAGCTACGAGCTCAGGAATGAGCGCCATTGTTTTGGCTTTTAGTGTTTTTCCAGTTGGAAGCAAGGTTCTAGCAGTTCGTGACCTTTATGGCGGTTCTTTTCGCTGGTTTCATCAAGTGGAGCAAGAAGGGCGCTTTCACTTTACATATGCAAATACGGAAGAAGAATTACTTGCCGCTTTAACAGAGGATATAGATGTGGTGTATCTGGAAACCCCGACGAATCCGTTAATGCTTGAGTTTGATATTGCGGCTATTGCAGAAAAAGCTCATGCAAAAGGTGCAAAGGTTATTGTAGATAACACATTTTATACTCCAATCTATCAACGTCCTTTGGAAAATGGAGCGGATCTTGTGCTACATTCAGCAACTAAGTACTTAGGAGGACATAATGATGTTCTGGCTGGTGCTCTTATGACGAGTGACAAAGAGCTTTATAAGAATCTATTCTACAATCTCAATACGACAGGAGCTGTCTTATCTCCATTTGATAGTTATCTCTTGCTTCGAGGTTTGAAAACTTTGTCTCTACGTATGGAACGTTCAACAAAAAACGCACAAGCTGTAGCAGCTTTCTTGAAAGATTCGCCAGCAGTAAAAGAGGTTCTCTATCCGGGAAAAGGCAGCATGATTTCCTTTAAAATCAAAAATGAAGCAGTTATTCCACATTTGCTAAATACGTTAAAAGTCTTTACCTTTGCAGAAAGCTTGGGGGGAGTAGAAAGTTTGATTACCTATCCTGCGACTCAGACACACGCAGATATTCCAGCTGACGTGCGGAAATCCTACGGTTTAACAGATGACTTATTGCGATTGTCCATTGGAATCGAAGACAGCCAAGACTTGATCACAGATTTAAAATTTGCTTTGGAGGTATAATATGAGCAAATACAATTTTCAAACAGCACCGAATCGCTTATCTCACCACACTTATAAGTGGAAAGAGACAGAGACAGACCCTCAATTACTGCCGGCGTGGATTGCAGATATGGACTTTGAGGTCATGCCGGAAGTAAAAAATGCGATTCATGACTATGCAGAGCAGTTGGTTTATGGCTATACTTATGCGAGTGATGAGCTGCTCCAAGCGGTGTTGGATTGGGAAAAGAGCGAACATCGGTATTCGTTTGATAAGGAAGATATCGTTTTTGTAGAAGGTGTTGTGCCAGCTATTTCTCTTGCGATTCAAGCCTTTACCAAAGAGGGAGACGCTGTTTTAATCAATTCTCCTGTTTATCCACCTTTTGCTCGTAGCGTTCGCTTAAACAATCGAAAATTGGTATCTAATTCTCTCAAAGAAGAAAACGGTTTGTTTCAAATTGACTTTGAGCAATTGGAAAAAGAGATTGTCGAAAATAATGTGAAATTGTATCTTCTTTGCAGTCCGCACAATCCCGGAGGACGTGTTTGGGAAAGAGAGGTTTTGGAAAGAATCGGTCATCTTTGTCAAAAACACCAGGTTATCTTGGTATCAGATGAGATTCATCAAGATTTGACCTTGTTTGGTCATGAGCATGTTTCCTTTAATACCATTTCACCTGATTTTAAAGAATTTGCCATCATACTGTCTAGTGCTACCAAGACCTTTAATATTGCAGGGACTAAAAATTCCTATGCTGTTATTGAAAATCCTTCATTACGTGCGCAGTTTAAACGTCAGCAGCTTGCCAATAACCACCATGAAGTGTCAAGTTTAGGTTATATTGCGACAGAAACGGCCTATCGTTATGGCAAACCTTGGTTAGTGGCACTAAAAGCTGTTTTAGAAGAAAATATTAAATTTGCGGTGGATTATTTTGCCAAAGAAGCTCCGCGATTAAAAGTTATGAAACCACAAGGAACTTATCTAATTTGGCTTGATTTTAGCGATTATGGTTTGACAGATGATGAACTTTTTACTTTGTTGCATGACCAAGCCAAAGTCATTCTCAATCGAGGAAGTGACTATGGAAAAGAGGGCGAACTTCATGCAAGGCTGAATATTGCAGCGCCTAAGTCTTTAGTAGAAGAGATTTGCAAGAGAATTGTACGTTGTTTGCCACAATAAGAATGAAAAGAAATTTTCAGAAACAGCCATTTGGGGTTGACAATCATTCTTAAGTGGAGTATAGTTAGTATGAAAAATCGGTAGGTGAGGCTACCATAGGGATATGGATGACTACCGCAAAGTAGTGGAGACACTACGCGTTGGTTAGCAGTTGAGATCGCTAAGGTTTCGACTAATGTCATTTCACCGCCCTACGGAGTTAAAGCTTGAACGGTAACACAAGACATACAGTCCTGCCATGTTTTTCATGGTAGGATTTTATTGTTTTTTAGCTGATTTTTTAAAAGGAAACTGCAGGGGAAAGGAGTGAGGAATATGGCAAATGATGATCACCCGAGTCAACAGAAAATCAGTCGATTACCATACATGAGTATTCCTCATGCTCCCTTTGTAATCGACTCTAACAAATGAAGGAATCTGAGATCAATAGAAATATTGCAGCTCAGATAGTCTTAGATAGAGGAGAAAATCAGTGAAAACAGCAAAAGAAAGATTAACAGATGCTCTTCGTATGTCTGTAGGGGACACGATGACCTTTTTCAACACTTCCAGAGCAGGACTGACAGAAGAGCAAGTTGAAGAAAATCGCGACTTATATGGCGAAAATGAATTGACAAAAGGGCAAGAAGATTCAATTTTTAAAAAGATTTATGAGTCCATTATCAATCCCTTTACCGTTATTCTCTTACTCATTGCATTGGTGTCTTTGGTGACCAATGTTTGGCTGGCAAAGCCTGGGCAAGAAGACCCGACAACATTTATCATTATCGTTGTCCTTGTCTTGTTGTCTGGCAGCATTCGCTTTGTGCAAGAATTGCGGAGCGACAAAGCAGCCAGCAATCTTTCACGTATGATTGTCAATACAGTGACAGTTGTTCGTGAGGGAAAAGAGCAAGAAATTCCGATTACAGAATTAGTAGTAGGAGACATTATCCGCTTGAGTGCAGGAGATATGCTACCAGCAGATGTGCTAATCTTGGATTCGCGCGACTTCTTTGTGCAACAGTCAGGTTTGACAGGCGAAAGTGATGCTGTTGAAAAAATGGCGCTGGATAAATGCGAGACAAAAGAGGCAGATAGCTTGCTTGAATCTGAAGCACTTGGCTTTATGGGAACCAATGTGATTTCTGGTCGTGCCATTGCCCTTGTTCTGGTCGTTGGAGATGATACCAAGATGGGTGCTATTGAGCAAACGCTCAATACTTATGATGAACCAACTTCATTTGAGCGGGAAATGAACAGCATTTCATGGTTGCTCATTCGTCTCATGTTGGTACTTGTACCCGTTGTCTTTCTTATCAATGGTCTGACAGACGGAGATTGGCTGGAGGCTGGTGTATTTGCACTTAGTGTCGGTGTCGGTTTGACACCAGAAATGCTGCCTATGGTCATCACTGCGAGTTTGGCTAAGGGTTCCATTCTTATGGCAAAAGAAAAAGTTGTTATCAAGAAACTTAATGCCATTCAAGATTTGGGAGCGATTGATATTCTTTGCACGGATAAGACGGGAACGCTGACACAAGATGAGATTGTCTTGGAATATCCGCTTGATATTCATGGAGACCTTGATTTAGCCGTTCTTCGCAGGGCGTATCTCAATTCGTATTATCAAACAGGGTTAAAAAATCTGATGGATCGTGCTATTATCAATCGGACAGAAAAAGAAGCAGAAAAGCACGAAATTGTTCGTAATTTAGACCAAACTTTTAAGAAAATTGATGAATTGCCTTTTGATTTTGAACGCCGCCGCATGAGTGTGCTAGTTCGAGATGATGAAAATGTCGTTAGCATGGTAACAAAAGGTGCTTTGGAGGAAATGCTATCCATTTCAAATTATGTCGAAGATAAAGGGAAAATCCTTCCTTTGACGGAAGAAATTCGTCAAGAAATTTTAGCAGAAGTTTCACAGTTAAATGAACAAGGACTGCGCGTGCTGGGCGTCAGCTATCGCTCAGACTTAGATGCTGACTATGAATACACAGTAGAAGATGAATCTGATATGATTTTGACGGGGTATCTTGCCTTTCTTGACCCGCCAAAACCTTCTGCGGCGCCTGCTATCAAGGCTTTAGCAGAATATGGTGTTGCCACCAAAATTTTGACAGGTGACAATGAAAAAGTCACAGAAGCGGTCTGTGAGAAAGTTGGTTTAGATGCAGAACATATCCTACTTGGCTCTGTGATTGAAACGATGTCAGATGAAAAATTGAGCAAGGTAGTTGAAACTACAACTGTTTTTGCAAAATTATCTCCTGACCAAAAAGCGCGTATCATTTTGCAGCTGAAAGCAAATGGGCACAAGGTTGGTTATATGGGAGACGGCATCAATGATGCACCTTCTATGAAAGTAGCTGATGTAGGGATTTCAGTTGATACAGCTGTCGATATTGCTAAAGAAACAGCTGATGTTATCCTATTAGATAAGGACTTGTTGGTGCTTGAAAAAGGCTTGGTGGAAGGTCGCAAAGTCTATGCTAATATGACCAAATATATCAAGATGACAGTCAGTTCCAACTTCGGGAACATCTTTTCCTTGTTGATTTCAAGTATTTTCCTACCATTTTTGCCTATGGCACCGATTCATCTGATTGTGCTAAATTTGGTGTATGACATTTCTTGTATCGCTTTGCCGTTTGACAATGTCGACTGTGAATTTTTACAAAAACCGCGCATTTGGAGTGCAAAATCCATTACTCGTTTCATGGCTTGGATTGGTCCAATCAGTTCTATTTTTGACTGTATGACCTTCTTGATTTTGTTCTTTATCGTTGCACCGATGATGACAGGTTCTGTTTACCATCATGGGATGTCTAGCGAATTCATCACCATTTTCCAAACAGGTTGGTTTATTGAGTCCATGTGGACGCAAACCATGGTTATCTATATGCTGCGCTCACCTAAACTGCCATTTATTCAAAGCAGACCGGCTTTGTCTGTAGTTATGACAACGCTAGCAGCCGTGTTCTTTGTAACCTTATTGCCCTACGGTCCTTTTGCAGCGCTTTTAAAAGTGGCTCCATTAAACGGTACTTATTTCTTATTCTTAATCCTTGTCATGATTTTGTATATGGCAAGTATTACGTTTGTGAAGCATCTTTATATTAAGAAATACCATGAATGGTTGTAAGCAATTGACAATCTTTGAAAAGGCTTGTTTGTCACGAGCCTTTTTTATGTTTTTTTGATATAATAAGAAGAATAAATTGAAAGAAGGAACACCAATCATGGAAAAATTTCAAGTGATCGCACATCCGCTCATTCAGCATAAATTGTCTATCTTACGTCGTACGGATACCTCTACTAAGGCTTTTCGTGAGTTAGTAAATGAAATTGCTATGCTGATGGGCTATGAAGTTTTACGTGACTTACCATTAGAAGATGTGGAAATTGAAACGCCCATTACAAAGACGGTTCAAAAACAATTGGCTGGTAAAAAATTAGCCATTGTCCCAATCTTACGTGCAGGTATCGGTATGGTGGACGGTCTTTTGAGCCTTGTGCCAGCTGCTAAAGTCGGACATATTGGCATGTATCGCGACGAAGAAACCCTAAAACCAGTTGAGTACCTTGTGAAGTTACCAGAAGACATTAGCCAACGTCAAATCTTTGTGGTAGATCCCATGCTGGCGACAGGTGGTTCAGCTATTTTAGCCATTGATTCATTGAAAAAACGCGGTGCGCACAATATTAAATTTGTCTGTCTTGTTTCAGCGCCAGAAGGTGTGAAAGCCTTACAAGAAGCTCACCCAGACGTGGAAATCTTTACAGCAGCCCTTGATGATCATTTGAATGAAAACGGCTATATCGTTCCAGGATTGGGAGATGCAGGAGATCGTCTTTTTGGTACAAAATAATGAGTTTTATGTTTGACCTTTTTTGACCAAAAGGCTATAATAGTCTCATATTTGAAAAATCTCACTAAAAATTGTTAGTCAGATTAAAATATCAGATGAAAAGGAGAATACAATGATTCCTGTAGTTATTGAACAAACAAGCCGTGGAGAACGTTCCTACGATATTTACTCACGCTTATTAAAAGATCGCATTATTATGCTGACGGGTCCTGTTGAGGACAATATGGCTAATTCCATTATTGCGCAATTACTTTTTCTTGATGCGCAGGATAATACCAAAGATATTTATCTTTACATCAATACGCCAGGCGGTTCTGTATCAGCTGGTCTAGCGATTGTTGATACCATGAACTTCATCAAATCAGATGTTCAAACAATTGTCATGGGGATGGCTGCTTCCATGGGAACCATTATTGCTTCAAGTGGTGCTAAAGGCAAGCGCTTCATGTTGCCGAATGCAGAATACCTGATTCACCAACCAATGGGCGGAACTGGTAGCGGTACGCAACAAACTGATATGGCGATTGCGGCTGAGCATTTGCTGAAAACCCGGAATAACTTGGAGAAAATCCTTGCGGATAATTCAGGGAAAACCATTAAGCAAGTACATAAAGACGCAGAACGCGATTATTGGATGAGTGCTCAAGAAACCTTGGATTATGGTTTCATTGATGAAATCATGGCAAATAATAATTTAAACTAATCATTTGTTTATTACTGTACGAAAAATGTCCTCTGATGGGCATTTTTTTGATATACTTATAAATGATAAAAATAAATTAGAAAGAAAATTCATGTTTAAAAAAGAAGAACGAACAGGTTTGATTGTGTATTTGTATTACAATCGAGATGTGAAAAAAATAGAAACTATTGGCGATATTGTCTACCATTCTAAAAAGCATCGTTACCTCCAGTTGTATATTCCGACAGAGCAAGTAGAAGAGACGATGCAAAAGTTACCTAAAGAAAAATATGTCAAACAAGTACGGGTTTGTCACATTCAAGAATTGGACACAGACTTTGTTGGAAACTTGTTTAGAGATAAAGAAAACGTAAACATATAAAAAAATCTCATTTACCACTTGACAATTGTCAGATAATTCGATATATTCTAAACATATCATTTCGGAACGAGGAGATAAGAATATGAAGAAAAAATTTGCTCTATCATTTGTTGCCCTTGCAAGTGTTGCCCTTCTTGCCGCTTGTGGGGAAGTAAAGTCAGGTGGCTCCAATGCAACTGGTACAAAAGTTGCTGATAAGACTATTAAAATCGGATTCAACTTTGAAGAAACTGGTGCAACAGCAGCTTATGGAACAGCCGAACAAAAAGGTGCCCAACTGGCTGTTGATGAGATCAACAAAGCTGGTGGTATTGATGGCAAGAAACTTGAAGTTGTTGACAAGGATAATAAATCTGAAACAGCAGAAGCAGCTTCTGTCACGACTAACTTGGTAACCCAATCAAAAGTAAATGCAGTCGTAGGACCTGCAACTTCTGGTGCAACAGCAGCGGCAGTTCCCAATGCGACAAAAGCAGGTGTGCCTTTGATTTCACCTAGTGCGACACAAGACGGTTTGACGAAAAATCAAGAATACTTATTCATCGGAACTTTCCAAGACAGTTTCCAAGGGAAAATCATTTCTAAATACGTTACAGAAAAGTTAAAAGCGAAAAAAGTTGTACTTTATACAGATAACTCAAGTGATTATGCCAAAGGTATCGCAAAAGCTTTCCGTAATGCCTACAAAGGTGAGATTGTTGCAGATGAAAAGTTTGTCGCTGGTGATACAGATTTTCAAGCAGCACTTACCAAGATGAAGGGAAAAGATTTTGATGCGATTATCATTCCTGGTTATTATACGGAAGCTGGTAAAATTGTCAACCAAGCGCGTGGTATGGGCATTGATAAGCCAATCGTTGGTGGTGATGGCTTTAATGGCGCAGAATTTGTCCAACAAGCGACACCAGCTAAAGCTTCAAATATCTACTATATTTCAGGCTTCTCTTCAACAGTTGATGTCTCAGCGAAAGCTAAGAAATTCCTTGAAGCTTACAAAGCGAAATACAACAATGAAGAACCTTCAACATTTGCAGCGTTAGCATACGACTCTGTTTATCTTGTTGCCAATGCTGCCAAAGGTGCGAAAACATCTGTTGACATCAAAGACAATCTTGCCAAGACAAAGAATTTTGAAGGTGTAACAGGTGATACCAGCTTTGACAAGAATCATAATACTGTTAAAACAGCCTTTATGATGACCATGAATAATGGGAAAGTCACAGCAGCTGAAACAGTTAAGCCATAATCATTTGCAGGATTGCTTAAAATATATTTTATAGTGTATAAAAGAGTAACTATTTATGGTGAACATCGTAGATAGTTACTTCTCTTTATACGGGTTAAAAGAAAAGAGGCGGGATAAAAGTCTTAGTCTTAAAAATATGTTTCATTAAGGTTTGTAAGACATAGTGATTGATTGTTAGATATGTTTTAAGCTATTGAAAAGTAATCAACTGTGAAGTGAGACTTAAAAGGTTTAAAGGTCTCATTTTCTCAAACTTAGAATAGATGAGTGAGAAAAATCAATTTTTTTTGAAATGATGACTTGACTCGCTCTTTTTTCACGATAGATAAGAAAATGTGAACGATCACATAGTTCTTTCTTCTATACTATTATACTATAATTAGAAAGTGTGGTGGCCATGCTCCAACAACTTGTTAATGGTCTAATTTTAGGGAGTGTCTATGCTTTGCTCGCTCTCGGCTATACCATGGTTTATGGGATTATCAAGCTTATCAACTTCGCTCATGGAGATATTTATATGATGGGCGCTTTTATGGGCTATTTCCTGATTAACTCTCTTCATCTTAATTTTTTCCTTGCCTTGATTTTGGCAATGATTGGGACGGCAGTTTTAGGTGTGCTGGTTGAGTTTCTGGCTTATCGTCCATTGAGAAATTCGACTCGGATTGCAGCTTTGATTACTGCGATTGGTGTTTCGTTTTTCTTGGAATATGTGATGGTCTATTTTGTGGGAGCCAATACTCGTTCGTTCCCACAAGTGATTGAAACGGTTCGTTATAATTTTGGCCCGATTAGTCTCACCAATATCCAATTGATGATTTTGCTTATTTCCTTGATTTTAATGGTATTGCTGCAGGTTATCGTTCAAAAAACCAAAATGGGAAAGGCCATGCGGGCAGTTTCTGTTGATAGTGATGCAGCGCAGTTAATGGGAATCAATGTCAATCGTACGATTAGTTTCACTTTTGCTTTAGGTTCTGCTTTGGCAGGAGCAGCAGGTGTACTCATCGCGCTTTATTATAATTCCCTTGAGCCTTTGATGGGAATGACACCAGGGTTGAAATCATTTGTCGCTGCGGTACTTGGTGGGATTGGTATTATCCCCGGAGCAGCACTGGGGGGCTTTGTCATTGGTCTATTAGAAACCTTTGCGACAGCTTTTGGTATGTCAGATTTCCGCGATGCAATTGTGTATGGTATTTTAATCTTAATCTTGCTTGTTCGTCCTGCAGGGATTCTTGGTAAGAATGTGAAAGAGAAGGTGTAAGCTATGAAGAAGAATTTAAAAATAAATATTTTATGGTTTGTTCTCCTTCTTGCTGGGTATGGGTTGATTACCTTGCTTGCTAGTGCAGGAGTTTTGAATGATTTTTATCTACAAATCTTACAACAAATTGGTATTAACATCATTTTGGCGGTAGGTTTAAATTTGATTGTCGGTTTTTCTGGTCAATTTTCTCTGGGACATGCTGGCTTCATGGCAATTGGTGCTTATGTAGCCGCAATTATTGGTTCGAAATCTGCTACCTATCCTGCCTTTTTTGCAGCCATGGTGTTAGGGGCATTGATTGCAGGAGCAGTCGCTTTGATTGTCGGGATTCCTACTCTTCGTTTGAAGGGCGATTATCTAGCAATTGCCACGCTTGGGGTTTCTGAAATCATTCGGATTTTAATCATCAACGGAGGCGATTTAACCAACGGAGCCGCAGGTATCTTGGGTATTCCTGCTTTTACCAATTGGCAAATGGTGTATTTCTTTGTAGTTATCACAACTATTTTAACCATCAATTTCTTGCGCAGCTCAATTGGTCGAGCAACATTGTCGGTTCGCGAAGACGAAATTGCAGCAGAATCTGTGGGGGTCAATACCACTAAAATCAAAGTCATTGCCTTTGTTTTTGGAGCGATGACAGCTAGTATCGCAGGCTCACTCCAAGCAGGATTTATTGGCTCTGTTGTGCCGAAAGATTATACTTTTATCAATAGTATCAATGTCTTGATTATCGTGGTATTTGGTGGTCTTGGTTCTATGACTGGTACCATTGTTGCAGCGATTGTTTTGGGAATTTTAAACATGGTGCTTCAAAATGTAGCAAGCATTCGGATGATTATCTACTCTCTTGCTTTAATTTTGGTGATGATTTTCCGTCCGGGAGGACTTCTTGGCACATGGGAATTGAGCTTATCACGCTTCTTTAAAAAAGATAAGGAGGTCAACTAATGGCGCTTCTTGATGTAAAAAACTTAACAAAAAATTTCGGCGGGCTGACTGCTGTTGGCGATGTGACCTTGGAGCTGAATGAGGGAGAATTAGTCGGTCTCATTGGTCCAAATGGTGCTGGAAAAACAACTTTGTTTAACTTACTGACCGGTGTTTATGAACCAAGTGAAGGAAGCGTGACCTTGGATGGGCATTTGCTCAATGGCAAGGCACCTTATAAGATTGCTTCTTTAGGACTCAGTCGGACATTCCAAAATATTCGCTTGTTTAAAGATTTGACAGTCCTAGAGAATGTCTTGATTGCTTTTGGAAATCACCACAAAGCACATGTTTTTGCTAGCTTCTTTCGTTTGCCAGCTTTCTATAAAAATGAAGCAGAATTGCGTGAGAAAGCATTGAAATTGCTAAAAATCTTTGACCTAGACGGTGAAGCAGAAACGCTTGCTAAGAATTTAGCTTACGGTCAACAACGCCGTTTGGAAATCGTACGTGCTCTAGCAACAGAGCCTAAAATTCTCTTTCTTGATGAGCCTGCTGCGGGAATGAATCCGCAGGAAACAGCAGAATTGACAGAGTTAATTCGTCGCATAAAAAATGAATTCCAAATCACAATCATGCTGATTGAGCATGACATGAGCCTAGTTATGGAAGTGACGGAACGAATTTATGTATTGGAGTATGGTCGTTTGATTGCACACGGAACTCCTGACGAGATTAAAAATGATAAGCGTGTTATTGAAGCCTATCTGGGAGGTGAAGCCTAATGTCTATGCTAAAAGTTGAAAATCTTTCCGTCCATTATGGCATGATTCAGGCTGTCCGAGATGTCAGCTTTGAAGTCAACGAGGGCGAAGTTGTTTCTCTCATCGGTGCCAATGGTGCCGGAAAAACAACGATTCTTCGAACCATTTCAGGACTGGTTCGTCCAAGTTCAGGAAAAATTGAGTTTTTAGGAAATGAAATTCAAAAAGTTCCTGCTCAGAAAATTGTGGCAGCAGGGCTTTCTCAGGTACCCGAAGGACGCCATGTTTTCTCAGGCCTGACTGTTTTGGAAAACCTAGAAATGGGTGCTTTCTTAAAAACAAATCGTGATGAAAATCAAGCGAATCTAAAAAAAGTCTTCTCACGCTTTCCGCGTTTAGAAGAACGTAAAAATCAAGATGCTGCAACTCTTTCTGGAGGTGAGCAGCAGATGCTTGCTATGGGACGAGCTCTTATGTCTACTCCCAAACTTCTGCTTTTAGATGAGCCTTCAATGGGACTGGCTCCTCTCTTCATTCAAGAAATTTTTGATATTATTCAAGATATTCAAAAGCAAGGCACAACGGTTCTATTGATTGAGCAAAATGCTAACAAAGCCCTCTCAATTGCCGACCGTGGCTATGTTTTAGAAACAGGAAATATTGTCTTGTCTGGCACAGGAAAAGAATTGCTCGCTTCCGATGAAGTCCGCAAGGCTTATCTCGGTGGGTGAAAAAAGGAGAAAGAAGTGGTTTTCTACTTCTTTTTTATTCACTAATAATATTCTTGAAAACATAGGTAAGTAGATTGAAAGCGTTTGAAATAAACTATAAAATACAGTATAATAGAACTGAAAATTAGAGATAAAGGAGAATTTCCATGGCTGTTAAAGATTTTATGACACGAAAAGTGGTATACATTAGCCCAGATACGACGGTAGCGCATGCGGCGGATATTATGCGGGAGCAAGGATTGCACCGGCTTCCGGTTATTGAAAATGACCAATTGGTCGGTTTGGTGACTGAAGGAACGATTGCCGAAGCAAGTCCTTCAAAAGCGACCAGCTTGTCTATCTATGAGATGAATTATTTGCTAAACAAGACCAAAATTAAAGATGTCATGATTCGTGATGTGGTGACGGTGTCACAATTTGCTAGCTTGGAAGATGCTACTTACTTGATGCTGAAAAATAAAATTGGCATTTTGCCAGTGGTGGACAACCAGCAAGTATACGGCGTCATTACAGATCGTGATGTTTTCAGAGCCTTTCTTGAAATTGCTGGCTATGGTGAAGAAGGCATTCGCGTGCGTTTCATTACAGAAGATGAAGTCGGTGTGTTGGAGAAGATTGTGCATTTGATTGTCGAAGAAAATCTCAATATCTCTAATGCTGTTAATATCCCACGCAAAGATGGCAAGGTTATCATTGAAGTTCAAATCGATGGCAATGTGGATTTGCCGGCTTTAAAAGCGAAATTTGAAGACAAAGGCATTCAGGTAGAAGACATTACCCGTACTTCAGCAAAAGCATTATAAAATAACAAAAACGCATGAGAGCAGTCTTTTAACTGTGATCATGCGTTTTTTATAATGGGAGCAAGATTATTTCTGAATAGGTTGCTTATTGACATCTAAGGTAAAGCCTTCACCAAGGATTTCATGGGCATCTGTAATGGTAATAAAGGCATGTGGATCGACGCTATGAATAACTTTTTTCATGGATTGCATTTCGTTTCGTCCAACAACGCAGTAAATGAGTTTCAGATCATTCTCGCTGTAGTAGCCTTGTCCATTGATAAAAGTAATTCCACGACCGAGATCTTCGTCAATTTTCTTTGCTAATTCTTCTGGACGGCTAGTGATAACCATGAAGCCCTTGCCGGCATAACCGCCTTCACCAATCAAGTCAATTACTCGCGAAGCGATAAAGACAAAAATCAAGGTATAAGTCACTAAGCGAACATCTTTAAAAACAAGTATAACAAAAATAAGGACGCAGAAGTCTACAGTAAACATCAATTTTCCCATGGAGATATTCGTATACTTGTTAGCGATTCGAGCAATAATATCGGTACCGCCAGTCGTACCGCCGGCATTGAAAACAATTCCTAGTCCAACGCCAGCAATAATCCCTGTCAGAAGCGTCACAATCACGAGGTCGCCTTCAAGGTTAATCACGAAAGGAATTTTTTCAAATATCGCCAGCCAAGCAGAAACGGCAAAAGTCCCTAAAATACTAGAGTACAAAAGCCGCGTTCCAAAAATTCTCCAAGCAATAATGAAAAGAGGAATGTTGATGATGAGATTCATCAGTGAAACAGGAATCTTAAAAAGATAGTATGTAATGAGGGTCACTCCAGTCGCGCCCCCTTCATACAAATGATTCGGAATAATCAGATAATTTATTGCAAAAGCAAAAATTCCAGCTCCTAGAATAATCGTTAGATAGTTTTTAAACTTAGACATGCTAACCTCCTAATAATTTCTGTACATTCTATTGTATCAAATCTTGAAAACTTATGTATCATTTTGAAAAAATTTTTTTAAACTTTTTCTGGCAATGATTTTTCTGGAGTTTTTTGTTAAAATAGAAAGGAGAAAAAGGAAGAAATGAGTTAGTATGTCAAAAGGAATATTCATCTCTTTAGAGGGACCAGATGGTGCAGGAAAATCAAGTGTTTTAGAAGCCTTGATTCCGATTTTAGAAGCAAAAGGGCAGGCGTTTGTCACTACGCGTGAGCCTGGTGGAGTGGCAGTTGCGGAGAAGATTCGCGATGTTGTTTTAGATCCGAAGCATACGGAAATCGATGAAAAAACGGAATTGCTCCTCTATATTGCCAGTCGTAGGCAACATTTGGTGGAACGCATTTTACCTGCTTTAGATCGTGGTGAAATGGTGCTGGTGGATCGCTTTATTGATAGTTCTGTTGCTTATCAAGGATTTGGTCGGGGACTCAAGGTAGCTGATATTGATTGGCTGAATAATTTTGCGACCGACGGTTTGAAGCCAGACTTGACCCTTTATTTTGATATTGAAGCAGAGGAAGGCTTGGCTCGTATTGCTAAGAGCAAAGAGCGTGGTGCAGACCGCTTGGATCGTGAAAGTGTAGAATGGCATCGGCGCGTGCGTGAGGGGTATTTGTCTATTCTTAAAAAAGAACCGAATCGTGTGAGAAAGATTGATGCCAGTCAGCCATTAGAAAAGGTCGTTGCAGATACTTTAGCAGTATTGGCAGAAAGAGTTGAGAGTTTAAGATGAAAATAGAAGAATTAGCTCAGTTGCAGCCAGTTTTGTTTGAACGTTTTGAGCACATTTTACAGCAACATCGGCTGAATCATGCTTATCTGTTTACAGGGGCTTTCGGCAGTTTTGAAATGGCTCAATGTTTAGCACAGAGTTTATTTTGTACCAATAAAAATGGTGTCTTACCCTGTGGAGAATGTCGAAATTGTCGGTTGATTGAGGAAGAGGATTTTTCAGATGTGACAGTCGTCCGTCCTGTCAATCAGATTATCAAGACGGAGCGTGTTCGAGAATTAGTACGCAATTTTTCTCAGTCAGGGTTTGAAAGCAGCAAGCAAGTGTTTATCATTTGTGATGCGGACAAGATTCATGTCAATGCAGCTAATTCGCTGTTGAAGGTCATTGAAGAGCCACAAAGTGAAGTGTATATTTTCTTGTTGACAGCGGATGAAAATCTTATTTTGCCCACGATTAAAAGCCGAGCGCAGCTATTTCATTTTCCAAAAAATCAAGCCTATTTGCTTGAAAAATTGGAGCAGACTGGGCTGATAAAGACACAAGCAGAATTGTTAACTGCTTATAGTCAAACAGAAGAAGAAGCCATGCGTTTGGCAGCTAGTCCATCTTTTTTTGACTTGGCAGCAGAATGTGATCGTTTTGCATCGCTTTGCTTAAACCGGAAAGAAACTGCTTATTTGCAGGTTGCGAAGTTGGCTAGTCTGGCAGTTGATAAGGAAAAGCAAGAACAGGCTTTGAAGCTCTTAGAGCTTCTCTTTGCAAAAGAAATGCAAACAACGTGGGGACGCTTCTATTTAGAAGGTATATTTACAGCAAGAAAAATGTGGCAAGCCAATGTTAATTTTCAAAATGCACTAGAATATATGGTGTTACAAGAAAGAGAATGATGGCTACGTTGGTACAGGAAAATGGTAGTGAGGATGAATAAAAAAGAATTATTTGATGCTCTTGATGAATTTTCTCAAAATCTGCTTGTTACTTTAGCAGAAGTAGAAGCGATTAAGAAAAATCTGAAAAGCGTGGTGGAAGAAAATGTAGCGCTTCGCTTGGAAAATGATAAATTAAGAGAGCGATTAGGACAGGTAGAGCACGCAGCAACACCAAAAACAAAAAGAAACCGGGATAATTTGCGCAAACTCTATGAAGATGGTTTTCATGTGTGCACAGATTTTTATGGGCAACGCCGTGAAAATGATGCAGAATGTATGTTTTGTGATGAATTACTTTTTAGGGAGTAAGCATGCAGGTTCAAAAAAGTTTTAAAGGTCAGTCTCCTTATGGGAAGCTCTATCTGGTGGCTACTCCGATTGGGAATATGGACGATATGAGCATCCGTATGGTGAATACTCTGAAAGAAGTCGATTTCATTGCAGCAGAAGATACCAGAAATACTGGTTTGTTGCTCAAGCATTTTGGTATTACTACGAAGCAGATTAGCTTTCACGAGCATAATGCCAAAGAAAAAATCCCTGATTTGATTCGTTTGCTGAAAAGCGGGCAGGATATTGCGCAGGTTTCGGATGCCGGCTTGCCTAGCATTTCGGATCCAGGGCATGATTTAGTCAAAGCTGCTATTGCTGAGGAAATCGCAGTAGTGACTGTACCTGGTCCCAGCGCAGGTATTTCAGCTTTGATAGCTAGTGGTCTTGCTCCGCAACCTCATATTTTTTATGGATTTTTGCCACGCAAGGCTGGTCAGCAAAAAGAGTTTTTTTCTAATAAAAAAGCCTATCCAGAGACACAGATTTTTTACGAATCTCCTCATCGGGTTAAGGCTACTTTAGAAAATATGCTTAGTATTTATGGAAATCGCTCCGTTGTTCTGGTACGGGAATTGACTAAGATTTATGAGGAATACCAACGTGGCTTGATTTCCGAATTGATAGACCATATTTCAGAAAATCCGCTTAAGGGCGAATGCTTGCTGATTGTGGAAGGAGCGAGCGAAGAAGTGGTTGAGCAGTCAGAAGCGGATTTGTTGGCAGAAATTGATTTTCTAGTAGCAGCAGGAGCAAAGAAAAATCAAGCTATCAAAGAAGTGGCTAAAAAATATGGTTGGAATAAGAGTGAATTATATGCTCGTTATCATGAGCAAGTCAGTGAGTAAAAATGACTTTTTATAAACAAATTTATACTTCCCCTTTAGGAGAAATGTCTTTAGTTGCTGATGAGACAGGGCTGGTTGGAGTCTGGTTTCTCAAGCAGAAATATTTTGAGCGCGGTTTAGAGGAGAATTTACTCTTAGCAGAAAATGAGGTTTTAAAAGAGACGAAGAATCTGCTAGATTGCTATTTTAACGGAGATTGTCCAGACTTTTCGAGTCTTGTTTTGGCTCTTGTTGGGACGGATTTTCAACAACGGGTCTGGGCTTATCTGCAAACTATTCCTTATGGGGCAACGGTTACTTATGGTCAGATAGCAAAGGAGTTAGATGTTCGCTCGGCGCAGGCTGTTAGTGGTGCTGTGGGTAAAAATCCTTTTTCAATCATCGTTCCCTGTCATCGAGTGCTGGGAAGTCAAGGACAATTAACTGGCTATGCTGGGGGATTAGACAAGAAAATATGGCTCTTGGAGCATGAAGGCGTAGAGCTTAGCGAGAAAGCTTTAGATAAATGATACAAATGGAGAAAATGATATGTTACGATTTATTGAATATCCAAAATGTTCGACCTGTCGCAAAGCCAAGGCTGAATTAAACCGCTTGGGTTTGGACTTTGAAGCGGTAGACATTGTCAAGGAAACACCGAGTAAAGAGGAAATTTTAACTTGGATGGAAAATTCTGATTTAAACATCAAATCTTTCTTCAACACTAGCGGGCTCAAATATCGTGAGCTAGGTTTGAAAGATAAACTATCAGGATTGTCCGCCGAAGAAGCCGCAGAGCTTTTAGCAACCGATGGTATGCTCATCAAACGACCAATCTTAGAAAAAGACGGAAAAATCCTGCAAATAGGCTACCGCACAGAATATGCAATATTAGATTTGTAAATAAAAAAGAAGTGAGACGACAAAATGGATTTCTTTAAAATCGCAATTGTTGCCTCACTTCTTTTTAAGCTCTCTATTTTGGTATCATTGCTGTTCGTGTTATAATGTTTTTATACACTGAGAAACTTTCTTCAAACCTTGTTAGCTTGGGAGTGAGATAGATCTAAAATTTGAAAATGTTAATCGTCGCTCTTTTGATTTAATCATCCGATACAACATATTCCGTCAGATATTTTGTATAGTCTCACTTTGCAAGGTTGCTAAACAGTCTGTGAGACTGTTTGATTTTCAGTGAATATTAGTAAAAAACGAAAAGAGAAAAAATGGTTTTATCAAAAAAACGTGCGCGAAAGGTAATTGAGGAAATCATAGCCCTATTTCCAGATGCGAAACCTAGCTTGAATTTTACCAATCATTTTGAATTGCTGGTAGCAGTTATGTTGTCGGCTCAAACGACCGATGCAGCAGTCAACACAGTCACACCAGCCCTTTTTAAAGCCTATCCAACTCCACGGGAAATGGCGGCGGCATCAGAAAGCGAGATTGCTAGCTATATTGCTCGTCTTGGACTTTATCGCAATAAGGCTAAGTTTTTGAAAAAATGTGCTCAGCAATTGCTGGATAACTTTGACGGTCAGGTACCTCATACACGACAGGAATTGGAAAGTCTTGCAGGTGTAGGACGTAAGACAGCCAATGTGGTCATGAGTGTTGGTTTTGGTATTCCGGCTTTTGCGGTGGATACTCATGTGGAGCGGATTTGCAAACATCATGACATTGTCAAAAAGTCGGCTACCCCTCTAGAAGTTGAACAACGCGTGATGGAAGTTCTGCCCAAAAATGAATGGCTTCCAGCTCATCAAGCTATGATTTGCTTTGGTCGTGAAATCTGCCACCCAAGAAATCCTGAATGTGACCAATATCCACAACTGTATCATTTTGATTGAAAAAAAGAGGAGAAACCTCTTTTTTTATAATTCAATTTCCAATACAATTGGTGTGTGGTCTTGCCTTGTACCTGAGTCAATCATTTCTGACTTGGTTACTTTATCTGCAATTCGATTGCTGGTCAGCCAGTAATCAATTCTCCAGCCACTGTTATTGATTTTGCTGGTCTTGCTGCGTTGTGCCCACCAGCTATAAACATTTGGAATATCGCCGTGAATGTAACGGAAAGTATCAGTAAAACCACGATTTAACAGATTGGTAAAGCCGGATCGTTCTTCATCTGTAAATCCAGGTGAGCGACGGTTGCTAGAAGGATGAGCGAGGTCAATCTCATTGTGGGCTACATTGTAGTCCCCTGTAGCAAGGACAGGTTTTTCTATGTCTAAAGCTGTTAGATAGTCAGCATATTTTTTGTCCCAGATTTGTCGATCTTCTAAACGTTTTAAACCATCACCTGCATTTGGCGTATAAACTTGTGTAACGAAAAAATTGTCAAATTCCAACGTAATGATGCGCCCCTCGGAATCCATAGTAGAAGGTGCACCGATTTCTGGGAAGGTTATTTTTGGAGATAGATTCTCTTTGTATAAAAACATAGTTCCAGCATAACCTTTACGTGCAGGTTCTATAGAAGAGCGCCATGTAGTTTCATAATGTGGGAATAATTCATCCAAAACTTTTAGATGTTTTTTAGTTGGTCCGTTAGCAGATAATTTAGTTTCCTGAATGGCGATAATATCAGCGTCTAATCTTACTAAAGTTTGTAACACAGCTTGTGACAATTGCGCGCGTGCAGAGTCGCTGGTCAAAGCTGCGTTGAGAGAGTCAATATTCCAAGATATGAGTTTCATACGGATACCTTTTCTAGATTTATTTTTTCTATTGTATCAAAAAATGACTGTCTAAGCGAGTTTGAGGTTGTAAAAAGGATAGTAAGGTGTATAATATTAGTCAAAGGGGATAAAAATGGGTGAATTATTATTATTATTATTGAAAGTCGTCTTATTCATATTCTTTCTTTGGTACCTTATTAAGTTACTTCGTTTGAGGGGAAAACAAACATCTTCTGAGCCATTTTGGGTACCGAAGAAAATTGGTGTTGGAATTGGGGTCAATCCAAGGAATACAGCTGGTTTTTGGGTAAGTCTGGCTGTGACACTTTCTATTCTTACTGTTCTTCTTGTTTTGATAGTATCTTTGATTTTGTAAAAGAGATTTGTGAAAATGTTTTTATAATAATATTGTTTGTAAAACGCAGTTTAGTGTGGTTTGCTTAAAAAAATATGGCAGGTGATAAATAGATCTTTCGTAGAAAGCAATAACAAAGTTTTAATCAAGTTTATTGACGCTGATCTCGTTAGCTGTATTTGTAACCTTCAACAGCTCCTCAGACTACTGGAGCTAATCATTGCTGCTGCGGAGCGGAATGATAAAATCCAACTCTTTAAGTTATTGATTTTGTCCTACTCTCTTTCTTTTTTAAAA